>JBEKYO010000092.1:0-26730 GCA_049510875.1 Steroidobacteraceae bacterium
AATCAGCACGACGATCGTCGTCCACACCGGGACGCCGTACAACTGGCCGACACCCGCCAAACCCGCCAGCTGCGTGACCAACGTGCCGAAACAACTGATCGCCAGGACCGCGATCGAGACGAAAGTCATGCCCCGGCCGAAATGCTGGCGCATCAATTCGCCGTAACCGACGCCGGTTCCGAGCGCCAGGCGCGCCGCCAACTCTTGCACCGCGTAGAGGAGCGGAATGATCATGAACTGAAACAGCAAGAGCCGGTATCCCCAGCGGGCGCCGCTTTGCGCCGCCGTAATCACGCTGCCCACTTCCGAGTTGGCCAGCATGACGACCAAACCCGGCCCGAGCATAGCCAGCACCTGCCGCCAGTTGTGCCGCTGTCGCGTTCCAGGGAACATGGGCATCCCTACCGTTTCGTCGATGTGCCAGGGCCGGTTTTGAAGTAGCGCAGGAACTCGGTGTCCGGCGACAGCACGATCGTCGGAGCGGCATTCGCCAATGCGAGTCGGTAGGTCTGCAGCGATCGATACAGTTTGTAGAACTGGGGATCCTTGCCGAAGGCATTGGAGAGAATTTGGTTGGCCTCGGCATCCGCCGCGCCATGGGTAATCTTGGCCTGGCGCTGCGCCTCGGAGAGGATGACGGTGCGCTCGCGGTCGGCTTTTGCCTGGATGAGTTGAGCCCACTCGAAGCCCTGTGCCCGGAGTTCCTTGGCTTCGCGTTGCCGTTCCGAGGTCATCCGATCATAGATGGCCTGGCTGGTTTCGAGCGGGAGATCGGCGCGATGGAAGCGAACCTCCAGCACCTCGATGCCGACATCCCTGGCCTTTTCGGCCACCTCTTTCTGGATCAACTCGACGATGTGTGTGCGCTTTTCAGAAAGCAGCACCGGCAGCATGACCTGACCGAGTTCGCGGCGCAGCGATGAGCTCACCAGTTGCGCGAGTTGCGGCTCGGCCAGTTCCACCGAGCGCACGGCGTTGTAGAAGCGCAGGGGATCGGCGATGCGGAACCGCGTGTAGGTCTGCACCTCGATGCGCTTCTGGTCGCCCAGAATGACCTGTTCAACCGCCGGCTCCATGGTGAGCAAACGGCGGTCGTAATAAATCACCGAATCGACCAACGGCAGTTTGAATTTCAAGCCCGGCGCGCTCACGACGCCCACCGGCGCGCCAAGCCGGATGATCAGCGCCTTCTGGACTTCGCTCACCGTGTAGAGCGTGGCGGACAGCAGCCACAGCAGGACGAGCGCGCCGGCGCCGATGGCAACGCGCATCCTCGGCGTCATTTGGGCTGCTCCTTGGCGGCATCCGTTTTGTCCTTGTCCGCCAGCGGCAGGAACGGAACGATGCCGGTGACGCCTTTGCCGGAGGTGTCGATGATGACCTTGGTCGCCCGTTTCAGCACCTCGTCCACGCTCTCGAGATACAGCCGCCAGGCCGTGACATCCTTGTCCGTCGCATAGCTCGCATAGATCGACTGGAAGCTCTTGGCGTCGCCTTGGGCCAGATTGATGACCTGCGACTTGTAGGCTTCCGACTCCTCGGCGATGTGCGAGGCTTCCCCGCGAGCGCGCGGAATGATGTCGTTGGCATACGCTTCGGCTTCGTTGCGGGTGCGCTCCTGGTCGGCCCGGGCGCGCTGCACGTCGTTGAACGCATCGATGACGACGCTCGGCGGATCGACCCGCTGCAACTGCACCTGGGTGACCAGAATTCCGGAATCCGCCTTGTCCAGCAGCGTTTGCAGCAGATCCCTGGTTTGTTCGGCGACCTGCTGGCGCCGGTCCGACATGGCCGCCTGAATCGGCGTACGGCTGATGATCTCGCGCAGCGCGCTCTCCGCCACCACCTTGAGCGCAGCCTCCGGCTGGTTGACCGTGAACAGGAACTTGCCGGCATCCTTGATGCGCCAGGACACGGCGCAGTCCGCTTCCACGATATTTTCGTCTCCGGTGAGCATCTGCCGTTCATGGGACGCGTTCACGTTGCTGTCGGCCCCGTTGACCGGGCGGACGCTGCCGAGTTGCAGCTGATTGACCTGGGTGACTTTGGGCAACAGCACGGTTTCAACGGGGTAAGGCCAGTGGTAATGCAGGCCGGAGCTGGTGGTCTCGACCCACTTGCCGAACCGCAGAACCACGCCTTGCTCGTCAGGCTGAACTTTGTAGATACCGGCACTCACCCAGGCGACGGCGATCAGCCCGAGCATCAGCGCCATGCCTTTGCCGCGCAGCCCGAACAGTTGAACATAGTAGTCGAGCCATTGTTTGAGCGCGGCAGCCTTTGGCGGCAGGTCGCCGGGCGGCGCCGGCTTCGCGGGTTCTTCGACAGAGTTTGGTGACATCAACAAAGTTCCAGTGCAGCTGCACCCATCGCGCTATCGCCGTTGCCGATTTGGCCGCGACGCCCCGGATTGTGAAGCTACTTGCCATGGTTCACAATCTGTATTTTGAGCGGCCCTGCGTTTCGCGGATGGTATACTCTGCGCCGAGTTCGAAGGGATAAGCGGCAAGCTGCGAGATGGAAGAAGATCAACCAGCGGTCGACCCGCCAGCAAGAGCGCAGCCGGCCGTGCTGAAGGGCAAGGTGCTGCAGACGTACGGCCGGTTCCTGGACGCCATCGTCACGGCCCTGGTCTTCATCATGATGCTGACGCTGCTCGGCGCGGTGGCGGGGCTGGCGCTCGACTTCATGGGCGCGGCGGCCGCCTTTCGAGGCGCGCTGTCGACCAATACGTTCGCACACGGTGTCGTCGACGGGATCGACCGGGAGCTGGTCATCGACTTGCTCTCGGTGTTCGTGCTCATAGAATTATTTCGCACCTTCACGGACTACCTGGAATTCCATCGGGTCCGGCTGCGGGTTCTGACCGAGGTGGGCATCGCGTTCATTCTGCGGGAGATCTTTGTGGGTCTGTACGGCCGCAGCATGAACTGGCCCGAAATCCTCGCGCTTGCTGCGCTGCTGGCCGTGCTGGTCGCGGCGCGCATCGCCGCGGTTCGATTTCAGCCCTTGCCCGCCGGCCGCGAGTGAGCGGCCGCAGCGCCTTCGCGGGCCAAAGGCCGGAAGCCGCCGGCGCACGTGGCGCGAATACGATGCGCTTCACGGCGCCGGCCGGCCAATCCCGCCAAGATGCGCCGATGTGGCGCCATCCGGTACTCAAGTTCGCGCTCCTCGCCTATGTGGTGTGGGGCGGCTGGAACTGGTGGATCAGCCGGCCGGTCCACCCGGCCGCAGGCGTCCTTGCAGCCGCCGAACCGGACCAGGGCGGGCTGCGCTCCCCGCGGACTTATCATGTCGACCGCTGGACGCTGACGCCTCGTGCCAGCTATCAGATCACTGCGCGCATCCTCGGCGTCGAACGCTATCATTTCGACTTTCTCTCGGCGCTCATCCCGGAGGATCTGGCGCTCGGCTGGGGACCGATGTCGGACAGCCGCGTACTCGACAACATGCAGATTTCTCAGGATCACCGGTTCTATTTCTGGCGGACCTCGAGCCGTGTCGATCTGCCGAAGGACGTGATCGTCTCGCATAGCGCCAACACCCACGTCATTCCCGCCAATCCCCGCGTGGAGCGTGAACTGTCGCGCCTGCGGCGCGGCCAAGTCGTGACGCTCACGGGACTGTTGGTCGATGGGACGCGCGATGACGGGGCCTGGATCAAGACGTCGCTGGTGCGCACGGACACCGGCGCCGGCGCCTGCGAGGTCATGTTGGTGCAAGACGTCAACGTTATGCGTTAGAGGATCCGCTCATGCCTCGGACCCAAGTCGCGATCATCGGGGCGGGGCCGTCGGGTCTCTTGTTGTCGCAGCTGCTGCATCTCGACGGAATCGACACTGTGGTGATCGAGCGGCAGTCGCGCGAATACGTCGAGGGACGAATCCGCGCCGGGGTGCTCGAACAAGGGACGGTGGATCTGCTCGTCGAAGCGAAGGTCGGCGAGCGGCTGCTGCGCGACCGCTTGGTCCACGACGGATTCGCCCTGGGGTTCGCCGGGCGCACGTTCAGGATCGACCTCAAGGCCCTCACGGGCGGCACCGTGTCGGTGTACGGCCAGACCGAGGTGACCAAGGATCTCATGGATGCGCGCGCGGCGGCGGGCGGGAATCTCGTATTCGAGGCCGGCGATGTGCGCGTCGAGGGCTTCGAGCGCGATCATCCGACGGTGCGCTTCACGCGCCAGGGCCGCACTCACGAACTGAGCTGCGATTTCATTGCGGGATGCGACGGTTTCCACGGCGTATGCCGGCGCAGCGTGCCCGCCGACGCCCTGCAGACCTTCGAGAGGGTCTACCCGTTCGGCTGGCTGGGCATCCTTGCCGACGTGCCGCCCGCCAACCACGAACTGATCTATTCGAATCACGCGCGCGGCTTCGCATTGTGCAGCATGCGCTCCCGGACGCGCAGCCGTTATTACGTGCAGTGCGCACTGGACGAGAAGCTGGAGGACTGGCCGGACGCGAGATTTTGGGATGAGCTCAGGTTGCGCCTGCCGGCCGAGGTCGCGGCGGCGGTGGTCGCCGGCCCGTCGATCGAGAAGAGCATCGCGCCGCTGCGCAGCTTCGTGGCGGAGCCGTTGCGGTTCGGGCGGATGTTCCTGGTGGGCGATGCCGCGCACATCGTGCCGCCGACCGGCGCCAAGGGACTGAATCTCGCGGCGGCCGACGTGCGCAGACTGTCGTGGGCGCTGGCCGACCGCTACCGCACCGGCCGCACGGATCTGATCGATCGATACTCCGAACAATGCCTGCGCCGCATCTGGATGGCCGAGCGCTTTTCGTGGTGGCTCACGTCGATCACCCACAAATTCGCCGGCGATGCGTTTGCACACCGGCTGCAACTGGCGGAACTCGACTATCTGACCGGCTCGACCGCCGCGCTCACCAGCCTGGCGGAAAATTACATCGGCCTGCCCTTCGAGGGCTAGCTTTGCAGCTGAAGTTCCAGCCGTCCCAAGGTCTGCATCGCGGGCAGGCACTGCGCGACGCTCGAATTCGGCTCGCGGCGTTCGCGAATGGCCGCGAAGAACTCGCGGTCCTGCAGTTCGATGCCGTTCATCGACACGTCGACGCGCGAGACGTCGACGGGATTGCTCTTGCCGTCGAGCAGCTCGTCGTAGCGCGCGATGTAGGTGCCGTTGTCGCAGATGTAGCGAAAGAAGGTGCCCAGCGGCCCCTCGTTGTTGAAGGACAGGGACAGGGTGCAGACGGCGCCCGATGGCACCTGGAGGCCGATGCTCATGTCCATGGCGATGCCGAGGATGGGGTGCTTCGGACCCTGCAGCGCAAAGCTCTTCGAGATGTTTTCGCCGGTTTGATACCCGAATAAATCCACCGTATGGCAGGCGTGGTGCCACAACAAATGATCGGTCCAACTACGCGGCTTGCCGAGCGCGTTCATATTGGTGCGGCGGAAGAAATACGTTTGCACGTCCATTTGCAGCACTTTGAGATCGCCGGCGAGGATGCGCCTGTGGATCCACTGATGGCTGGGATTGAAGCGGCGCGTATGTCCGGCCATGGCGACGACCCCGGTTTCCCGCTGGATGCGCACCAAGCGCTCCGAGTCCGCCACCGAGTCGGCCATTGGAATTTCGATCATGACGTGCTTGCCCGCACGCATGCACTGCTCGCCCTGCGCCGCGTGGAGTTGCGTCGGCGTCGTGAGAATCACGGCATCGAGGCCGGGCAGCGCCAGGCTTTCGGCGAGATTGGCCGTCCAGTGAGGGATCCTCCAGGCTTGCGCGACTTCGCGCGCGGAATCCATGTTCGAGCCCGCGAGCGAGATCACCTCGATATCGGGGATTTTCGCCATGGCTTCCAGATGCTTGATGCCGAAGGCGCCGTGCCCGGCGAGACATACCTGGGTCATGAAATCTCCATGCCGGCGGAGGCGGCCGGAGCCGGCTGACTGGAACGTATCTCTCGCCGCACGATGTCGCGGATGAGTTCGACCGCCTTGCGCATGAGCGGGCTTCGCGGCCGTTGCGATGACGTGGCGATGGAGAGCGAGGTCTTCAAGGCGGGCTTGCCGATGGGCTTGGCCAGCACCTCGCTGGCCCATTGGCTGGCCTTGACCGCATTCATCGGCAGCACGCCGAATCCGTGTCCCTGCCGCACCAGATCGATGACGGCGGGAATGCACCCGATCTCGTGGGCGACGCTTATCTTGCACTCGACGCCCGCCAGGGCGTTCTCGACCGACATGCGAATGGCATGCGGCCGGCTCGGGATGATGAGCGGATACTCCGCCAGTTCCTGGAGCGTCACCGTCGGGCGGTCGTGCTGCGCCTTGCGCGCGCGGGTCGATCGCAATGGCGCGATGAGCAACAGCCGATCGTCGAGCAGGGGCTGCACATCAGCGCCGGCCGTGGCGCTGGCGTTGTACACCAACGCGCAGTCCACCCGCCCGATGTCGAGCCACTCCAGGATATACGCGGACAGACCTTCGACGGTGGCCAGGCGCGCGTTGGGCAGCGATGCAGCGAACGCCTTGACCAGCGGGACGGTGACGCTGCTGCCGAGGCTGGGCGGCAATCCCAAGGTAAAGTGGCCCGAGTCGCCGTTGCGATGATCCTCGAGCTCCTGCCGTGCGCGGCCGACTTGCGTCAGAATCCCGCGGGCGTGTTCCAGCAGGCGCGAGCCGGCATCGGTGAGCACCACCCCCCGGCCGTTGCGCTCGAACAGACTCTGGCCCAACTCCGCTTCGAGCTGGCGCACCTGGCGGCTGAGCGCGGGCTGGACCACCGACAGATACGCGGCGGCGCGCGTGAAGCTGCCGAGTTCGGCGACATGGCGGAAGTACTCGAGTTGCTTCAGGTCCACGGGATTGGAACCCCATCGCCATGCTAATATGCGATAACAGGTATACCATTCATTCCTTGATAGTATACGTGATAATACCAATCGCTCACCATCAACCGGCCATATTCGCAAGGATACCCCCATGATTGGTCAGTCGGGAATCGCGGTCAGACACGTCACGCGCGCGGATCCTAACAGCGTGACCGAGCTCGCCAAGTTCGGCGTCGCCACCGTTCACGAGGCCATGGGGCGCGTGGGGCTGTTGGCGCCGTACCTGCGGCCCATTTATTCCGGCGCCAAGGTATGCGGCACCGCCGTGACGATCTTTGCGCATCCGGGCGATAACTGGATGCTGCACGTCGCGGCCGAACTGCTGCAGAAAGGCGACGTGGCGGTGCTCGGCACGTCCTCGGACAACGCGGACGGCATGTTCGGCGATCTGCTTGCAACCTCGTTTCGCGCACGCGGCGGCGTCGGCCTGGTCATCGATGCCGGCTGTCGCGATACGGCGGATTTGCGGTCCATGGGATTTCCGGTGTGGGCGAAGGCCGTTTACGGCAAGGGCACCGTGAAGGCGACGGTCGGGTCGGTGAACACGCCCATCATCTGCGCCGGGGCATTGGTGCATCCGGGCGACGTCATCGTCGCCGACGACGACGGCGTGGTGGTCGTGCCGAAGGCCCGCGCGGCCGACGTTGCCGCGGCGGCGCGGGCGCGCGAGACGAAGGAGGCCGTGAATCGGCAGCGCCTGGCGGCGGGGGAGTTGGGCCTCGACATCTACGGCATGCGCGATGCGCTCGCCAAGGCGGGCTTGAAATACGTCGACGAGGAAGCCGCATTGATCCCGGGGCCGCGCCCATGAATTCGCCCGCCAAGAACCCGTTCAAGACCTGCCTGCCTCCGGATGCTCATCCGATCAAACCGGCGCTTGGCCTGCCGGCGGGCGCCTGCGATGCGCACTGCCACGTCTTCGGTCCTGCCGCCAGGTTTCCCTATGCTGCCGACCGCAGCTACACGCCGCCCGACGCGCCGGTGGAGAACCTGCGGCGGTTGCATGAGCGCTTGGGCATCTCCAGAGCCGTCATCGTGCACGCGAGTTGTCACGGCACCGATATGGAGGTGACCTTGGACGCCATCGCGTCGAGCCGGGGTGCCTACCGTGGAGTCGCCTGCGTGGAGGATTCGGTCACCGACCGCGAGCTCGGGCGCTTGCACGATGGCGGGATCCGGGGAATCCGCTTCAACTTCGTCAAACACTTGGGCAGCGTACCCGACCTTAAGGTGTTTCATCGGTTGGTTGCGCGCATCAAGCCCATGGGCTGGCACATCGTGCTGCACTTCGATGCCGACGACATCCTGACCCGAAAGGACCTCCTGGACCGTATCGATGTGCCGTTCATCATCGACCACATGGGCCGCGTCAAGGCCGCCGATGGCCTCGACCAGAGGCCGTTCCGTGGACACGGGGCGCATTCTCTGGGGCACCGATTGGCCGCATCCGAACATCTCGAAGGACATGCCCAACGACGGCGAACTGGTGGAGCTGTTCGGCGAGATTTGTCCGGACCCGGCGCTGCGGATGCGCATTCTGGTGGACAATCCCACGCGGATGTACTGGAGTTGAAATGATCATCGATTGTCACGGTCATTACACGACGGCGCCGGGGGCGCTGCAGGCTTTTCGCGACGCGCAGATCGCGGGACTCGAGGATCATCTCGACGTGTCTTTGGACGCGCGCAGCCCGATCAGCGACGACCAGATTCGCGACAGCCTCGAAAACGCCCAATTGAAGCTGCAGCGCGCGCGCGGCACGGACTTGACCATCTTTTCACCGCGCGCCTCCGCGATGGCGCATCACATCGGCAACGAGACGACCAGCCGGCGCTGGACCCAGGCGTGCAACGACTTGATCCACCGGGTGTGCGCTCTGTACCCGGATAACTTCGTCGGCGTGTGCCAGCTGCCCCAGTCGCCCGGCGCGGCGCCCGCCCGCAGCGTCGCCGAGCTCGAACGCTGCGTCGCGGATTTGGGCTTCATCGGCTGTAATCTCAATCCGGATCCGTCCGGCGGCCACTGGACCTCGCCGCCGCTCACGGACCGGCACTGGTATCCATTTTACGAAAAAATGGTCGAACTCGACGTTCCTGCCATGGTGCACGTCAGCTCATCCTGCAACCCCAACTTCCACGCCACGGGCGCGCACTACATCAACGCCGACACCACGGCGTTCATGCAGTTCCTGACCGGCGACCTGTTCCGCGATTTCCCGACGCTGCGCTTCATCATCCCGCACGGCGGCGGCGCGGTTCCCTATCACTGGGGGCGGTACCGGGGCCTCGCGCAAGATCTGAAACGCCCGCCGCTCGGCGAGTACCTGATGAAGAACGTGTTCTTCGACACCTGCGTGTATCACTTGCCCGGCATCGAGCTGCTGCTCAAGGTCATACCCGCGGACAACATTCTCTTTGGATCAGAAATGGTGGGCGCGGTGCGTGGCATCGACCCGCAGACGGGATACTACTTCGATGATACCAAACGCTATTTGGACGCCCTGCCGATCGGCGACGGCGACCGGCACAAGATCTTCGAGGGCAATGCGCGCAGAGTGTTTCCCCGTCTCGAATCGAAGCTTGGCGCAACGGCGCCGAATGGCCGGCGCGATGCATGATGACGGCGATCCCGGCGCCATCCCGCGGCTCACTGCGCGCGGTAGACGATCTTGCCGCCGACGACGGTCATGGTGACGCGGGTCTTTCCGACCGTCGACGGATCGGCGGAAAAGATGTCCTGGGAAAGCACCGCCATGTCCGCCAGCTTACCGACCTCGAGGGTGCCGACGCGATCGTCCGCGAAGGCCGCATAAGCGGAGCCCGCGGTATACGCGCGAACTGCAGCCTCGATCGAGATGCGCTCCTCCGGCACGTAGATGGCGCCGGTGGGCCGCGCCCCGGCCTGGGCCGCACCATCCATCGATTCACCGGCAACGTTGGCGGTGTCCGCCGAGGCCCAAACTTGGCGGGTCGCGGCCTCTTGCATGGATACGAAGGGATCGGGCGGCCACGTGCACGGCCAGTCGCTGCTGAAGGCGAGCGCCGCGCCGCTGCGCGCGAGCGCCTGCCAGCGGTCGGAGGGAATCGCTTGAGCGGGGTCGAAGTTCGCGCCGTCCTCGGCGCAGCAGAAAGTCGGCTGCATGTCGGGGATCACGTGCAGTTCGGCGAATCGCGGCACATCCGTCGCGTCGATGAGATCCGCGTGTTCGATGCGCAATCGACGGTCGCGGGGCCCGTGAGCCTGCTCGAGCCGCTGATAGGTATCGAGAATCATGTGGACGGAATCGGCGCGCAGCGCGTGCGTCATGATTTGATAGCCGCGCTGATCGAGCTGCATCACCAGCGCCTCGTAGTCCTGTGCCGCATACACCAAGGGAGGAATGAGCCCGGTACTGCCGTCGGCGAAGAATTTCACGAGATTGGCCGCCACCCAGTCGTCGTGATAAAGCCCGCGCGCCGTGTCCAGATCGGCAAGCAGCGCTTGCGTCAAACGGTGCGGTACGGCCACCGCGCCGAAGGCGGTGCGCGTGCGCACGGTGAGTTCCCCGCGGTCGCGCAGGGCGGCGTACAGCCGCAGTTCCGCCAAGTCGCCGGTGGCGTTGACGACGCTGGTTATGCCGTAGCCGTTCAGGAAGCGCATCGCCGCGCGCAGCATGGCCAGCTGTTCGTCCAACGTAATTTGCGCGGCGACCGCCCGCGCCGCGAGCTGCATGCCCGCCTCCAGCAGCACGCCCGTCGCATGGCCGCCGGCGTCGCGCACGACGCCGCGTTCCTCATCGAGGTCGGGCACCGGTCGATCGGTGAGCCCGGCGAGCTTGAGCGCCGCGGAATTGAGCCAGAGCGCGTGCTCCGAGGTATTGTGGACGATCAGCGGCCGGTCCGGGACCGCACGGTCGAGCAAGGCGGCGGTGGGCGTGGTCGGAGGGACCGTGCTGAAATCGGCGCGCGCCAGCAGCACCTTGTCCTGCGCATGCGCGGCCGCGTAGGTCTTCAGGCGTTCGATCAGCATATCGGGCCTGTCGGGCGTGATGCTCGACTCGGGCGTGGACAAATTGAGCCCGTGCAACGCGTAGGCGCCATAGAGCAGGTGCATGTGGGAATCGACGATGCCCGGGATCACGGTCTGTCCGTGCAGGTCGATGGTCTGGGTGCGGCTGCGCCGGAGTTTGAGAATCTGCGCGTCGCCACCGATGGCGGCGACATGGGTGCCATCGACCGCGAGCGCGGATGCCCAGGGGGCCTGCGAGTTGCCGGTGTAGATATGGCCGTGGACGAACAGCGTGTCGGCGGCGGCGGCGGCATTCGACACGGCCCACAGCGCGGCGAGGGCGCCTGCGCTCAAAAGCCTGCGGGTCATTCTCATGGGCACGGTCCTGGAGTGGGTAAAGCCGATCGGCAGGCGCGACTTTGACGCATTTGGCGCGCTAATTCGAGCGGGACGTGCGATATCGCCGGCGCGAGGCGGTGGCTTGGCGCCCCGCAGGCGGATGCAAAAGAGCGGCGCTTCGTCACGGTTTTGCGCGGTTTCCAGTCGTATCCTTCCGCCCCATGTGCCTACGTTATGTTCTACCGGATCAGGCGGTCGCGGAACGCGAGTTCCTGCCCGCCACTGCGTGGTGGAAGTTCGCGGAAAAATTCAACGTATCGGCGCAGCAGTACGTGCCGGCCGTTCGGGTGCACCAGAAGCAGAGCGAAGGCGTGATGCTGCGATGGGGCCTGATTCCGTCCTGGGTCGAAGGGCAGCCCGACGGATTGCCCAGAACCCGCGTGGAATCGAGCCGCATCGAGAGTTCCAAGAGCTGCAGAACCCCCTGGATCAACAGTCAGCGCTGCATACTGCCCATGGCCGGCTTCTACGTCTGGCAGCTCACCGCAGAAGGGTATCGGCAGCCGCACTTCGTGCGCTTGAGAGACCGCCCGGTGTTCGGAGTGGCCGGGATTTGGGATCGCTGGGTGAGCGATGAGGATGATGTGATCGAAAGCTGCACCGTGATCAGCGTTCCGCCCAACGAGCTGCTGTCGGACATCGCCGGTCCCTCGGGCGGCATGCCGGCGATCCTGCGGCGCAAGGATTACCTGCTCTGGCTGCACGGCACTGTGCCCGAAGCGAAGCTCGCCCTGCAGCCGTATAAAGCCGCCTGGATGCACGCGCATCCGGTCAGTCCCAGAGTCAATTCCGCCGCCGTCGACGACCCCGCGTTGATTCGACTCGCCGGCTAGGCGGCCCCGCTGCGCGAACTGGCCGGGGGCCCGCCGAGCCCGGACAGCCAGGCTCTGAGCGCGCGGGCCACCGCGTCCGGCCGTTCGATCGGCGCCATGTGGCCGGCGCCGGCAATCTCCACCAGAGTGGCGTGCGCCACGCTTTGCTGCATGTCGGCATGCTGTGCAACCGACGACCAGCCATCGTTGGTGCCGCTGAGCAGCAGGGTCGGCACCGTGATGGACGACAGCACCGGCCGCGCATCGGGGCGCAGCAGCAGGGCGTTGGTTTGACCCGCGAAGGACTCGGCAGTGCAGCGCTCGACCATCGCCGTCAGGCCGGGCATGACTTGGGCGATGCGCGCCGGCGATGCGCCCATCAGGGGCGGCAGCCATTGGGCGGCGAGGGCTGCCATGCCCTGCGCCCGCGCGAGGCGCACCAGCGCGCCGCGGCTCTCGTATTCGGCATCCCGTGTCGGATGCGCCCCGGAATTCAAAAGACCCAGCGCCGCGATGCGCTCGGGCGCCCGCCGCCATGCCTCGAGCGCGACCCGGCCGCCCATGGAGTGTCCCGCCAGCGCAAACCGCAATGGTGCAGCCGAGAGGACTCGATCGGCCATGGCCTCGATCGAAGACAATCCCCCGAACGATATGACCTGAACGTCCGCCACATCGGCAATCCGGGCCGGTATGTCGCCCCAGATGGCCTCGTCGCACAACAGGCCGCACAAGAGAACGAGTGGCTGCATGCAATCAACTATATCGCAGCAGCGTTGCCGCCGGCCCGTCATGTCCTTATATTGTAGGCACCTTCGCAAGGGCGCTGGCCGGCTTGGACTACGATATTCACCACGCAGTGCACGATGTTTGCCTGTGGCTTCCGGAAGCGCAGGAGACGACCTCGCATGGTTCATCCAGTTTCAAGGTGCGCGGTAAAACCTTCGCCTACTTCGTGGTCAACCACCATGGGGACGGCCGCGTCGCGCTCTGGATCGCGGCGGCCTCCGGGACACAGGAGGCGCACGTGAGCGCAGACCCGGAGCGATTTTTCGTGCCGCCCTACGTGGGTCCGCGCGGGTGGCTCGGGATCCACTTGAACAAGGATCTTGCCTGGCAGCGCGTCGCCGCGCTGGTGCGCGAAGCCTACGAACGGGTCGCGCCGGCCGCGCTGTCGCGCACGCTGGGAGCGACTCCCGCCGTCAAGACCCCGTCCGGGCTGTCGGCGGGCGAGATGGATCCGCTGCGGTCGGCACGCGGCAAGGCGCTGCTCCAAACCATGCGCCGCATCTGCCTGAGTTTTCCCGAATCGCGCGAGGCGGTGCAGTTCGGATTTCCGGTATGGCAGGCGGGCAGGAAAACCTTTGCGCTGGCGCGCGGCGGCGATCCGGGGTTGACGGTGCATTTCTGGGTGGGCGTCGATCGGCAACAGCTGCTGATTGCCGACGCGCGCCATCGAATTCCGCCCTACATGGGGCACAACGGCTGGATCGCCTTGGACGTGACCGGCGGCTGCGATCGGAACGAAGTCGCGGCGCTGGCCGAGCAGAGCTACCGGCACTTTGCGCTGAAACGCATGCTCAAATCCCTGGATTAGGCCGCGCGTTGAGGCAGGGGAGGATGTCAAGTAAAGTGACGCTTTGAATCAGGTGGTGCGTCATGAATGCCGTTTCCAAATCCGCCCCCGGAGGCTCCGGGCCGAGCGCGGCCGCCCGCTCGATGATCGACCGGCTGATCGGCTTCCCGACCGTGTCGCGCGATTCCAATCTGGGACTGATCGAGTGGGCGCGCGATTATCTGCATTCCCATGGCGCGAAGACGCGGCTCACGCAGGACGCGACCGGCAAGAAGGCCAATCTGTTCGCCACCCTGGGAGATTCCCCGGCTCCCGGGCTGATTCTGTCCGGGCACACCGACGTGGTTCCCGTGGACGGCCAACAATGGGACACCGATCCGTTCGTCGCCACCCTACGGGACGAGAAGCTTTTCGCGCGCGGCTCGGCCGATATGAAGGGCTTCATCGGCATCATCCTCGCCCAGGCGCCGAAATTCGTCGCAGCCCTCAACGGCAATCGTCTGGACGCGCCGCTGCACTATGCGTTGAGTTATGACGAAGAGGTCGGCTGTCTGGGGGTGCGCGGCCTGATTCGAGATTTGGAGGAAAACGGCATCCGGCCGGCCGGTTGTGTGGTCGGAGAGCCCACCTCCATGCAGCCCATCATCGCGCACAAGGGGACGCACCGGTTTCGTTGTGCAGTTCACGGGCGCGAGGCGCATTCGAGCTATGTCACCCACGGAGTCAACGCCATCGAGTATGCCGCGCGGCTCGTGGTCTACATCCGTCAGATCGCGGAGCGGCTCGCGCAACTCGAACAGCGCGACTACGGCTTTACGGTTCCCTACTCGACCCTGTCCACCGGGCTGATTCGGGGCGGCATCGCCGCCAACGTGATTCCCAAGGACTGCGAGTTCCATTTCGACATGCGCACGCTGCCGCAGGCATCGCCGGACGCCCTTTACCAGGAGATCCGCGCCTACGCCGAAGTGTTGGCGCGCGAGATGCAGGCCATCGATCCCAAGTCCGGCATCGACCTCGTGTGGGCCAGCCAGACGGCCGGTCTCGCCGCTTCGGAAAGCGACGCCATCGTGCAATGGGCCATGCGGCTGTCGAATAATGCCACCGTCGGCAAGGTCTCCTACGGCACCGAGGCCGGCCTGTTCCAAAAAATGGGCGTGCCCACCGTGATCTGCGGACCCGGCGACATTGCCGAAGCGCACCGGCCGAATGAGTTCGTCGCGCTCGAACAATTGGGGCAATGCGAGGCTTTCATGAACCGCATTCTCGACACCGGCTACGCGCGCGCATGAGTACCGCCCGGGAACCCGCCGCGGTGACGATCGTGAAGGGCGCCTGCCCGCACGATTGTCCGGACACGTGCGCGTTGGACGTTCACGTCAGCAACGGCGTTGCGCTCAAGGTGACCGGATCGGCCGCGCACGCGCCCACCGCGGGCGTGCTGTGTACCAAGGTCGCGCGCTATACGGAACGCACCTATCACGCCAACCGGCTCCTCTACCCGCTGCGCCGGGTGGGACGCAAAGGGGAAGGGCGCTTCGAGCGGATTTCCTGGCACCAGGCCATCGACACCATCGCGGGGAGGCTGGCCCCGATCGCCGCGCAAGACCCCGAGCAGATCCTACCCTACAGTTACGCGGGCACCATGGGCTTGATCCAGGGCGAATCCATGGCGCAACGCTTCTTTCATCGGCTCGGCGCAAGCCTGTTGGATCGCACGATCTGCGCGTCGGCGGGTTCCGCGGGTCATGAGATCACCCTGGGTTCGAGGATCGGCATGGACATGGAGCTTGCCGATGAGGCGAAGCTCATCATCTTTTGGGGCTGCAACGCAATTACCTCGAGCGTGCATTTCTGGGCGCAGGCGCAGCGGGCCAAGCGCCGCGGGGCGACGCTGGTCGCCATCGACCCGTACCGCTCGCTGACGGCCGAGAAGTGCCAGATCCACATCGCGCCGCTGCCGGGCACCGATGCTGCCCTGGCGCTCGGTCTCATGCACGTGCTCATCCGCGACGGCTTGATCGATCAGGCGTATGTGGCGCGCCACACCTTGGGATTCGCCGAATTGCGCGCGCGCGCCGGCGAGTATCATCCGGCGCGGGTGGCTGCGATCTGCGGCATCGCGGCCGGCGACATCGAGTCCCTGGCGCGCCTGTATGGAACCACGCGGCCGTCCTTGATTCGCGCCAACTACGGCATGCAGCGGTCGCGCGGGGGCGGCATGGCGATGCGCAACGTGGCGTGCCTCCCGGCCCTGGTCGGCGCGTTTCGCGACGCCGCCGGCGGGCTGCTGCTCTCGACCAGCGGCAATTTCGCCGTGGACGACGCCGCGCTCACGCGGCCGGAGCTGCTCGGCGGCCGCCAGCCGCGCACCATCAACATGTCGACCATCGGTCACGCGCTGCTCGAGGAGCGGCCGCCGATCCGGGCCGTGGTCGTCTACAACTCCAATCCGGTCGCAGTCGCGCCCGATTCGACCCGCGTTGCGCGCGGCTTCGCCCGCGAGGATTTGTTCAGCGTCGTTCTCGAACATTTTCAGACCGACACCGCCGATTTCGCCGACATCGTGCTGCCCGCCACCACGCAGCTCGAGCATCTGGATGTGGTGCGGCCCTACGGCCACTATTACCTGGTCGCCAACAATCCGGCGATTGCGCCGCTCGGCGAGGCGAAGCCCAATACGCAGATTTTCCGGCTGCTGGCGCAGGCCATGGGATTCACCGAGGCTTGCTTCGGCGATTCAGATGAGGCGATCGCCCAGGCGGCCGTCGCGGGCGACTGGGATTTCGACGCCGTGCGCGACCAGGGATGGAAGCGCATCGGTCCGCCGCGCGGGATCGCGCGCTTCGCGCAGGGCGGCTTCGACACCCCGTCCGGCAAGGTCGAATTCGTGTCGGCGGCGGCGCAGGCCTTGGGACTCGACCCGCTGCCCGATTACATCGGTCCCCAGGAGGACACGCGCAGCGAACGCTCGCGCCGCTATCCGCTGGCGATGATTTCGCCGCCCGCGCGCAACTTCCTCAATAGCAGCTTCGTGAACGTCGAGAGCCTGCGGGCGGCCGAGGGAGAACCCTGGCTCGATGTGCACCCCGACGACGCGCTGCCCCGCGGCGTGGTGGACGGGCAGTACGTGAGAGTGTTCAACGACCGCGGCAGCATGGAGTTGCGGGCCCGCGTCACGGATCGGGCGCGTCCGGGCGTCGTCGTGGCGCTGTCGGTTTGGTGGAAGAAGCTCGCCCGTGATCACAAGAACGCCAACGAGTTGACCAGCAGCGACACGCTGACCGATCTGGGACGCGCGCCGATTTTCTATGACTGTTTGGTCGAGGTCGCCGCGCTCTAGGCGAACTTCACGGATTCGACCCTGATTGAGGCTGCGCCGAGGGCGCGGCCTTCTCCCAAGCTTTTGATTTTAGATCGACGCCTGAGGCAGCTCCTGCGCATCGGGCGAGGACGGTACGCATCGATCGAGGCCCGAAGGACGGTCAGGCGAGCGGCGGCCCCGCTTGACCATACTCGAGCACACCGGACCGGAAGCGCCACATAGGACCTGCGTCTAGGCGCGGCATCGGCGGCTTGGCTAGACTGCCCCCGCGAATGGTCTGGCGGGAGATGTGATGAGTGTCTCAAGAACGGGCGACCGGCTGCGATTGCCCGGCGTGACCTAAGTGCCCTCCGACGTCATTTTGGTCATAAGGCGCGATGGCGTGCTGCTGGAGTACGTCGCCGGCCACGGCGTATTCGACCTCGATCCGGCGGCGAATCCGGCCGGTCAACCGCTGGATTCGCTATGGCCCGGGCCGGTCGCCGAGCTCATCAAGCGGCTCGTCCGGCGCGCAATCGCGGACCGCGCGACCGCGCAGGACGATTTTCACCATGAACATGCCTTCCACGCGCGGGTTACCGCCCAGGGGCCGGACCGGGCGGTATGCGTCATCAGTGCCGATGCGGCCCCGGCGGCCGAGGTCGGGCCGAGCCCCGGGGATGGCGTCGCGCCGGTGTTCGACCGGCGGGGGTTCATGCGGCGCTTCAAGAGCTCCATGTCATCGTCCGCGCTGCGCGAGAAGCCCACCGCGGTTGCGCACGTCCATGTCGATGGGATCGCCGACATCGCGCACACCATGGGGAGTATGGTGGCCGAGCAGGTCAATGGCATCGCCATACGGCGCCTGATGGATTCGGTCGGACGCGCGGCGGAAGCCGATCCGCCGTGGTACATGGGCCAATTGGGCGAGGGCGTGATTGCGCTCGTGCTGGAGACCGCAAATCGCGAGGCGATCGAGGCCTGTGTGACTCGCGCATGCGAGGTGCTGAAAGAGCCCATCGCCGTTGGCGACGCCACCTTCCACCTGACTCCGCATGCGGGCGTGGCGATCCTGGGCCGGGACGCATCCTCGCCGAAGATTCTGCTGGATCACGCCCGATCCGCCGCGTCCGAAGCACGGCGCTCCGGCGCATCGGCCGTGTGTTTTTTCTCGGACACGCTGAAGCTGCGCTCGCTGGCGCGCCTCGATGTCGCGCGCGAGCTGGGCGACGCCATCGCGCAGCGCGCCATACACCTGGAATACCTGGGCCGCCACGACCTCTCCACCGGCAGACTGGTGGCCCGCGTGGCGTATCTGCGCTGGAGCCATCCGCTGCGCGGCGAAGTCCGGCCGGACCAATTCGTGAGAATCGCCGAGGCCACGGGCGTCGCGCAAGCGCTGTCGCGCTGCGCACTGGAGCGGCTGCGCGAGGACTATGCCTTGATGGCGCCACACGAGGATCCGGAAGTGCGGATCTCGTTCGGCGCGCTCCGGCACCACGTCATGCGCGATGATTTCGTCGAGGAAATTGCGCGCTTCATCGCCGACGGCGCGATACCGGCCGGTCGGCTGGAGCTGCGCATCGCCGAACGGTCCTTCGTCGCGATCGAGCCCGGAAAGCTGCTGCCGTTGAAGGAGATGGGTGTCCGGCTCGTCGTCGATGAAGTGGGCCGCGGGATGACATCCCTGCACCGGCTGGCGCGGGCGCCGCTGTGGGGTCTGCAGCTGGATCGCTCCTGGGCGACGGCCTTGCATCACGATCCGGTCGCATTGAGGGTGTGCACGGCGGGAGTGAGCGTTGCAGCGGCGCTCGGCCTCACGCCGATCGCAAGCGGCGTCGACGACCAGGCGCAGCGCCGCGTGCTCTCCGCGCTCGGCTGCCGCCAGGGCATGGGCGATCTGTATCGCACCGAGATGCAGCACGCCCGGCAGCAGCCGGCCGGAAATCGAGGCGCAGCGCTATTTGACCGGTGATTATTTGACCCGCGTCACGGTTGCCGGCCGGCGACCCATGAGCGCGGCGGACGTCCCGATTCCGGTGTTCCCCTTTAATGCATCCCATCGCCAACGGCTGTTGGCCTAAGGATGTCGACCATGCGAACTCAATCAAGTTACGCGAAGCTGCTCGCCGCAATGGCGCTGGCGGCAACGGCTGCCGCCAACGGGGCGACGCCGGCCGCGACCTCCGCTGCTGCGGGCGATGCTCACGCAACGGCGGTGGCAGGCGCGGGAACGTTGATATCTAAGGCGGCCAGCTACATCGTTGAGTCCTCGACGGCCCTCGCGGCGCGCCGCAGCGTGAGGCGCGTGGGCGGCACGGTCGCGCGGAATCTCGACATCATTCATGGCGTCGAGGCGCAGTTGAATCCCTGGCAGAAGGCGCGGCTTGCGGCGGTCCCCGGCGTGCGCATTTACGAGAATCGAGCTGTGACGACCAGCACGAGCGCGGCGGAGACGGTGGCGACCGCGACGGTCATGACTGCAAGCGACATGACGACGCTCGACGACGGAACGGCGGTGGCCACGCCGACGAGCCTGTATCAGACCGATTACGCGCTGGAAACCGGCGCCAGCACCCTGCAGGCGGCCGGCACGACCGGTAAGGGCGTGACCATTGCGGTGGTCGATACCGGTCTGTGGATGGCGGCGCCGACGCAGAACTTGGCTTCCCGCGTGCTCGCCAGCCTCGACGTGACCGTCACCCCGTCGGTCCCGGTCACCGGGGACCCGTACGGCCATGGCACCCACATCACCTCGATTGCCGCCGGCGGCGCAGAGAACATTGCAGGGGGATACTTCGGCATCGCGCCCAACGCCAACCTCGTGATCGTCCGTGCCTTCGACGGCACCGGCGAGGGCACCTATGCCAACGTGATCGCGGGTCTGGACTGGATCGTCGCCAACAAGGCGAAGTACAACATTCGCGTGCTGAATCTCTCCTTCGGCGCGACCCCGGAGTCGTGGTACTGGAACGATGCGGTCGATCAAGCCGTGATGGCCGCCTGGCAGGCCGGCATCGTCGTGGTCGTCGCGGCGGGCAACTCGGGGCCCAGCCCCATGACCGTCGATGTGCCCGGCAACGTGCCCTACGTCATCACCGTGGGCGCAATCACCGACAACAACACGCCGTATACGTTCACGGACGACAGCGTGACCTCGTTCTCGTCGGCAGGTCCCACCTACGAAGGCTTCGTGAAGCCCGATGTCGTTGCCGAGGGCGGCCACATGGTCGGCTCGATGCAGAGCACGAGTTATCTGGCGAACATCGATCCGGGTTCGATGAACGCAGCCGAATCCCTGTTCGTCATGTCAGGCACCTCGCAGGCGGCGGCGGTCACCTCGGGCGTCGTGGCGCTGATGTTGCAGGCGGATCCCTCGCTCACTCCGGACAACGTCAAGTGCCGATTGATGGCGTCCGCGGCGCCGGCGCTTAGCGCGGGCACGCTGGCCTACAGCGTGTTCCAGCAGGGTGCGGGTCTCATCAACGCGGTCGCGGCCGTCAACAGCAGCGGCACCGGCTGCGCCAACGTGGGACTCGACATCAGCGCCGATGTGGCCGGCACCGCGCATTTCGGCGGACCGGCGAACGTGAACTCGAGCGGCACTTACTACATCATGAACATGACCGCCGCCTCCGGCACGCCGCTGGCCGGCGCCGGGCTGAGCTGGTCAGGCACTTTGGCGCCGGGGGGCTATGACTTCACCGAGGGGTACGTTTGGTCGCAGGGTTTCACCTGGAGCAACGGCTACCCTTGGTCCAACAGCGCGAACTGGACCGTGGACTGGACGAACAGCGCGCTCACGACGACGGGCTACCTGTGGAAAAAGTCGGTGATCGACTGGACTGCCAAGTCGACTCCCCGCGCAACGACGAAGCGGGCATCCATGACGAAGCGGGTATCCATCGTGCACTGGGTGCCCAATGAGTAGCGGGAACGTGACGTAAGTCACTGTGACTTCCATTCGGTCGGGGACTAACCGGACTCCGGTCAATGATTGAATGACCAGCTTTTGGCAGAGTTCCCGGGTGACACATCAGTCAAGTAACGGCGGCCGGCCAGTGTGGCTGGCGGCATGTCTTATCGCGGCCTTCACGGCGCTCGCCGCGCCCGCGCTCGCCGAGTCGCCGCCCATCGTGCTCGAGCACCTGACGACCAACGACGGCCTGCCCCAGGGCACCGTCCTGGCGACGCTGCAGGACACTCAGGGCTTCATGTGGTTCGGCACCGAGGACGGCCTGGTCCGCTACGACGGACACGAGCTGGCGCGCTACAACTACTCGCGCAACGTTCAGGGCAGCCTGCCGGGCAATTACATTCAAAGTATCGCCGAAGACTCCCATCACGACCTGTGGATCGCCGTCAACGACGGCGGGCTCGCGCGCTGGAACCGCGCCACGGACCGCTTCACCGTGTACCGCCACGACCGCAAGAATCCGGCATCTCTGGCCAGCGATATGGTGTGCAGCATCCTGATCGACGGCCGGGGCCGGATCTGGGCGGGGACGCGCGATGCCGGCATCGATGTCCTCAATCCGGACACCGGACACATCGAGCACATCCGCCACGATCCGGCCAGCATCAATTCGTTGGCGGACGACCGGGTCGAGGTGCTGGCACATGGGGCGGCGGGCGCCATCTGGGTAGGTACGGAGGGCGGACTCGACCGGACGCCGCAGGACGCGCGATCGTTCACTCACTACCGCCATTCGGCCGGCGATCGGCGCTCATTGAGCAACGACAAGGTATCGCAGGTGCTCGAGGAAGACGACGGCACGGTGTGGATCAGCACCGTGGGCGGCGGCATCAATCGCATGGACCGCACCGGCCACGTCACCGCGGTCTACCAGCATGATCCGCACGATGCGGCATCCCTGGTGAACGACGAGGTCAACACCATGCTGGCGGATCGGCAGGGCCGTCTCTGGGCCGGCACGATCGAGGGACTCGAGCTGCTGGACCGTTTGACCGGCAAATTCACCCACTATCAGCACGACGACCGCGATGCCGGTTCATTGCGCGATTCCTACATCGTCTCGCTGTACGAGGACACGGGCGGGCTGCTGTGGATCGGTACCCGGGAGGGTGGAGTCAGCCGCTGGAATCCGCGCAGTTGGGAGCTCGGTGGCCTGCGCCCCAGCTGGCTCGCGGGCAAGCCCGTGACCGCGTTCGCGGACGCGCCGGATCAGAAGATCTGGGTGGCCTCGTTGGACGGCGGGCTGACGCTGTTCGATGCGAGGAACGGAGAATCGACCGACATCGATCAAATCGCCGGCCGCCCGAATGCCATCGGCAGCCGGCAGGTCATGGCCCTGCATCTCGATCGCCAGCAAACGCTGTGGATCGGGCTCATGGAGGGCGGATTGCGCAAACTGTCGCTCGACGGGCACATCGAGGCCGTTCTCGCCAGGGCGGGCGATCCGCGGGCCTTGAGCGCCGCCGGCGTGATGGCGATCTACGAGAGCTATGACGGCAAGATATGGGTCGGCACGCATGGCGGGGGCGCAAACATCATCGATCCCATCAGCGGGTTCGTGCGGCAACTTCCCTACGACGGCGCGAAGGGCGCAATCAGCTCGGCGAACGTCACCGCATTCGCCGAGGATCATAGCGGTAACGTGTGGATCGGCACGCAGGGAGGCGGCCTCGACCTGGCCCGCAGCGACGGCACCGTGTTCAAGGTGTTTCATCACGATCCGGATCAGCCGGCCAGCCTGTCGGCGAACACCGTATTCGCGATCACCGTCGATGCGGAGGGCCGTGTCTGGGTTGCGACGGACGGCGGCGGTCTCGAGCTGATCCGCGGATCCTCGGCGGCGCCCGACGCCATCAGCTTCGAGAACATTTCGCATTCGGACGGGCTCACCAGCGACACCATATATGGCGTTCTGCCGGATCTCTCCGGAAAACTCTGGCTCAGCGGCAATTCAGGGCTGATGCGCTACGATCCGCGCACGGGAGCGCTCAAGGCCTTCCACGTCGAACAGGGGTCGCAGGGCGAGGAGTTCGATTACGGCGCCTCATGGCGGCTGCGCGACGGCCGCCTCTGCTTCGGCGGACCGAGCGGGTTCAACATCTTCGATCCGTCGAAATTGACCGAGGGCACGCGTCCGCCGCGCCTTGCGCTGATGCGGGTCGAGGTGCTCGGCGTGCCGATGAAAAGCGAGACGCCCTATTGGCTGCTCGATCACATCGACGTGGATTCCCACGCCGCCATTCTTTCGCTCGACTTCGGCGCGCTCGACTTCACGTCCGCGAAGCGCAATCGTCTTTCCTACCGCATGGCGGGACTGACGGATCGCTGGATCGACCTCGGAGCCCAACGCCGGATCACCCTGACCAATCTGGAAGCCGGCGATCACCTCCTCGAAGTGCGGGGTGCAAGCGCCGATTCGGTGTGGAGCGAGACCCCGCTGCGCCTGAGGATCCACAGGAGTCCCGAACCGTGGAAATCGAGGGAAGCGTTCGCCGGCTACGCGCTTGCGCTGCTCGGACTGCTTGCCACCATCATGTGGCGCCAACGCCGCAAGATCGCGCTGGCGGTCGAGGCCCAGCAGCGTCTGGAGGCCGAGGTCGCGGCCCGAACGCAGGATCTGTCGGCCAGCAATCGGCTGCTCGAGGATGCCGCCAAGGCAAAGAGCGATTTCCTGGCGCGCATGACCCACGAGCTTCGCACACCGATGAACGGCGTCGTGGGCATGACGGAGCTCCTGGAGCGCACGCCGCTCACGGCAAATCAAACGCAGTTCACCAAGACCATCCGCTCCTCGGCCGATGTGCTTCTGCAGATCGTCAACGACCTGCTGGACCTCTCCAAGGCCCAGGTCGGCAAGATAGAGCTCGAGCAGGCGCCGATCGATCTGTGCCTGCTTCTGGAGGAATCCGTCGCGCTGGTGGCGGGCTCGGCGGCCGAGAAGGGACTCGAATTGACGGTGTGTCCGCCGGAGAGCGGCGGCCGGGAACTGATCGGCGATCCGCTGCGCATCCGGCAGATTCTGTGGAATCTGGTCGGCAATGCGGTGAAATTCACGGATCGCGGCCAGGTGGTAGTGACGGCAAATATCGCCCGGACCACGGCCGGCACGGCGGCGGTCGAGGTCAGCGTCGCCGACAGCGGGATCGGGATGAGCGCCGCCTCGATGGAGAAGGTCTTCGAGCCCTTCACGCAGGCGGATGAGTCCACGTCGCGCCGCTTCGGCGGCACGGGTCTCGGACTCGCCATTTGCCGCGAGCTGGCCACGCTCATGGGCGGCGCGATCACGGTCGAGAGCCAGCTCGGCGTCGGCTCGACGTTCAAGGTGAGGCTCGAGCTTCGATCGGGCCGCGACCTGCCTGCGTCAAGCGCGGCCCCGGGTCTGGACGGCCGCGTGCTCATCATGACCCGTCAAACGGCGCTCGCCGAGGCGCTCGCGCGCCATGCGCGGGCGTTCGGCTTGACGCTGAGCTCCAGCGAGCTCGACGAGGCGGATCTGGTCATCGCCGATGCGGCGACGCATGCGGACTATGTGCTGGCGCAGTTATCATCCCGCGTCTCGCCCGGGTGCGCGCTGGTCATCGTGGCCACCGCGACCGAAGCCGAGGCGCTCGATCTCGTGCCGCGCGCCGGCGCCGATGCCCTCGTGCACAAGCCCGTTCAGCGCGCCGATCTGTACCGCGCATGCGCCGGCGCCCTCGGCGGGGCCGCGTCCACGGCAGGGGGCGAAACGGCGCGCACGGCGCGAATGCCGGTCATCGGCGGCCACATTTTGGTCGTCGACGACGAACCGGTGAATGCAGCGGTCGCCCAGGGGTATCTGACGGCGCTCGGCTGCACCTCCGTGTGGGTCGACGCGGGGGCTGCCGCGCTCGCGCGCTGCTCCGTGGAGCGCTTCGATCTGATTCTCATGGACGTGAGCATGCCGGGCATGGACGGATTTGCGACCACGGCCCTCATTCGGGGGCGCGAGGGACCCAACCGGCGGATCCCGATCATTGCCCTGACCGCGCACGACTACTCGAACTACCGTGCGCGGTGCCTCGCTGCCGGAATGGATGAATTGATGGAGAAACCATATACGCTGGACGCCTGCGCCGCTCTCATCGGGCGGCTGATCCCGAAGGCATCCGGCACCATGTTCCCGCCCCAGCCGGCGGACCGGCCTCCCGGTCCGCAGGAGTTGCGGATGGTGGACCGGACCGTAGTCGCGTCGCTGCGCGCCCTTCCGGTGCGCGACAAGGGCGATCTGTATACCCGCCTCGTCCATCTCTTTCGAACGACGGCGGCCGCCGGTCTGGTCGGATTGCGCGCGGCGCTCACCCAGAGAGACCTGGAGGCGGCCGGTGCGGTATGCCACAAGCTCAAGTCGAGCGCCGACAACGTGGGCGCCGGGATTTTCGCCGCCGGCTTGCGCAAATTGGAGCAGCGCTGCAAGGCGGGCGACATCGAAGCGGGCATGCGGGAACTCGAGTCGCTGGAGGCGGCGTTTCCGGTCCTGCTCGTGGAGCTCCAGGGGTTCACTCTGCAGGAAAGCGCGTGAGCGCCAAGGACGGTTCGTGCCCGGTTGCGATCATCGCGGATGACGAGGATCTGGGCCGCCTGCTGCTTGCGGAAGCGGCGTCGACCGCCGGCCTCACCCCGCGCGACTTCGACAACGGCAAGGACGCGCTCGATGCCGCGCTGGCATCCGAGGTGTCCGTGGTGCTGCTCGACGTCGACATGCCCGGGATGACCGGCGTGGACGTGTGCAGACGCCTGCGCCGCGAACCGCGATTCGACAGCGTGCCCATCGTGATGGTGACGGGTCAGGAGGACGCGGGGGCGATCCGGCTGGCATTCGAAGCAGGCGCCACGGATTTCATCCGCAAACCCGTGAACTGGACGCTGCTGCCGTACCGGCTGGAATACATCCTGCGCAACGCCACCCAGGTGCGCACCCTCGCGGAGCGCGAGCTGCAGGTCAGGACGCTGGTCGAGGCGCTGCCGGATCGCCTTTGGATCGTTTCGGCGGATGGCGAGGTCCGGTGGAGCCCCCAGGCCGGGGCCAATTATGCGGACGCGAAAACGGCCGATGCGCACGAGCCGCCGCCGGCGATCGCGCCGCCGCCGCAAATGCCGCAGGTGAGCGAGGCCATTCGAGCGACGGCGGCGGACGGGTTGCCCCGCAAGCTCGACTACGGGGAATCGTCGGGCCGCATTCCGGAGTGCTCCTACGAGCTGCGCTTCAGCCGCCGCGAAGGCGGCGACGTCGTGGTCGTGAGGCGGGACACGAGCGAGCGTACGGCCGCCGCCAAGCACATCGAGCGGCTGGCTTACTTCGATTCGTTGACGGACCTGCCGAATCGCCAGGGCTTGCTCGAGGCCGCGGACCGCTACCTCATCGAAGCCGCGGAGTCGCAGGAGGGCGTTGCGCTCATTTATCTCGACCTCAACGGATTCAAGCGGATCAACGACGCGTTCGGACACCCGGTGGGCGACGCCGTGCTGCGAACGGTCGCGGGCAAACTGGCCGCGACGGTGAAGAATTTTCCTCCGGCAAACGGACACGTGCTTCTCGCCCGTTTCGGCGGCGACGAATTCGTGATCGTCCTGCGCCATGCGGCAGCTCGTTCGACGGCAATCGAGCTAGCCGATGCCTGCTGCGTGACGCTGCAGGAGGCCATAGCGTACGAGGGAATCGAGTTTCACGCGACGCCGAGCATCGGGGTCGCATGCTACCCGGAAGACGGCGCCGATGTGACCACGATTCTCAAGCATGCCGATACGGCCATGTACCAGGCGAAGACCGGCGCGGCCGCGCCGGTGGCCGTTTATTCGCCGG
>JBEKYO010000093.1:0-18365 GCA_049510875.1 Steroidobacteraceae bacterium
TCCTTGCCTTCGACGTTCATCAGCACGTAGCGCGCGGCGTTCCACAGCTTGTTGGAGAAGTTGCGAAATCCCTCCACCTTCGCGAGGTCGAAGCGCAGATCGCGGCTCTGCGTCGCGAGCGAAGCGAACGTGAGGCGCAACGCATCGGTGCCGAAAGCCGGAATGCCCTGCGGAAACTGCCGACGGGTCGCCTTTTCGATGGCCGGCTTCATCTGCGGCTGCATCAATCCGCTGGTGCGCTTGGCAAGCAGCTCCTCGAGCGATATACCGTCGACGATGTCGAGCGGGTCGATGACGTTGCCCTTCGATTTCGACATCTTCTGCCCATCGTGATCGCGGATGAGGCCGTGGATGTAGACGTCGCGAAACGGCACGTCGCCGGCGAACTTGAGCCCCATCATGATCATCCGGGCCACCCAGAAGAAGATGATGTCGAAGCCCGTGACCAGTACCGACGTCGGGTAGTAGGCGCGCAGCGCCGGCGTGTCGTCCGGCCACCCCTGGGTGGAGAACGGCCAGAGCGCCGAGGAGAACCACGTGTCGAGCACGTCCTCGTCCTGACGCAGCGTCACGGCGGCGCCGAGGCCGTGGACGCGGCGCACCTCGGCCTCATCGCGGCCCACGTAGCAGCGGCCCTGGTCGTCGTACCAGGCCGGAATTCGATGGCCCCACCACAGCTGGCGGCTGATGCACCAATCCTTGATGTTGCGCATCCACTCGTAGTAGACGCCGGTCCAGGTTTCCGGCACGAAGCGGATGTGTCCGCCCTCGACGGCGCGCAGCGCCGGTTCGGCCAGCGGCTTGATGTCCACGAACCATTGGTCGGTGAGCAGCGGCTCGAGGATGGCCTGGGTGCGATCGCCGCGCGGCACCACGAGCTTGTGCGGCTCGATGCGCTCGACCAGTCCCTGCCCCGTGAGATCGGCCACGATCGCGGTGCGCGCGACGAACCGGTCCAGGCCGCGGTAGGCCGCGGGGACGGCGTCGTTGAGCGCGGCCCCGGGGGTCATGATGTTGATGATGGCGAGGCCGTGGCGTTGGCCCACCTCGTAGTCGTTGAAATCGTGCGCCGGGGTGATCTTGACGCAGCCGCTGCCGAACGCGGGATCGACATAGGCATCGCCGATGATGGGGATGTCGCGCTCCGTGAGGGGCAGGTGCAGCCGCCGGCCGATCAGGTGACGGTAGCGCTCGTCATCGGGATGCACCGCCACCGCCGAATCCCCCAGCATGGTCTCCGGCCGCGTCGTCGCCACCACCAGATATCCCTCGCCGCCGACCAGGGGATAGCGCAAATGCCAGAGGCTGCCCATTTCCTCGTCGGAGACCACCTCCAGGTCCGACAGCGCGGTCTTCAGCACCGGGTCCCAGTTCACCAGACGCTTGCCGCGATAGATCAGGCCCTCCTCGTACAACCGCACGAACACTTCGGTGACCGCCCGGGAGAGCGCCGGGTCCATGGTGAATTTATCGCGCTGCCAGTCCACCGAGGCGCCGAGACGGCGCAGCTGATTGGCGATGATGCCGCCCGACTTCGTCTTCCATTCCCACACGCGCTCGACGAACGCATCGCGCCCCATTTCGAGGCGGTTCTGGCCCGCCGCGTTCAGCTGGCGCTCGACCACCATCTGCGTGGCAATCCCGGCATGGTCGGTGCCCGGCTGCCACAGCGTGTCGAAGCCGCGCATGCGCTGATAGCGGATGAGCGCATCCATGATGGTGTCCTGAAAGGCATGCCCCATGTGCAGCGTGCCGGTGACGTTGGGCGGCGGGATGACGATGGAGAAGGCGGGCCCGCGGCCGCTCGGCGCGAAATAGCCGCCGGCCTCCCACGCAGCGTAGATCCTGGGCTCGATGTCCGACGGTGAGAATGCTTTGTCCATGCGATCGATTTATGGATCCGCGTCCGCCGCGCTGCTCGGCTCCACGGTGGTCGCTGTCGCGCTCTCCAGCTTGGCGTGTTCGCGCAACACCCGGTCGACGAGCTCGGGAAGCTGCGCGCGCAGGCGGTCGAACACGCGCTCGAACAGCGTGGCTTCAATGTCCTTGGCAGCCTGGTGCAACAACGAGTCCGCCAGATTCAGTGTTTCCGTCACCACGGCGGCATGCACGGCCTTGGCGTCGAAGAACCCGTAGGCTCTGCCGTCCGCGTCGACCGCGTCGGTGAGAATGGGAATGTCGCGCGGGTCATGGGTTTCAGTGGTCATGCGTCTGGACACCCGCGGTCTCGTCCAATTGATGCGTTTCGACCGGCAGCTTGAGGTCACGGTACGCCTTGAATCGCTCACGGCCCAGGCGGCGCCGTTCCTCGTCGGCATCGATCACCTCGGCAACGCGCTGAAATCGTTCCAGCCCGGCGGGCAGCCGGGCGCTCAGGTTCACCAGCAGATCGGCGCCCTCGATGCCCTCGAGATCCGGGGTGAGCTGCACCGGCGCCGCCGCGGATGGCGCGGCCGGTTCGGCGCCCGCCCGGTCATGCGGCACGAATGAGCGTTCGCTGAAGGTCCACAGCAGTTCGTCGAGCGCCGCAACATCGGCGGCCGCGTCGCAGAGCAGCACCACGCGCAAATCGCGCAGGTACGCCTTCTCGGTGAGCCGGCAGGCGAACGTGAATCGCTGCCTGGCTGCCGAGCTGTTCAGCACATAAAAATCGACGCGCTCGGTCATTCTGCGTCGGCGCGGTGGAGCAGGAAATCGACGAGCAGCGGCACGGGACGCCCCGTGCTGCCCTTGTTCGCGCCGCTGAGCCAGGCGGTGCCGGCCACGTCCAAGTGCGCCCACTTGAGATCCTTGGCGAACTTCCACAAGAACGACGCGGCCGTGCAGGCGCCGCCCTCGCGGCCGCCGACGTTGGCGATGTCGGCGAAGTTGCTCTTCAGCTGGTCGACGTATTCGTCGCCGATGGGCATGGACCACGCGCGGTCGTCGGCGCGCACGCCCGCCGCCAGCAGCTCCTGCGCGAGGCCGTCGTCGTTGCTCATCAAGCCGCTGTAATGATTGCCGAGCGCGACGATGCAGGCGCCGGTCAACGTCGCCACATCGATGACCGTCGCCGGCTTGAAGCGCCGGCTGTAGGTGATCGCGTCGCACAGCACCAGCCGCCCCTCGGCGTCGGTGTTGAGGATTTCCACGGTTTGACCGGACATGGTCGTGACGATGTCCGCCGGTTTGACGGCGGCGCCGCCCGGCATGTTCTCGCATGAGGCGATGATGACCACGAGGTTGATGGGCAAGCGCAGCTCGGCCGCCGCGCGCAGCGTGCCGAGCACGGTGGCAGCCCCGCTCATGTCGAACTTCATCTCGTCCATGGCCGGCGGATCCTTGAGGGAGATTCCGCCGGAATCGAAGGTGATGCCCTTGCCGACGAGGCAGATGGGCGGGACGCCGCGCTTGGCGCCGCGGTATTCGCAGACGATCAGCCGCGGCGGTTGGACCGAGCCCTGGGTAACCGCGAGGAACGCGCCCATCTTCAAGGCCTTGATGCCGCGCGCGTCGAGGAGCTTGGTCGTGATGCTCGGCCATTGCTTGGCGAGCGCTTGGGCGCGTTTGCCGAGATACGTGGGCGTGCAGATATTGGGCGGCAGATTCGCCAGATCCCGCGCCAGCGCGATGCCGCTGCCCACGGCGGCGCCGATGTTCAAGCCGTCGGCCGCCTGCTGCGCGTCGCGCGCGGCCAGCGTCGCCACGCCGACGCGGGTGAGGCGCGATGCCTTGGGTTTGGCGCCGGTCTTCAGATCCGGGACCTTGTAGGCATGCACCGAGAACACCTCGGCCACCAGGCGCGCGCGGTAGCGTGTATCGAGATCGGGCACCTCTTCCAGGCTCAGGTACACCACGGCATCGGTCGCGCCGGTTTTGCCGAGCGCCTGGGCGCCGGCCTGCAGCGCCTTGCGGTATTGCTTGCGGCCGAAGCCGCTGCGCGCGCCCAAGCCGACCAACAGCACCCGAGCCGCCGCCGCCCCCTTGGGCAGCGGCAACAGCAGGCTGTCGCCCAATTTACCGGCAAAATCGCCGCTGGCGTGCAGTTTGCCGAGAAGTCCACCGATCTGCCCGTCGATTTGCCCGGCGCCGACGCTCAATTCGCCGCGTTCGTACATCCCGACCACGGCGCAATCCGCGCTTTCGCGCGCTTTGGCATCGACAATGGACTTGAATTCCATATCCTACGGCTCCCTATATCGTAATCCGCCTCAAGTACTGCTCGAGATCAAATAGTTTACTAGATTATTGGGAAGGCTCTAAGCTCGACGCCCATGAAATGGACCGTTCAACGATATGTGCTCCGCGAAGTGGTGCAAACATGGGTCGCGGTGACCGGTGTTTTGGTGGCGATCCTGGTCGCGAACCAATTGTCCCGGGTCCTGGGCCTGGCAGCCGACAACCAATACCAGCGCCACGTGGTCTTCGATCTGATCGCGCTCGGCGCGGTGATGAATCTGTCGGTCATCGTGCCGGTCGGATTGCTGCTCTCGGTGGTGCTCACGCTCGGGCGTCTGTACCACGACAGTGAAATGGCCGCGCTGCAGGCGTGCGGCTTCGCGCCGTCGCGGCTGTTGGCGCCGCTGCTCGCGTTTGCCGCGGTGATCGCGGTGGGGCTCGGCTGGCTGTCCTTCTTCCAGGTGCCGCGCGCCGACAGCCAGGTGCAGTTGCTGCGCCGATCGGCGATCAAGGAGGCGCAGTTCGGACAGCTCGACGCCGGACGCTTCCGTTCCTTCAGCGGCGGCGATGCGGTGTTCTACGCCGAGCGCGTCGACAAGAGCGGAGTCCTGCACAACGTGTTCGTCAGGCGCGAGGCCGGGGGGCGCATCGAGCTCGCGCTCGCCGATACCGCGACCTATTCGCGGGCCGCCGCCGACGGCACTCACTTCGTCACGCTGTTCAACGGCCGCCGCTACGAAGGAGTGCCGGGCCAGAGCGACTTTCGGGTCATCGAATTCCGCGAGCACGGCATCCCGATCGCGACGCCCGCCGATGTGGCCGGTCCCCAGGATCCGGATACGAAGCCGACACGCGACCTCTGGGGCACGCATGCGGCCTCGGACGTCGCGCAACTGCAATCGCGCACCTCGAGTCCCCTGATGGCGTTGGTATTGACGCTGGTGGCCGTGCCCTTGAGCCGGCTGCGGCCGCGGCAGGGCCGTTATGCGCGCGTCGGATTCGCCATCGTGGTGTATTTCGTGTACTCGAATCTGTTGTCGGCGGCCAAGGTCTGGGTTGAGAAGGGCGACCTGCCGCCGCTCATCGGCGTGTGGTGGGTGCACGCGGCCGTGCTGGCGCTGGGCCTGTACCTCGTGTTTCGCGAATCGAGCCGGGCATGAACACGCTGGATCGCTATCTGTACCGCACCGTGCTGGTCTACGCCTGCATGGCGATGGCGGTGCTCGTCACGCTGGGCGGACTGTTCCTGTTCATCAGCCAGCAAAGCGACATCGGCGTCGGCAACTACAGCGCCGGAGACGCGCTGCTCTACGCCTTTCTCAACCTCCCGGAGCAGGCGTTCGAGCTGTTGCCGATCGGCGCCATGATCGGCGCGCTGATGGGGTTGGGACATCTGGCGGCGGGCAGCGAACTCGTCGTGACCCGGGCCTCGGGCGTCTCGGTATGGCGCATTGCCTGGCCCGTGGGCCTCGCTGGGCTCACCATGGCGCTCGCCATGTACGGCATCGGCGAGTACGTCGCGCCGCCCATGGCGCAGTGGGGCAAACGCGAAAAAACCACGAGCAAGCTGGCCGACATCAGCTTCGCCGGATCCAGCAGCGCCTGGGTCAAGGACGGCAACTTGATCCTGCGCGTCCAGACCGCCGAGGTCGATCAGGCATTCGGCGGCGTGTCGCTGTTCGAATTGGACGGCAATCGGCTGTTGTCGGTGAAGCGCGCCGAGCGGATCTCGGTGGCCGATCCCGGCCACTGGCGCCTTCACAATGTGTCGACCACGCGCTTCGGCGCGGATCGCATCGAGAGTCAAGTCGTTCCGGAGATCACGATGAGTTCGACCGTCAATCCGGATTTTCTGGGTTTGGCGGCCACCGACCCGGATTTGCTCACCCTGCGCGGCCTGGCATCCTACATCGATCATCTGCGGCGCAACAGCCTGGGCACGGCCGTTTATGAAATCGGCTACTGGTCGCGCATCGCCCGTATGTTCGCTGTCATCGTGGTCACGCTGCTCGCGCTGCCGTTCGTATTCGGACCCTTGCGCACCACGGGCGCGGGCGCCCGCTCGGTGATCGGCGTGCTGCTCGGCGTGGTGTTCTTCCTCATCACCGGCATGGTCGAGAAAGGCGGACAGCTGTTCGGCTTGAATCCTGCGGTCGTCGGCTGGCTGCCCACCATGGTCGTCAGTCTGTGCACGGTCGCCGCCATATCACGGACCCGTTAGCAGCCGAGTCCTCTTCGCGGCTCACGCGGATTGCTCAGACGGGCTGCTGGTGCAGCACGCGGGTCCTGGAGAGTCGATCATGCACCGCCAGGTGATCGGGATCGAGGTACAGCCATAGCACGCCGAGCGCCGCCGGCGGCCAGGCCAGGAATCCGCACAGGAAGCGCAGCACCGCGGCGCCGGCGCTCACCGGTCCGCCGCGGTCGCTCACCACGCGCAGGCGCCACGCGAGCATGCCCAGCGTTTGGCCGCTGCGCGTCCAGTTCACGATGTAGTAGCCGGCCACGATGCCGAGTTCCCCCGCACGGTATGCATGGAACCAGCCGCCGGCGGACGCGCGGCTCACCGCCGCGTGGCCCCGCGTGAACGCGACGGCCGCCGCGGTGTAGATCATCAACAGCGCGATCAGCAGCAGGGCGTCGTAGATCAGCGCCGCGAAACGCCTGCCGAAGCCCGCGCTGACGCCGCTGGTCACGGCGCGGGGTTGGGCGCCGGATGTGGTTTTGCGTGCGGGGACGCGGCCGCGGCGGCCTTCGCGGCGCCGGGCGCCGGCGCCGATGCGCCCGGCACGGCCGGCTTGGGCGGCGGCTTCGGGACGAGCAGCTGCTCCAAGGGCCTGAAAATGGCGTCGTAGCGGTAGCTCGCGATGTTGAAGGCGCGTCCCTGCGCCTTGGCCGTCAATGCCGCATCCTTGGCGGACTTCACTTCGATCCAATGCTTGTCGGCGATGACCGTCCCGGTGAGGGTCACGACGTTGCCGTCGCTGAGCGTCACCACCACCTGCGACGCCTGGCCGAAATCGATGTCGCCTGAGGGCGCGACGTCCTCGGCCGCCAGGCCGGAGAAGGTCGTCGGGCCCGGCGCGAGCGCGTGCGCGTCCTCGGCTTGGCGACCCGCCGGCACGCCGTCGAGACGGTAGGTGCCGTCCGCGGGGTTCAGCCGATGCAGGCTATAGGCAGCGCCCGCGGCCGGCGTGACGTCGATGCTTTGGATGAGCGCCGAGGACAGGTCCAATAGCCGCGAATCGATCCAGAACGACGGCTCGGCTTCGACGTTGATGGCCGGCTCGACGCTGTAGGATTGCCGCTCACCCGCGCGCCGCACGAAGCTGCCTTCGCCCACCGGCTTGCCCACGATCACCGCGGATGTGCCGTCGGCGGCCGTCACCGTCACCAGGACGCCCGCCGATGCGGGCATTGCCGCCGGGCCCTGCGGCGCGCGCGCAGCGGCGGGCGCCGGATCCTCCACGCCGATGCTCGAGAAGCGCGCCGGGTCGGCGGTCTTTTCCTCGACGATTCTCGCATCGGCGAGCGCCAGCAACAGCGTGCGGATCTTCGCAACGTCCGCCGGATAATCGGCGCGCTCCTTGACCCTCCACTGCTCCCCGGTTCTCTGCAGCGTGACCGCGGCCGGTGCTGCGGCCTTGCGAATCGCGACGGCGCTGACTGCGCTCAATTGCCTGGCGAGCGACGGCAACAAGGCCGCGCCCTGTGTTTCCTGCGGCCGGTCGCGCCGCGCGGCCAGATAGAGCGCGCAGCTGATCACCACGAGCGCTGCGATCAGCAGCAGCGTGAAGCGTTGCCGGCTCATGGCGAACTCGATGTCCGGGGCTCGGCGGAGGTTAGCGGCGAACCGCGCGACCGGCGTCGGCGGCGCGCCGCCAGGACGATGCCGCCGAGCACCGCCACGATCAGCGGCGCGACGGCGATGTTGATGATTTTCAGCCGGTTGTCGAGCCGGTCGATATCGATGTTCAGGCCGCGCTGCGTTTCGCGCAGCTCCTTGCGCACCCGCGCCTTCTCGGCGGTGAAGCGCTTGATTTCCTGTTCCTGTTCCGGCGAGAGCATGAGCGAGGCCTGGTCATTGCGTTTGCTCTGCAGCTCGGTGAGCTTGGTTTCCGTCGAGTGCAGTTCGGACTGCAGCTCCAACGCCTTGGCTCGCAAGCGATCGTCGGCCTGGCGCCGCAGCGCTTCCACGCGCTCGAAGGGGCGCGTAAAGCTGGCGCGGCCACGGATGCTGATGAGCGCGTCGCTGCCGCTCAAATTGTCGAGAATGTTGGCGACCAGATCGCCGTTGTTCGCGAACGCCTGCGCCACGCGTTGACCGAACACCTCGCGCGTTTGCACCCACATGTAATCCATCAACATGTCGGTATCGGCGAGAATCACGATGTTCGCCGGCGCCGCCGACTTCGCCAGGTGCGCGACCGGCGGCCCGGCGGCCGGCTTGCCCTCGGCGGGCGCCCCGTGCGGGAACGCCGATTCCAGGGGTCCGGTCACGCGAGCGCCGAGCACGTAGCGGGTGCCGGTGGGTTTGAATCCGTCGCGCAGCGTCGCCGGATCGGTCAGCCCGCTGAAACGTTCGGCCGGCAGCGGTGCGGCGCTGGCCGAACTCAGCAACAACGGCTGGAAGGTCGTTTTCGCGCCCGGGCGCGCGCTGAGATACCCGGCGGTCGCCAGATTGATGACGTCGAGCGACGCGGTGACCACGTCCTTTTGATCCAAGTCGTCGTGGTTCAAACCGAGGATGCCGATGTGGCGCACCGGCGGCGCCTGCATGCTGGTGCGCACTTCCAGCCCGAGCTGCAGATCGCCGATCACCTTGCCCGGATCGTATCCGACGCCCCAGGCCGACAGCAGCGGTTGCAGGTCCGACGAATGATCCGCCATCGCGCTCGCCAGCGGATTGGAAGGATCCTGGCCGCCGGTGTCGGCGCCGGAATTCGGATCGACGAACAGCAGCATTCTGCCGCCGCGCAGGACGAATTGATCGATGGCGTACAGCGTCTTGGTGGGAAGCCGTTTCGGATGCACGAGCATCAGCACATCGACGTCCTGGTCGATGTGATCGATGTCGGCGGTCAGGGGCCGCACGGTGAAGATCTGCTCGATCTGCGCGACGATGGGCCAGGGCTCGCTCATCTGTCCGGTCATCGGATCGAAGCGGCCCTGCATGGGGAGCGAGCTCATCAGGCCGATCACCGGTTTCTTGGTCGTGCCCAATTCATGGATGAGCTTGGCCACGTCGTATTCCAGGAATTCCTCGCGGTCGGCCTGAAAGCTGGGAAGCGCCGCGCGCCCGTCCGTCGAGTTGGTGCCCGCCAGACCGAAATACAGCGCATCGCCGCCGCCCGTCTGCAGCGACTGCAGACCGAATTCCGCGGCTCGATCCTCGTCCTCCGAAAACGGCTGCGGATCGACCACGCGCAGGCGCACCTTGCCGCCGGAGCGCGCGGCGATCTCTTCGAGGAATTCGCGCACCCGCGTCGCGTACGGCAGCAGCAGCGGGGACTGTTTGACCGCCGCGTCGCGCGAGAAGTAGTAATAAAGATTGACCGGCTCCTTCAGCTCGCCGAGCACCTGGCGCGTGCCGGGCGTCAGGGTGTAGAGCTTGTTCTGGGTGAGATCGAGGCGCACGCCGCGCAGGCCCAGGTTCGACAGCATGACCACGCCCACGAAGAGCACCAGCAGGGCGAGCAAGCCGCCCACGCCCGCCGCTTTTTTCCAATGATTTGCGTTCACCTATTCCGCCTTTTTCATGTCGAGCACCAGCGCCGTCGCGGTCAGCCAGAAGCCGATCAGCGCCGCGAAATACGTCACGTCGCGCAAATCGATCACGCCCTTCGAGATGGCGTCGAAGTGGGTGAAGAAGCTCAAACTAGCGATGGCGTCGACCACGGTCTGCGGCAGCACCGCGCGCACGAAGTCGAGCACCAGCGGAAATCCGGCGAGCAGGAAGATCAAGCCGACCAACGCCGCGGTGATGAAGGCGATGACCTGGTTGCGCGTGGCCGCCGACATGCACATGCCGATCGACAGGAAACCGCCCGCCATGAGGAAGCTGCCGACATAGCCGGCGACGATGGCGCCGTTGTCGGGGCTGCCCAGATAATTGACGGTGATCCACACGGGAAACGTCAGCAGCAGCGCCACGCCCGCGAACACCCACGCGGCGAGAAACTTTCCGATCACGGCCTGGCGCAGCGTGACCGGCAGCGTCATCAGCAGCTCGATGCTGCCGCTGTTGCGCTCCTCGGCCCACAGGCGCATGGAGATGGCCGGAATGAGCACGAGGTACAGCCACGGATGCCAGCGGAAGAACGGCTGCAAATCGGCCTGACCGCGCTCGAACAACCCGCCCACCTGGAAGGTGAACACGGAGGCGAGCACCAGGAAGATCACGATGAACACATAGGCCAGCGGGGTCGCGAAGTAGCTGCGCAATTCGCGGCGAAAGATCGTTGCAACCTTGTTCAAGCCGACGCTCCTTCTTTGCCCGTGGGCTTCGGCGGCGCGGAGCGCGCCGAGGCGCCGGGATGCGCCTGCGTCAATGTGCGAAATACCTCATCGAGCCGTCCCGACTCGAGATGCAGCTCGGGCACGTCCCAGTCGTGCTTGGCGATGAGGGCGCTCACCGCCGGCAACGCATTGGCGCCGGCACGCGGCACCGCGGTGAGCTTGAGGTCGCGTTCGTTCGATTCCACGGCCGCCACCTCGGGCAGCGCCGCGAGCTCGCGCACCGCGGCGGCCAGCTGTTCGGGCTTCTCGAAGCGCAGGCTCACGGCATGGTGGTAGCGCGAGCGCGCTTCGAGCGCGCCCGGCGTCTCGTCCGCCACGATGCGCCCGTAGGCGATGATGATGGCGCGGGTGCATACCTCGTGCACTTCCTCGAGGATGTGGGTCGAGACGATCACGAGCTTGTCCTTGCTGAGCTCGTTGATGAGGCGGCGAACCTCGTGCTTCTGATTCGGATCCAGGCCGTCGGTGGGCTCGTCCAGGATCAGCACCTGCGGATCGTGGATGAGGGCCTGGGCGAGCCCGACCCGGCGCCGGAACCCCTTCGACAGCGTTTCGATGACCTGATCGATTACCGGCTCCAACGCGAGCCGCTCGATCACCACGCTGCGCCGACGCTGGCGCTGCTCGCCGCGCAGGCCGCGAATGTCGGCCACGAAATCGAGAAATTCCGCCACCGTCATTTCACCGTAGCTGGGCGCGCCTTCCGGCAGGTAGCCCATGCAGCCCTTGGCGGCGACAGCGTCGCGCTCGATGTCGTGTCCGCACACCGTCACCGCGCCGGCCGTGGGGGATATGAAACCAGCGATCATGCGCATGGTGGTGGATTTTCCGGCACCGTTGGCGCCGAGGAATCCCAGCACCTCGCCCGGCGCCACCGTGAACGTCATATCGTCAACCGCGAGCTTGTCGCCATAACGCTTGGATAAATTTTTCGTCGTGATCATGGCCGCCTTTGAGCGAGGATGAAGGTGGGTGGTTCCCTGGAATCGATATTTTTTTGCGCGACGCCGCGGCCGGCCGCTGCAATTCAGGTGCGTCCGGCCTTCTCGTCGATGACCGCTTTGTTGTCTTTCAGTATACGTCGCACGTCGGTCAAATGCGGCCGATCCGCCATGCTTGCGATGAGTTCGGCCAATTCGTACCATTTACGGCCCCATTGAACCAGGCGCGCCGCGTCGGCGATGACTTGTTCGCGCGCTTCATCCGAGGGCCCATTGCGGTTATACGCGGGGGCGGGTGCGGCGTGCTTGGGCGCGGCCGGCTGAGGCTCGGCCGGCTTGCGCTCGGTGCGCGCCACGGCGGCGGTTCCCACCGGCGCCGGCTGCTGGGCATTGCCGATGAATCTCGGCATTTCCCGCGTACCGGTCGCGGCGTCGGCCGGCGCGGACGCCTCCGCGTCGGGGTCCTGCCCGCCCAGGGCGCGCTCCTGCGCGGGCTCGGCCAAGGGGATGAAGCGCTCGATGTGTTCGGAGCCGACCAGATTGGCGAGGAACGTCATCAACTCGAGCGAATCGGAGAACTTCGCGTCGCCCATCTTGATGCGGTCCTGGATCTGAGCCTGCAGGGCGAGCGCCTTTTGCCTGGCGAGATCGATGATCCAGCGGCTCGGGCGCTGATGCTCGGGCCACGGCTGTATCTTGGAGTAGCTGCCGTCGTCCAGCGAACAATACTTCGCATGGAGATCGAGACTCGTGAGCCATTTCTCCAGTAATTCCAGCAGGCGTTGATCGGCTGGTGTTGCCATATGTTACAGCTCCAGGCAGCACCCTAAACGAAGCGCCGCCGGATGGCTAGCGGTACCTAGGCGCACCGCGCGGGGCAGCGCGGAATGGCGCCGAGCGGTGCGTCTGGCCCGGGGGTCGCGCTAGACTGCCGGCCATGTGCGGCATAGTCGGTATCATCGGATCGCGCGCGAGCAGCGACCATATCATTGCCATGGCGGAGCGCCTGCGGCATCGCGGCCCGGACGCCGAGGGCTTCTGGACCGCGCCCGGCGCCGCCCTGGGGCACCGGCGGCTCGCCATCCAGGATACCTCCCCGGCGGGGTCCCAACCCATGCTGCTGGGCTCGCTGGCGCTCACCTACAACGGGGAGATCTACAATCACCATGCGCTGCGTCAGCGCCTCAAGGGCCCCTGGCACTCGACCGGCGATACCGAAACGCTGCTGCACTTGCTCGCCGAAGGCGGCGCCGCGGCGCTCGAGCGGGTTGCCGGGATGTTTGCGTTCGGCCTGTGGGATTCGGCCGCGCGCCGCCTGTTGCTGGTGCGGGACCGGCTGGGGATCAAGCCGCTGTACTACCAGCTGTTGCCCGACGGCATTGCGTTCGCATCGGAGTTGAAGGCCTTGCGGGTGTTGGGGCAGCCGGCCATCGAGCGCAGCGCGGTGCGCGACTTCCTGGTCCACGGCTACATCCCCGCGCCGAAGACCATCTATCAGGGCATCGCCAAGCTGCCCGCCGGTCATACGCTCACCTGGGAGGACGGCCGCGTGCGCATGGAGCGGTATTGGCAGCCGTCGGCGGCGATCACGGCGCGCAGCGAAGCCGACACCCTGCAGCAGCTGGACGATGTGCTGCGCGAGGTGGTGCCCGCCCACACGCTCTCGGACGTGCCGGTGGGCGTTTTCCTGAGCGGCGGCATGGACTCGGCGCTGACCACGTATTATCTGCCGCGCCCGCGCACCTTCAGTCTGGGATTCGATGCGCGCGACCGCTCCGAGCTCGATGGGGCGCGCAGCGCGGCGACTCACCTGGCGACCCTGCACACCGAGATGACCGCGCCGCTCGCCGATTTCTCGGCCGCTCTCGATGCCCTTGCGCGGGTGTTCGACGAACCGTTCGGCGACAGCGCGGCGTGGTCGAATTATTTGATCGCCGAGTGCGCGCGCCGCGAGGTCACGGTGGCATTGAGCGGCGAGGGCGGCGATGAAATCTTCTGCGGCTATCCGCGCTATTGGTCGAACATCGGCGCACGCTCGAATCTCTGGAACCGAGGCTGGGCGAGGGTGCTGCCGCCGCTGTCGCGCTTCGCCTCGTCCATGCAGCGCCATGCCGCCGTGGGCCTGCCGGCCTTCGCCGTGGCGCTGGGCGGCATGGCGGGCTCGCAGGTCGATGCGCTGCTCGCCGACGGGTGGCAGGAGCGCGGCTATGATTACCTGTGGTTCTATCGGCAGTTCTGGCGGCCGGAACTCGATCCGCTCGCGCGGCTGCGCTGGCTCGATCTGCACACGGACCTGACGGAGGGGCTGTTGACCAAGGTGGACAGGACCAGCATGGCGCATTCTCTGGAAGTGCGGCCGCCGTTGCTCGACCATCGGCTGGTGGAGTTCATGTTGAGCGTCGATCCCGATCTCTTGGTCGACCGGCGCCGGCGCCGCGGCAAGCTGTTGGTGCGCCGGCTCATGGAGCCGCGCTTGCCGCCGGGACATTTGAATCGTCCGAAGTCCGGATTCGGCCTGCCGGTGCATCGCTGGTTGAAGCGCCATCCGGCCGTGCTCAAGGACGCGGTGGCGCGTCTCATGGCGCGCGGCGTGCTGCGGCGTCCGGTGAGCGGCGAGTTTCGCCGCGCCTGGTATGTACTCATGCTCGACCGCTGGTTCACCGCGTTTGAGTGAGCGGGCGCCCCGTTTCTTGTTCGTGCCGGTCTCCGGCGAGTACGGCATGGGCGAGTATGCCCGCTCGGTGGCGATCGCGCGCGGCGCCGAGGCGCGCTGGCCGGACGCGTCCGTCCTGTTCGTGCTGAGCCGCGCGGCGCCCTATGCCGACACCACTCCGTTTCCGACCACGCTGCTCGACTCCTCGCCCACCTTTCATTCCGCCGCCATGATCGAGGTGATGCAGAGCTGGGGCCCCGATGTGGTGATCTTCGACAACGCCGGACGCACGGCGCAGCTTCGGGCGGCCAAGCGCTGCGGCGCGGGCGTGGTCTTCATCAGCGCGCGCCGTCGGCAGCGGCGCAAGGCGTTCCGGCTGAGCTGGATGCGCCTCATCGACGAACATTGGATCGCCTACCCGCAGTTCATCGCGGGCGAGCTCGGGTTTCTCGAGCGTCTCAAGCTCAAGCACATGCGCCGCCCGCAGGTGCGGTTTCTGGACGTGATCCTCGCGCAGGGCGGCGGCAAGGCGCGCGAATCCATGGTCGCGCGTACCGGCTGCGTCCCCGGCCGCTACCTGCTGGTGGTGCCGGGAGGCGGCACGGGTCACCCGGGAGCCGACGACGCGGTCGACCGGTTTCTGCACGCGGCGCGCGAGCTGGCGGCCGGCGGCATCGACACGGTGTTCGTGGGCCGGGAGGGACCGGCGTTCGGCGGATCGATCGAGCCCGGGTCCCGCGGCCCCGCCGGGCCGGTCCCGGGAGAACCCGCCGCCGCCGCGCCCGCCGCGGACTCGCGGCTGCGCATGACGGGTCCCCTGCCGCAGAGCGACTTGGCCGAGCTCATGCGCGGCGCGCGCCTTGTCATTGCGAACGGCGGTTCGACGCTGCTGCAATCCATCGCCTGCGGCAAGGCGAGCATCGCCGTGCCCATCGCGGGCGACCAGGGCGAGCGCATCCGCCGCTGCGTGAGCGCCGGCGTCGCCGTGGCCGCGCCGCTCGATGCGGCCGCGATCCGCACGGCCGCCGCCGATTTGTGGAACGATGAGCAGGCCCTGAACGCACTCGCCGGCCGTGCGGCCGGGCTCGGATTGGGCGACGGGGTCGAAGTGGCCTTGCGCGCGCTGACGCGCTTGTTGGAATCGGGATAAGGGCGCACGCCAGGGCTCCTCATGTCGAATGCACTCCTGTTGGGTTACGGCCTCGAGCAACCATCGTTCAGGCACCGCATGCAGAGCCTCGTCGGTCCGCTGCAGTCGGCCGGGTGGCAGGTGCGCACCGAACGCTTCCCGAGCGGGCGGTATGGACTTCGCACCTGGGAGCGGCGCGCGCTGCTGCGCTGGGCCGACATCGTGGTCCTGCATCAGATCAAACTGAGCGCGCTCGAAGCGCGCTTGATCGCCTCCTTGAGCCGGCGCCGGGTGTTCGACGTCGACGACGCCATCTACGTCCGCAAACCGCGCCGTCTCGGCGATGCGGTCGACGATTCGATCTGGCGCCGCCGGAAATTCGACGCCACCTGCCGCTGGTCGGACGCGGTGGCCGCGGGCAACGAGGTGCTGGCCGGCGTGGCGCGCCGCTCGGCGCGCGAGGTCGCCGTGCTGCCGACCTCGATCGACGTGTCGGCGTACCGCGCGAGCGCTGCGCCGGCGGCGGGTCCTGCCACCGTGGTCTGGATCGGCAGTCCCGAGAATCTCATGTATCTGGAAATGGTGCGCCCGGCCTTGGCGCGGCTCGCGACGCGCCATCCCACGCTGCGCTTGCGCGTCATCTGCTCCGAGTTCCCCGACTGGCCGGAACTCAAGATCGAGCGCGTCGTCTGGAACGCGCACACCGAGGCGGCGGCGCTGGCCGCGGCCCACATCGGCATCATGCCGCTCACCGACGATGAGTGGTCGCGCGGCAAGTGCGCCTTCAAGCTGCTGCAGTACATGGCCGCCGCGCTGCCCTGCGTCGCCTCGCCCGTCGGCGCGAATACGGAGGCCGTGCTCGACGGCGTCAGCGGCTTTCACGCCCGCGACCACGAGGAATGGGAGCGGGCGCTCGAGCGGCTGATCGAGTCGCCGGAGCTGCGAGGCCGCCTCGGCGCGGGGGGCCGTGCGCACGTCGAGCAGCGCTACTCCCTGCGGGCCTATCAGCAGCACTATGCGGCGCTGCTGACGCGGCTGGCGACGCGCTGACGGCACGCTGACGGCGCCTTCGGTACAATGCCTTCATGCGCGCCATGCACCTCTTCCAGATCCTCAATCACTATACCGCGCGGCAGGATCTGGACCCCGGCTTCGACGTGCTCGACAACTCGGCGAACGAGCGCCCGGATTGGTACGAGTATTGGCCGATCCGGCGCTATTTGCTGAACGAGGCGCTGGATGAGAACGCCTTCTACGGCTTCCTGTCGCCGAAGTTCAAACACAAGACGAACCTGAGCGCGGCGCAGGTGCGCGCTTTCATCGCGGCATCGGACAGCGCGACCGACGCCGTGCTGTTCAGCCCCAGCATCCACAACAGCGCCTACTTCCTGAGCGTGTTCGAGCACGGCGAGGCGGAGCATCCCGGCCTCGCCGGCGTGACCGCGCGATTGTTCGAGCGCCTGCGCCGGCCGCTCGACCTCGAGACCTTCATCTCCGATTCGCGCAACACCGTGCACTCCAATTATTTCGTCGCGAAACCGCGGTTCTGGCGCGCCTGGCTCGATATCACCGAACAGCTGTTCGCGATCGCCGAGTCCGCCGACGATCCCTTGGGGATGGAACTGCGCGCGCCCACCACGTACCGCGGAGCGAAGAGCGTGCAGATGAAAATCTTCGTGCTGGAGCGCATCGCCACCTGGATCCTGGTCACCGACCGGCGCTTCCAGGCGCGCGCCCGCGATCCGTTCGCCGCGCGCGCGCGCTACTACAAGCTGCCCGTCGCCATCGTGTGCGACGCTTTGAAGATCGCCTACGTCACGCAGCGGCGCGGTCAGTACAAAGACGTGTTTTTGCTGGTGCGAAATCTGCGAAAATTCCTGAACCTGCAGATTCGCATCGGTGGGCGCGCCGGGTGGGGGCGCGTGCAGCCGGCGCTGCGGACGTTGCAGGCCTATTGGCGCGGGTAGGCGTACCGACCCAGGGAGCGAGTTTGCGAGATCGGCAAAACCAGGGCGAGTTTTGGCGGGGCCGGCGAGTCCTGCTGACCGGGCACACGGGCTTCAAGGGCGCGTGGCTGCACCTGTGGCTGCGCGCGCTCGGCGCCGAGGTCACGGGTTATGCGCTCGCCCCGGTCTCGGAGCCCAATTTGTGGGACCTGGTGGGCCACGGCGCGCGCTCCGTCATCGGCGACATCCGCGACGAGGCCGCGGTGCGCCGGGTGATGGCCGCCGCGGATCCGCAGGTCGTGATTCATATGGCCGCCCAGGCGCTGGTGCGCGAGTCGTACCGCGATCCGCTCGGCACCTACGGCACCAACGTGATGGGCACGGCCACCGTGCTCGAGGCCTGCCGCGGTGCGCGCGAGCTGGGCTGCGTCATCGTCGTCACCAGCGACAAGGTGTATGAGAACCTCGGCCGCGGCCGCGCCTTTGCCGAGGAGGACCGCCTGGGTGGCCACGATCCGTACAGCAACAGCAAGGCGTGCGCCGAGCTGGTCACCAGCAGCTTTCGGGACAGCTTCTTCGGCGCCGGCCCGCCCATCGCCGCGGCGCGCGCCGGCAATGTCATCGGGGGCGGGGACTGGTCCGTGGACCGGCTCATTCCCGACTGCGTGCGGGCGCTGCAAGCGGGTGTGCCGGTGCGGCTGCGCTATCCGGACGCCATCAGGCCATGGCAGCACGTGCTCGAGCCCCTGTCCGGCTATCTCGCGCTCGCCCAGGCCCTGCTCGAGGCGCCGGCGGCGGCGCCGCGCGCCGTCAATTTCGGGCCCGATCCCAAGTCCTGTTGCGCCGTGCATGGCGTGGTCGACGCGTTCAGCGCACGCTTCGCGGGGAAACCCGGGTGGCAGCGCGATGGGGAAGTTCATCCCGCCGAGGCCGCCGCCTTGACGCTGTCGTCGAGCCTGGCGCAGCGCACGCTCGGATGGAGGCCCGTCCTCGGCCTCGAGGAATCCGTAGGGTTGACG
>JBEKYO010000094.1:0-17899 GCA_049510875.1 Steroidobacteraceae bacterium
TGGAACGCTCGTGTTCGACGCGGCGCACGCCAAGGCGGGCGCATTCGTGGAACTGCGCTTCGAGATGGATGCATTGGTGTTGCTGCATACCTGTCCCCATCCCTTGAATCCTGCGGCCGACTACCCGCGGCAGCCGCTCGCTCTCTGCCTCGGTCAGGCGCCCGCCGTCGCGGCGGATGATGTGTGCAAGAACTCGCGTCCGGAGAACGTGCGCGGATTTGCCAATACCGACCTGTACCGGCAGTGCGGCCGGCGCGCGCCCGGAGTATGAAGCCCATGGCGAAAACCAGCGATCTTTTGCCGGGCGAAGCGGTGTATCGCCACGTGATCCGCGCGGGCGACTACTGGATCGACACGCTGCGCGGCGGTCAATGCCTGCGGATCGTCGACCTCGAAGGCAATCAATCCGCAGATACGCTCATCTTCAACGCCGCGGACGTCGCCGACCGCTACAGTGCGGTCGACACCATCCGGGAGCAGGGCAATGTGTATTTGAGTTGCGGCTCGAAATTGCTCTCGACCTCGGGTCAGGTCCTGGCCGAGATCGTCGCCGACACGGTCGGCCGGCACGACACCCTGGGGGGAGCGTGCGCGTCCGAATCGAACACCGTCCGGTATGCGCTCGACAAAAGGACGATGCATTCCTGCCGCGACAGCTATCTGCTCGCGCTGGCGCACAACGACTCGCTCGGCCTCGGCAAGCGCGACCTCGCGCACAACATCAATTTCTTCATGAATGTTCCGGTCACCGCCGAGGGCGGCCTCAGCTTCGCGGATGGCGTGAGCGGCCCCGGCCAGTACGTGGAACTGCGGGCGGCCATGGACATCATCGCGCTCATCTCGAATTGTCCGCAGCTCAACAATCCGTGCAACGCCTACAACCCGACGCCTCTCGAAGTGCTCATCTGGGATGCCGATGTTCGCTAAGGTCCTGGTCGCGAATCGCGGAGAAATCGCCTGCCGCATCCTGCGAACGCTCGACCGGCTGAAGATCCGCTCCGTGGCGGTGTATTCCGACGCCGATCGATACACGGCGCACGTCGCGCAAGCGGACGAGGCGGTGCGCATCGGGCCCGGACCCGCGGCGCAGAGCTATCTGCGTGGTGATGCGCTGCTCGCCGCGGCGCGCGCGAGCGGCGCCCAGGCGGTTCATCCGGGCTATGGGTTCTTGAGCGAGAACCCCGACTTCGCCGACAGCTGCGCGGCGGCGGGAATCGTGTTCGTCGGGCCGACGGCGGCGCAAATGCGCACCTTCGGCCTCAAGCACCTGGCGCGCGACTTGGCGGCCCGCGTCGGCGTTGCGCTGCTGCCGGGCAGCGGGCTGCTGGAGAGCCTGGAGGAGGCGCGCCATGAAGCGGCCCGGATCGGCTATCCCGTGATGCTGAAAAGCACGGCGGGCGGCGGCGGGATCGGGATGCAGCTGGTGCGCCGCGCAGCGGACCTCGATGAGGCGTTCGCCGCCGTCGAGCGGCTCGCGCGCAAGAACTTCAGCCGCGGCGGAGCATTCGTCGAGAAGTACATCGAGCGCGCGCGGCACATCGAGGTGCAGATTTTCGGTGACGGTGCGGGCACGGTGGTCGCGCTCGGCGAGCGCGACTGTTCGACGCAGCGACGCAATCAAAAAATCATCGAGGAGACGCCGGCGCCCGGACTCTCCGCCGCCCTTCGCGCGCGCCTGCACGAGTCCGCCGCACGCCTGGCCGGGGCCGTCGGGTATCAGTCCGCGGGCACGGTGGAGTACGTGTACGACACGGACGCCGAAGAGTTTTACTTTCTCGAGGTCAACACGCGATTGCAGGTGGAGCACGGCGTAACCGAAGAAGTCCTCGGCATCGACCTGGTCGAATGGATGCTGCGCCAGGCGGCCGGCGAGCGTTTCGCGCTGCGGCTGCCGCCCGCGAGCGGCGCATCGATCCAGGTGCGCGTCTATGCGGAAGACCCGTCCCGGCAATTCCGGCCATCATCGGGCTTGGTGACGCAGGCGCGCTTTCCCGCCGATGCGCGCGTGGAGACGTGGATCGCGGACGGCACCGAGGTGACGCCGCTGTACGACCCGCTCCTGGCGAAAATCATCACGGTGGGCCGCGACCGCAACGCGGCGCTCGGCAAGCTGCAAAAGGCGCTGGCCGACACGAGGATTGCCGGGATCGAGACCAATCTGGATTACCTGCGCAGTTTGGTCGCCGATCCGCTGTTCACCCAGGGTTGCATGACCACCCGCGCCTTGGAGGCGTTCGCATTCGCCCCGCACCGGGTCGAAGTATTATCGGGAGGCACGCAGACCACCGTCCAGGATTATCCCGGACGTATCGGCTATTGGAATGTCGGTGTGCCTCCCTCGGGCCCGATGGACGACGTGTCGTTTCGCCTGGCGAATCGGGCGGTGGGCAACGACGCGACTGCCGCGGCATTGGAAATCACCGTCTCGGGGCCGACCCTCAAGTTCGACGCCGATGCGCTCATTTGCCTGGGCGGCGCGCCCATGGCGGCGGCGCTAGGGGACCGAGCCGTGCCCTTCTGGACGCCGGTCCCGGTGCTGGCGGGCGAGGTTCTGCGCATCGGCCAAGCGAGCGGCGCCGGCTGCCGCGCCTATCTCGCGATTCGCGGCGGCTTCGACGTGCCGCAGTACCTTGGGAGTTGCGCGACCTTCACCCTCGGCAAGTTCGGCGGCCACGGAGGCCGGGCACTGGGCGCGGGCGATGTGCTGCACGTGGGAAGCTGCGAATCGTCGAGCGAGCCGTGCGTGATTCCCGCGGATTGCCGGCCGCGCATCGCCCATGAATGGGAGATCGGCGTCCTGTACGGACCGCACGGGGCGCCGGACTTTTTCACCGACGAGGACATGAGGGCGTTCTTCGGCGAAACCTGGGAAGTGCATTACAACTCGAACCGCACCGGCGTGCGGTTGATAGGACCCAAGCCCCAGTGGGCGCGCAGCGACGGCGGCGAGGCCGGATTGCATCCGTCCAATATTCACGACAACGCGTACGCGGTCGGCGCCGTGGACTTTACCGGCGACATGCCCATCATTCTCGGGCCGGACGGTCCGTCGTTGGGCGGATTCGTGTGCCCCGCAACGCTGGTGAAAGCCGAATTGTGGAAACTCGGCCAGCTGCGGCCCAACGATCGGATCCGCTTCCGGCGATGGACCCCCGATGAAGCCGCGGCCGCGGAGGAGTCCCGGGAACTCATGATCGAGGGTTTGCGCGCGCCCGCCGGCGCGCCGGCGCCGGCGCGGCATACGGGCCACGCCGCGGCGAACGGCCCCGACACGCCGGTCCTCGCGAGCCTGGCGCAGCACGGCGCGGCGCCCGCCGTGGTGTATCGCCGTGCCGGCGACAAGTACCTGCTGATCGAGTACGGGGCGCCGGTATTGGATCTCGAGCTGCGGCTTCGCGTGCACGCCCTGATGTCGCGGCTCGATGCGGCGAGCCTTCCGGGCATCATCGAATTGACTCCCGGCATTCGCTCCCTGCAGGTGCACTACGAGAGCCGCGTGCTGCCGTTGGCTCGTCTGCTCGACGTGCTGCGCGAAGCCGAGGAGTCACTGGCCTCGATCGAGGACATGGCGATCGCGACGCGCATCGTGCATCTGCCGCTGTCGTGGGACGACCGGGCGACGCAGTTGGCGATCGCCAAATACATGCAATCGGTGCGCGCCGACGCACCCTGGTGCCCGAGCAATATCGAGTTCATCCGGCGCGTCAACGGCTTGGGGAGCGTCGATGACGTGAGGCGCGTTCTGTTCGAAGCGAGCTACCTCGTGCTCGGGCTGGGGGACGTGTATCTCGGAGCGCCGGTCACCACTCCCCTCGATCCGCGGCACCGCCTCGTGACCACGAAGTACAACCCGGCGCGAACCTGGACGCCGGAGAACGCGGTGGGCATCGGCGGCGCCTATCTGTGCGTGTACGGCATGGAGGGCCCGGGGGGCTACCAATTTGTCGGACGTACCTGCCAGATGTGGAATACCTACCACGTCACGCGGGAATTTCCGCCGCAGAAGCCGTGGCTGTTGCGCTTCTTCGACCAAATTCGCTTCTACCCGGTGAGCGGCGATGAACTGCTGCAGTTTCGCGACGATTTTCTGCATGGGCGCGTGCAGCTCGAGACGCGCGATGAAATCTTTCGGCTCAAGGAATACCGCCAGTTTCTCGCGCGCCACGCCGCCGATATTGCCGCTCACAAGTCGCGCCAGCAGGCGGCATTCGACGCGGAACGCCGGCGCTGGGAATCGAGCGGTCAGATCGGCTACGCCGCGGACCTGCCCGCCGCGCATGCGCCCGCGCACGCCGAGGAACTGCACGCCGATCACGTGGCCGTGGCGAGCCCGGTGTCGGGCAGCGTGTGGAAGATTGCCGCCGTCCTCGGCCAGGCCGTCAAGGCCGGAGACACGTTGGTGACCGTCGAGTCGATGAAAATGGAATTGCCGGTGACCGCGCCGGTCGATGGCATCGTGAGCCAGGTGCGATGCGCGGAGGGCCGCGCCGTCACGGTGGCGCAGACCCTCGTGGTCCTTAAGTCCGTGAATCCGCGGGCCGCGGTTTCATGTTGCAAACACTGAAGCAGGGGAAACGATGATGCGTCGAAGAGGAATGTCATGGGTGCTCTGCGGACTGCTGGGCGTGTCGGCCGGCGCCGCGAGCGCACCGGCGCGGGCGGCCGCGGAGAAGGCGTCCTTCAATGTGGCATGGAGCATCTACGTGGGATGGATGCCCTGGGATTACGCGGATCAAAGCGGGATCCTGAAGAAGTGGGCCACGAAGTACGGCATCAAGATCAAACTCACGCAGATCAACGACTACGTGGAGTCCATCAACCAGTACACGGCGGGACAGTTCGACGCCTGCGTCATGACCAACATGGACATGCTCACCATTCCCGCCGCGGGCGGCGTCGATTCCACTGCGCTCATCGTCGGCGATTTCTCCAACGGCAACGACGGCGTGGTGCTGAAGGGCAAGGGCAAGAGGCTCGAAGACATCAAGGGGCAGAAGGTCAATCTGGTCGAGCTCTCGGTGTCGCATTACCTGCTGGTGCGCGCGTTGAGCGGCGCCGGCATGCGCGAGCGGGACGTGAAAATCGTCAATACAGCGGACGCGGACGTGGTGGCGGCGTTCTCGACGCCGGCGAGCACCGCGGTGGTGGCCTGGAAGCCGCAATTGAGCGCGATATTGGCGATGCCCGACGCCCAGCTGGTGTTCGATTCGGGCAAGGTACCGGGAGAAATCCTTGATCTCATGGTGGTCAATACCGCAACCCTGAATGCCAATCCCAAGCTCGGCAAGGCGCTGGTGGGCGCGTGGTACGAGACCTTGAGCCTCGTGTCCAAGAATGATGCGGCGGCGAAGGCCGCGCAGGCGGCGATGGCGAAGGCGTCGGGAACGGACCCCGCGGGGTTCGCGAGCCAATGGGCGACCACTCATCTGTTCGTCACGCCGGCCGACGCCGTTCAGTTCGTGACCGGCGACAGCCTCATCAAGACCATGGATCTGGTGCGCAGGTTCTCCTTCGACCATGGAATCCTCGGGCAAGGGGCGGGCTCGGTCGACGCGGTCGGCATCCAATTCCCCGCAGGCAGGCTCCTGGGCGACGCGCGCAACCTCAAGATGCGCTTCGACCCCACGTACCTGAAAATGGCCCAGGACGGCGCGCTGTGAGGGGCGCCTGAGCCATGCGCCGCCTGATCAACCAGCATCCCGGGCGGGGCGCGGCGCTGATGCTCTGCATGTTGCCGTTCATCCTCATCATCTCCGCCTATGTCTATTATTCGCATGCGCGCCTGCAGCAGAATCCCGGCGACAAGCTGCTGCCCTCTCCCGCGACGATTGCCGCGACCATGCGCCAGTACGCCCTCGAGGAAGACGAGCGCAGCGGCGAGCGCCTGCTGTGGATCGATACGGGCGCGAGTTTGGAGCGCTTGCTCGCCGCGCTCGCGATCAGCGCGGTCGCGGGACTCGCGCTGGGGTTGGCCATCGGTGTCATACCGTATCTGCGCGCGACCATTGCGCCGTTCGTGGCGGCCGTGTCGCTGATACCCCCGCTCGCCATGCTGCCCATCCTGTTCATCGCCGCCGGTCTGGGCGAAGCGGCCAAGATCACCCTCATCATCATCGGCGTGGCCCCCGTCATCGTGCGCGATATCGCAATGCGCACCGCGGAGCTGCCGAATGAGCAGATCATCAAGGCGCAAACTCTCGGCGCATCGACCTGGCAGCTGGTGATTCGAGTGGTGCTCCCGCAGATGTGGCCCCGCTTGATTGATGCCTTGCGCCTGGTGCTGGGATCGGCCTGGCTGTTTCTCATCGCCGCGGAAGCGATTGCATCGACCGAAGGCCTGGGCTACCGCATTTTTCTGGTGCGCCGCTACCTCGCCATGGACGTGATCCTGCCGTACGTCGCGTGGATCACGTTGCTGGCGTTCATCATGGACTGGCTGCTGCGGCTGCTGCGCGCGAAGGCCTTCACCTGGGCGGGCGCCGGCACTTGACGCAGGTGACGATCAAGCATCTGTGGAAGGAATTCGGCAGCCACGTCGTGCTCGAGAACGTCAACCTGCATGTCGAGGATCACGAATTCGTGACCATCGTCGGGGCGTCCGGCTGCGGCAAGACGACGTTTCTGAGGATGCTGCTCGGCATCGAGGCGCCGAGCCGGGGTTCGTTTCTCATCGACGGCGAGCCGCTCGCCTGCGAGCCGGGTCCCGACCGCGGCATCGTGTTTCAGCGCTACTCGCTCTTTCCCCATCTGACCGTCATGAACAATCTGCTGCTCGGTCTGGAACTGCACGAATCGCGGCTCCTCGGGCGCCTGTTCGGTGCGCATCGCCGGCGTGCATTGCACAAGGCGCGGGAGCTGCTGGAGGCCGTGGGCCTGCAGGCGGCCGCCGGCAAGTACCCGGCGCAGCTCTCGGGCGGCATGCAGCAGCGGCTGTCGATTGCCCAGTCGGTGATCTGCCAGCCGAAGATATTGCTACTCGACGAGCCCTTCGGTGCGCTGGATCCGGGAATCACCGCCGACATGCATGCGCTGATATTGAAGCTGTGGAATATGAACAAGATGACCGTATTCATGGTGACGCACGATTTGCAGGAGAGTTTCGCGCTTGGCACGCGCGTACTGGTGTTCGACAAGGTGCGTGTCGACACCCAGGCCCCCGAGGCATTCGGCGCGACCATCACGTTCAACATCCCGCTCAAAGGACATCGCAGCGCCGCGTGAGTCAGCCGGCGGGCTCCGTGCGCCCGCCCGGCGGGGCATCCGCGGTCTTCGGCTTCGGCAGCACGCTTCGCGGGTTGATCGCCGTGTCGCCGTCGCGGATTTCGAAGTGCACATGCGGCCCGGTGGAGTGGCCGGTGTTGCCGAGCAACGCGATCAAGGCGCCTTGTTTCACCTGGTCCCCCTGCTTGACCTTGAGTTCGCTGTTGTGCGCGTACAGCGAGCTGGTTTTCTTGTCGTGCCGCAAGATGACGACGTTGCCATAGCCGCGCAGGCCGTCTCCCGCATAGATGACTTCACCGTCGGCGATGGCGTAGACCGGTTCGCCGACATCGGCGGCCATGTCCATGCCCTTGTGGATCTTGCCCCAACGTTCCCCGAACTCCGAACTGACGATGTAGGCGTCCAGCGGCCAGCGCAAGGAGCCGGAGTATTGTTCGGGGACTTTGCCGGACGGCGCCGGGGCGGGCAGATGCTGCTTCGATCCCGTGCCCGCGGCGCCCGCCGCGCCGCCGCCCATGCCGGATTTATGCAGGATGCCCAGGACTGCGGTTTCACTGTGCTCGCCGGCATCCTGAAAGGTTTTCAGCAAGTCCTGTTCGGCCAGGTATTTCTGGGTGCGGGCATAGGCCTTGGAGACGATGGGCGTGGTGACTTCAACCGCCTTGTTGGTGGCTTCCTTGCTCTTCTGGTACCAGGCATCGTCGTGAAATTTGTCGTCGACCGTGGCGCAAGCGGCCACGTATAAGGCGCACGCAACCAGGATGGCGAAGCCGCGGGACCCTAGCATCGTGCGTTTCACAATCAAGGCATTGCTCTCTTATCCGATGGGCCCACCGATTGAGCTGCGACGATCCCGGGAAGCTTAGCACAGGCAAAAGGCTCCCAAGCAAGCAAGACGGGCAGCCTCGAAGCCCGCGGAAGGTCAGGCTGCATTGTGCGGCGAATGGCGTTACCCTATGTCCCACGATGGCTGCACCGCAGAGCATGGAGATCGCCGCAACTCGGCCGCTGATCGGGCGAGTGGTGCGCGCCGTGGCGGCGCTCGATGCGTCGAGCAAGCTCGCGATCCTCTGTGTGCTGTTCGGCTGGTTCTACATGAACTCACTGGTGGTGACGCTGGGTTCGCTCGAGCACGGCGTGCGGTTCTTCGATATGTCGGCGGTCATTGCCGACCCGACTCGGCTGTTCTTCGACCGGGATACGCCGTGGCACCGCATGCTCTTCGGCCTGCTGTGCCTCGCGTGCCTGGCCGCACCGCTCGCGCCGCACCTGTCGAACACTCGCGCCGCCTGGCTGGGCTATCTCGCCCCGCTCGCGTTGCTGGTCGCCTGCGGTGCGCTTCTGTATTGGAGAACCTCGGGAGAATTGTTTGCCCCGCCCAGCGATCCGAATTCCCTCACCGGCAGTCTCATGCATTTCGCCAACGGCCTGGTGCATCGGGGCAGCGATTTGATGTCCCGGCATGTTTCCGTTGGAGCCGGCGGCTATCTGTCCTTCATCGGCGCCGCCGTGCTGGCCGCGCAAGGTATGCGCCGCGCGCGCGCCTGACGGCGCGCCGGGACTGCATGCACGCCGATGATTACACGGCATTCGATGCCACAGGACTCGCCGGGCTGGTGCGCCGCGGCGAAGTCGCGCCGGCGGCGCTCGTGGAGTGCGCGATCCAGCGGATCGATGCGCTGAACCCGCGGTTGAATGCGGTGGTCGAGCGCTCCGATGAGCTGGCTCGCCGCGCGGCGCAGCGGGTGGATGTGACGGCGCCGCTCGCCGGCGTGCCGTTTCTCGCCAAGGATTTGAACATCGATGTTGCGGGTTTGCATCTCACGGCCTCGTGCCGCTGGTTGGCGGGGCTGCCGGCCGCCGCGGTCGATGCGCCGCTCGCGCAGCGCTGGCGACAGGCCGGCTTATCGATTCTCGGGCGCACCAACACGCCGGAATTCGCGGCTGAATTCGTGACGGAGCCGACCTGGCGCGGCCCGACGCGCAATCCCTGGGACCTGACGCGCAGCCCCGGTGGATCGAGCGGCGGTGCGGCCGCAGCCGTCGCCTCGGGCATGGTGCCCATGGCGCACGCCACCGATTCGGGCGGCTCCATCCGGGTGCCGGCCGCGGCCTGCGGTCTGGTCGGGTTCAAGCCCTCGCGCGGCTGGGTGCCGGTAGGGCCGCACTTGGATGAGTTGGCCGGCGGACTCGACTGCGAGCACGTGCTCACGCGCACGGTCAGGGATACGGCGCTGATGCTCGATCTGACCGCGGGTCCCGAGGCGACGTCGCGCACGCCGGTGAGCCTGCCCGTCGGCGGTTTTTCGCGCGCGGCCGCGGCCCCGGTGCCGGTGTTGCGGGTCGGGGTCACTTTGGCGGCGCCGGGCGGCATGCGCCCTCATCCGGAGATTGGCGCCGCCGTCGAGGCCGCCGCCGCCCTGTTGGCAGGGGCCGGTCATCAGGTGAGCGCGTTCGATTTCCCCGCCGCGGCGAACATCGGCGAGCCGGCCATGGTCATCTGGCTGACCGCCATTGCCGAGGAGATCGACTTTTTTCGCAGCCGCGTTGGCCGGCCCCCCGAGGCGCACGAACTCGAAGCGCTGACCTGGGCGGCAGTGGCCCTGGGCACCCGCTGCACGGCGCTCGACTACGCGCGCGCGCGGCGCGCGCTGTCCGTGGCGACGCGCGAGATGGCCGGGCTGCTCGACGGTTTCGACGTGCTGCTGCTGCCGACGACCGCCGAATTGCCCGTCAGGATCGGTCAGATCGATGGACGCACGGCGGCGTTCGACCTCGGGCGGTGGAATGCGGACTCCTACGGCTATGCGCCCTATACGGAGATTTTCAATGCCACGGGGCAGCCCGCTATGTCGTTGCCGCTCGGCATGTCGACCACCGGTCTGCCGATCGGCGTGCAACTCGCCGCGCGGCTCGGCGAGGACGCCAAGTTACTGTCGCTCGCCGCGTGGCTGGAGCGCGAGGCGCCGTGGGCGCAGCGCCTCGCGGCGTTGCGCAGCCGCTACGCGAGCGCGTGAGGCGCGTGGGCCGCCAGGGCGCCTATGTCGCGCTGGCGGCGTGCGTTGTGCAGGGCCGCGCGCCGCCGCGCGGAGCTCAACGCGGCTGTTGCAGCATTTTCTCCTTGCGCCGGCGCGTGAGAATGGCTTCGGTATACCCGTTTGGCTGCTCGCGGCCCTCGAAGATCAGCTCGCAAGCGGCCTGAAAAGCGATGCTGCCGTCCACATCCGGACCCATCGGCGCGTACTGCGGGTCGCCGGCATTTTGCCGGTCGACCACACTCGCCATGCGGCGCAGGGCCGCCGTCACCTGATCCCGGGTGCACACTCCGTGCCGCAGCCAGTTGGCCATGTGCTGGCTGGAAATGCGCAGCGTCGCCCGATCCTCCATGAGCGCCACGTTGAAGTAGTCCGGCACTTTGGAGCAACCCACCCCGGAATCGATCCATCGAACCACATATCCTAGAATGCTCTGCGCGTTGTTGTTGAGTTCTTCCTCGATCTGCGCGGCGCTCCATTCGGGCCGGCTCACCAGCGGCGGCGTCAAAATGTCATCGAGCGGCGCGCTCGGCCGCTCGGCCAATCCATGCTGCACGCGGTTCACATCGATCTGGTGGTAGTGCAGCGCGTGCAGCGTCGCGGCAGTGGGTGAGGGCACCCAGGCGGTGTTCGCACCCGCCATCGGGTGCTCGATCTTGGTCTTCAACATGTTGGCCATGAGATCCGGCATGGCCCACATGCCCTTGCCGATTTGTGCATGGCCGCGCAGGCCGCAAGCGAGACCGACGTCGACGTTGTTCCGCTCATAGGCGGCCAACCAGACGGCGCTTTTCAGATCGCTCTTGCGGGGAACCGGCGCCGCTTCCATGGATGTGTGGATCTCGTCGCCGGTCCGGTCGAGAAAACCGGTGTTGATGAACACCACCCGGTGCCGGGCCGCGCGAATGCATTCGGCGAGATTGACGCTGGTGCGCCGCTCTTCGTCCATGATTCCCATTTTGAGGGTATGACGCGACAATTTCAGCAAATCCTCGACAGCGGCGAATAACGCATTCGACAGCGCCACCTCTTCCGGACCGTGCAACTTGGGCTTGACGATGTAGATCGACCCGGTGCGCGAATTGCGCCGGGCGCCGCTGCCACGCACATCGTGGAGCGCGGCCAGCGAGGTTACCGCCAGATCGATGAACGTCTCGGGAATGCCGGCGCCGTCCAGGGTGACCGCATCGGAGAGCATGTGGTGTCCCACGTTGCGCACCAGCATGAGACTGCGTCCCGGGAGCACCAGATCCGACCCGTGGGGCGTGAGATAGCGGCGGTCGGCGTTCAAACGCCGCGTCATGACCGTGGCGCCCTTCTCCAGCCGCGCCTCCAGGGTTCCCTTCATGAGGCCCAGCCAGTTTCGGTACACCGTCACCTTGTCCGCGGGACTGACGGCGGCCACGGAGTCCTCGCAGTCCTCGATGGTCGTGAGCGCGGACTCGAGCACGATGTCGCTCACGCCGGCCGCGTCGTCCTTGCCGATGAAGTGGCGCCGATCGATGTGCAGCTCGACGTGCAGGCCGTGATGTTTCAGCAGAATCACCGAGGGTGCGTCGGCGGTGCCCTGAAAGCCGGCCAGGGCCACAGGCGCCTTGAGCGCAGCACTCGCGCCCGTGCCCTGATCCACCAGCAAACCGTGCTGCAGCACCCGATATGCGGTCGCATCGCGGTGCGTGCCCCGGGAGAGCGGAAAATTCGCATCCAGGAATTGGCGCGCGAAGTCGATGACCTTGGCGCCGCGGACCGGATTGTAGCCACTGCCGCGGGCCGCGCCGCCCTCGTCGGGGATCACATCCGTGCCGTACAGGGCGTCATACAGGCTGCCCCAGCGCGCATTGGCGGCATTCAGCGCATAGCGCGCATTGTTCACCGGCACCACCAACTGGGGTCCGGCAACGTGCGCAATCTCCTCGTCGACGTCGGCCGTGGTCACGGAAAACCGGGACGCCTCCGGCAGCAGATAGCCGATCTCGGTGAGGAAGGCCTTGTAGGCCGCCCGCTCGAATCCCGCCCCGGGATGCTCGCGGTGCCAGGCGTCGATCGATGCCTGCAGTCGATCGCGCTTCTCGAGAAGCGCGGCGTTGCGCGGTGAGAAGTGCTGCACGAGGCTCGAGAAACCGGTCCAGAAGGATCGCTCATCGATGTCCGTGCCCGGCAGCACCTCGCGCCCCACGAATTCATATAAGACGTCGTCGACCGCGATTCGGTCGATGTTGACGGTGGCTTTCATGTGCGGTTCCCGGCGGCTGAATCAGGGTTAGTACGGGCGATTATATCGTTTACGCGCGGCCGTTCGCGGCACGGCAGCGCTAAACGCACGCGCAGGGGCGCGCGCATCGGATTGCCGGGCGCCCTGATCGGATTTGATTCCCGCGGCAGGACTTGCAACCATCGCTCATTCGCAACACGGGGACCTCCATGACGCGGAACGAGAGCAAGGCCAGGACGGCGCGCAAGCGAGTCGACATCGAGGGCGAATTGCGCCGCAACGCCTTGGAGCAGTCGATCATCGAGGGCCGCTGGCGGATCGTCGGCGAAGGCCATCCGCCCACGAAGCCGCGCAAGAACTACAGCTACGTCGACGAACTCGTGCGGCTCCAGTTCGAGTTGCTGAAGATGCAGGAGTGGGTGCGCATGCAGGGTCTGAAATTGTGCGTGGTGTTCGAAGGGCGGGACGCCGCCGGCAAAGGCGGCGTCATCAAGCGGATCACTGAGTGCCTCAACCCGCGGGTCTGCCGCGTCGTCGCGTTGGGAACCCCTACCGACAAGGAGCGGACACAGTGGTATTTCCAACGCTATGTCTCCGAGCTGCCCGCCGCGGGTGAAATCGTGCTCTTCGATCGCAGTTGGTATAACCGCGCCGGCGTGGAGCGCGTCATGGGTTTCTGCAGCGAGGGCGAATATTGGGAATTTTTGCGCTCATGCCCGCTATTCGAGGAAATGCTGGCGCGCGCCGGTGTGATTCTGGTCAAGTATTGGTTCTCCGTGAGCGATGAGGAGCAGGAGCGGCGCTTTACCGAGCGCATGCACAATCCCATCAAGCGGTGGAAGCTGAGCCGGATGGATCTCGAGGCGCGCAAGCATTGGGTGGAGTACTCGAAGGCCAAGGACGTGATGCTCGAATATACCGACCGCAAAAGGTCACCCTGGTTCATCGTGGACGCCGACAACAAGAAGCGCGCACGGCTGAATTGCATCGCGCACCTGCTCACGCAGGTGCCGTACAAGAATCTCACGCCGATCGAGGTCGATCTGCCCAAACGGCAGCCGGACACCGGCTACAAGCGCCCCAAGAAGTCGAGCCAGCGATGGGTGAAGCAGCTCTACTAGGCCGGCCGGAGCGCGGGACCGAGCGCCGGCCAACCTACGAAAGGTGCGGGCTTCGGGCACTGAGGCGGCGGCGCGCCAGCATGCGCTCATGCAGAGCGCAGACCGCGTCGCTGCCCCGGGTGACGAATGCCGCCGGCACCAGTCCGTGAATCATGCAGGCGACGCCGGCAACCAGCATGGTGGCCCCGAATCCCAGGGCGGTGAGCAAATGCTCCCAGTAGGTCTCTCCAGCCGATGCAGGGTGTTCGATGAACAGGCTTTTGAAAAGCGACATTTTGAGGCCCGCCTCTTGACTCCCAGGCCACAGATGATAAATCTATCCAGCTAGAAAAGGTTCCCGCATTATTCTGGTCAGGTGCAATTTATTAGAATATTTTGCTATTCTGCAGCATGGATACGATAGACCGTAAACTGCTCTCCCTGCTGCAGGACGACGCCTCGATACCGCTTCAGGACGTCGCCGTCCGCGTCGGGTTGTCAGTCAACCCGTGCTGGCGGCGCATCAAGCGCATGGAGTCGGACGGCATCATCCGCGGCCGGGTGGCGGTGGTGGATCCGGAAAAACTCGGGCTCAACGTCACCGTGTTTGTAAGGATCAAGGTGCGCGAACACAGCGCCGAGTGGGTGCTGCGTTTCGCCGATGCCGTGCAGTCGATCAGCGAGATCGCCGAGTGCCACCGGATCGGCGGCGACGTCGATTATCTGCTCAAAGTCATGGTGGCGGACATCGCCAGTTACGACCGGGTCTACCGGCAATTGATCGCGCGCGTCCCCAACCTCGCGGACGTGAGCGCTCTGTTCTCGATGGAGCGGATCAAGTGCACGACCAAGATCGAACCGCCTCTGTGAGCGGTGCTGCGGGCGTCAGGCGAACAGCGCCGATATGCCGGCGTTGATCGCAAAGCCGCCGAGAATCAACCATGCGAACAGCAGCGCGGCGAGACCCAACGGCTTGGGTCCGGCGCGCCGCACCGCCGATATGTGGGTGGTGAGGCCGAGCGCCGCCATCGCCATCGCCAGGATGAGCGTGTCCAGATCGATTGCGGCGGCGACTACGCGCGGCGGCAGAATAGCCAGAGAATTGAAAGCCGTGACCGCGATGAAGCCGAGCGCGAACCAGGGGACGACGATGCGGCGCATCGGGCGTGCACCGCCGCTCGATGGCGCAGAGTCCCGAGCGGCAGGGCGCGACAGGTAGGCCGAGAGGAGCACCAGAAAGGGCGCCAACATCATTACCCGCACCATCTTGGTGATGACGGCGGTGTTTGCCGCGCCATCGCTGACGGCCCGCCCCGCGGCCACCACCTGTGCAACCTCGTGAATCGTCGAGCCGGCAAAAATGCCGAAGGTAGTGGGCGACATTGCCAGCCAATGATCGCGCGCGTTCACATGATACAGGGCGGGATACAGGAAAATCGCCAAGGTGCCGAACACCACCACGGTCGAGACGGCCACGGCGACTTGATCGGCGCGCCCGCGCACCACCGGCTCGGCGGCCATGACCGCAGCCGCCCCGCAGATCGAACTGCCCGCGCCGATGAGCATGGCCGTTTGGCGATCCAGCCCGAAAACACGCGTGCCCAGCCACCACGACAAGGCAAATGTGCTGCTCAGGACCATCGCATCGATGGCCACCCCGGCAACGCCGACGTTGGCGATATCCTGAAACGTGAGGCGCAGGCCGTACAGGATGATGCCGGCACGCAGTAATGCCTGTTTGGAGAAGGTCACGCCGCCCGCGCTGGCCGCCGCCATGCGGGGGTAAATCGAGTTGCCGACGAGGATGCCGAGCACGATGGCGAGCGTCAGCGCGCTGACGCCGCTCGCTTGCAGTCCCGGGAGGCGGCCGAGGGCGATCGCGGCTGCCGCCAATGCCGCGACCAGCGCGATGCCCGGAAAGCGGGCGAGCGAGGGGCGCCACCCGAGGGGTAGGTATTGCCGCATCCGCAAGTTCGTATCGCTCCTCCGTCGCCGAGCAGTGGCCGTAGCGCACTATGGCGGATGCGGGTATATTTCTAAAACAGATTATTTATCTATAATCAAGTTATACAATAGGTTAAGAGCGCGGCGCCCATGCGAATCACCTTGCGTCAACTGCAGATTTTTCGCGCCATCGCGGTGAGCGGAAGCACGATCGCGGCGGCTGGGAGCATGCCGTTGTCGCAGTCCGCGACGAGCGCTGCGCTCAACGAGTTGGAGCGCGTCTTGGGGGCGCGTCTGTTCGACCGGGTGGGCAAGCGCCTGCTTCTGAACGACAACGGCCGGGCGCTGTTGCCGCCGGCGCTCGCCGTTCTGGACGGCGCGAAAAGCATCGAAGCCGCCTTCGTCTCGGGCGATCCGGCCTTCCTCGTCGATCTGCGCTTGTTCGCAAGCACGACCGTCGGCAATTATGTATTGCCGCGCCTGCTGGCGCGATTTCGCGCGGAGGTCCCGGCGGCGGGACTGGACGTGAGAATCGGCAATACGCTGGATGCGGTCACCGCCGTGCGGGACTTCTCCGCGGACTTGGGATTGGTCGAGGGCCCGTGTCACGCATCCGACGTCGTCACCGTTCCGTGGCTGGAGGATGAACTCGTCATCGTGGCGGCGCGGGCGCACCCGCTCGCCAAAGCCGCGCGGCGCAAAAGGCTCTCCGCCGAGCAGCTCGGCCGTGCGCATTGGTTGCTGCGCGAACCAGGTTCCGGCACGCGCGAGGCCGTGGAGCACGCGCTGCTGCCCCATCTGCGGCTCGGTCAGCCGGCGATGACGCTCGGCAGTTCGGAAGCGATCAAGAATTCGGTGGCCGCGGGCATGGGAGTGAGTTGCCTGTCGCGCAGCGTGGTTCAGGACCTGGTGGCCGCAAAACGGCTGACCGTGCTCGCGACCGAGTTGCCGCGGCTCAGCCGCCGCTTCACGCTGATTTATCACCAGAGAAAAGTGCTCTCGCAATCGCTGCGCAGATTCATTGCGCATTGCGAGAACTACGGCGTGACGCTGTAGGTCGCACCGGCTTAAGTTAAATGACCGAGTTTGCGCGAGGCGCGCGCAGCGTCCTCCGCAGCGCGTCAAGGCGGAGCGCAACCGGTGTGCGTCACGGCTGAGCCCAGCCGGCGTGCGCCCAGGCTGAGAGCGCAGCCGGCGTGGTGCGCATCGCCTCCCGCCATCGTATAGTGCGGTGGGGACGATGACAGGGGCATCGAAATGACAACAACAGTCCGGCTCGGCTCCACCATGGCCTGCTCCTTGCTCGCGTTGACCATGTTCTCCCATTCGAAGTGCGCCGAGGCGCAAACCATCGACGACACCTGGGTCGGCAGCGCGGGCCTATGGAACGTCGCCGGCAACTGGTCCGGCGGCGTACCGGTCAACGGCCAGCCGACGGGCGCCACCTACAACGTGTTCATCAGCAACGGTGGGGCGGTCACGATGAGTAATGGGCTGAACTCCACGACGCCGATCGACAATCTGACCGTCGGATCGTCGAGCAGCCTGTCGATCGCCGACGGCAATAACCTCACGATCACCGGAAGCACCCTGCAAAATGCGGGCTCGATCACGCTGAACTCCGCCGGACATGCCACCTATATCGGCATCGGTGCGCCAAGCGTCACCTTGAGCGGCGGCGGCACGGTGACGATGTCGAACAATGCCAACAACTACATCGTCGGGTCGGCCACCGCCAATACGCTCACCAACGAAGAGACCATCCAGGGGGCGGGCAGCATCGGCGGCGGCAACGGCTCGACCAGCATAACCTTGGTGAATGCCGGAATCATCAACGCCAATCAATCGGCCGGAATGACCATTGCAGCCGGCGGCGGCACCACCAATAGCGGAACCTTGGAAGCCACGGCCGGATCGACCCTGACCTTGAGCGGCACATTCACCAACGCGGGGGGGAACATCTCGGCCGAGGACAGCACGCTGAAATTGTCGAACGCCACCATCAACGGCGGCGCGGTGACGCTCACCGGCGCTTCGACGCTGCAGTTGGCCGGCGGCACCATCCACGGCGGCAGCACGCTCACCAACAGCGCGACCGGATTGATCGAGGCGCTGTCCGTGACCAACAACACCCTTGGCGGCACGGTGAACAACCCGGCGGGCGGTGTGATTCAAATCGATGACGATGCCACGGTGAACCTCGAGAAGGGCAGTTACCCCGGCTTGGGTGCGGTCACGCTCAATTCCGCGGGTCACGAGACCGTGCTCGGCATCATCGGCACGAACGTCACTTTGAGCGGCGGCTCGGTGACCATGTCGAACAATGCCAACAACTTCATCGTCGGGTCGGCCACCGCCAACACGCTCACCAACGAGGAGACCATCCA
>JBEKYO010000095.1:0-17366 GCA_049510875.1 Steroidobacteraceae bacterium
GCTCTTTGTCTGCTTTGCTTGGTCTCGCCGCCATCGCCGCCTTTCTGCTTCTCTCCGGCGTTGGACACTCTCGCGCCAAGCCGCAGCCAGCGGCGAACGCCGCTCCGCCTAACGTAACCGTGGCTGAGGTGATACACCGGCCGCTGCGCGAATGGCAGGAGTTCAGCGGCCGTCTGCAAGCAGTGAACACGGTGGAGATTCGCCCGCGAGTCAGCGGCTACGTCGACCGCGTTGCGTTCACAGATGGCGCGCGCGTCAAGAAGGGCCAGCTGCTGTTTCAGATCGACCCGCGTCCGTTCCAAGCGGAAGTCGAGCGGCTGGCCGCGGAACGTACCCGCAGTGTTTCTGATCTCGAACTCGCCAAGGCCAACCGCGCACGCTCAGAGCGGCTGATCAATGCGCACGCTATCTCGCGCGAGGAATACGAGCGCCAAGTAGCGGCCGAAGCGTCCGCTCAGGGAGCCTTGGGCTCGATTGATGCGTCATTGCAGGAAGCGCGCCTGAATCGCGAGTTCACGGAGGTACGCGCACCGATCGACGGCCACGTATCGCGGGCGATCATTACCGCGGGAAACCTCGTGACGAGTGCCAGCCTCTTGACGACCCTCGTCTCCGATGACCCGGTCTACGTCTATTTCGACGCCGATGAGCAAACCTATTTGCGCTATGCGAAGGCGCAGCACGACCAGGCGCGCACGAATGGCGACGCCTCCGAGGTTTATGTTGGACTCGTGGACGAGGAAGGCTATCCACACCCCGGGCGACTCGACTTCATCGACAACCAGGTCGATGCCACCACCGGCACGATTCGTGCGCGCGCCGCACTTGCAAACCCCGACGGCCGCTACACCCCCGGATTGTTTGCGCGCGTCCGACTCATCGGTGGGGAAGATCACGACGCCGTCCTCATCGAGGACCGCGCCGTGGGCACGGATCTTTCGAAAAAGTTTGTGTTGACGCTGAGCAAGGATAACCGCATCGAGTACCGCCTCGTCGAACTCGGGCCGGAAATCAACGGACTGCGGGTCGTAACGCAGGGACTTGCCCCAAGCGATCTCATCGTCGTCAACGGTTTGCAGCATGTTCGGCCCGGGCAGATTGTCGCTGCTACGCGCGTTTCTATGAGCGATGTCGCTGGCGGCCTCTCTCAGGTAGCGGCGCTACCGAGCGTGGAACCGGCGAGCCTGGCAACGGCCGCAGCTCCAGTCCATGTGGTCTCTCGTCTTGCCCAGGCCACGGTTGCTCTTCACGCGGTGCGCTAAGGTCATGAAACTCTCACAATTCTTCATCAGCCGCCCAATCTTTGCGGGCGTTCTGTCGGCCCTCATCTTCCTCGCCGGCCTGATCGCACTGCCACGCCTTCCGATCAGCGAGTACCCGGAAGTGGTGCCGCCGACGGTCATCGTGAAGGCGACCTACCCCGGCGCGAACCCCAAAGTCATCGCGGAGACCGTGGCAAGCCCGCTCGAACAGGCGATCAATGGCGTGGAGGGAATGCTCTACCAGTCCTCACAGGCAACCGCCGATGGCGTGATGACGCTCACCATCACGTTCGCCTTGAGTACCGATGTCGACAAGGCGCAGGTCCAGGTGCAGAACCGCGTGTCTCAGGCGTTGCCGAAGCTCCCCGACGTCGTACAGCGTCTCGGTGTAGTCACCAACAAAGCCTCTCCCGACTTGACCATGGTGGTGCACTTAGTGTCTCCGGATAATCGCTACGACACGCTGTATTTGTCGAATTATGCGCTGCTTCGCGTCAAGGATGAACTCGCTCGCTTGGACGGCGTCGGGGATGTACAGGTGTTCGGCGCCGGCCAGTTCTCGATGCGCATTTGGCTGGATCCGGAGAAGGTCGCGAGCCGCGGACTCACCGCGGACGATGTCGTAAGAGCCATCCGCGAACAGAACATACAGGTCGCAGCAGGCCAATTGGGAGCGCCGCCGCTGCCGAGCGCGACAGAATTCCAGGTGGCGATCAACGCCAAGGGGCGCCTGACTACCGAGGATGATTTTCGCGGCATCATCATCAAGACCGGCGCCGCCGGCCAGGTCACACGCTTGAAGGACGTCGCGCGCGTCGAACTCGGCGCCGACACCTATGCGCTGCGCGCGCTTCTCGATAACAAGGCGGCGGCGGCGATTCCCATTTTTCAGCGCCCCGGCAGCAATTCGATCGCGATTTCCGAGTTGGTGCGCGCAAAAATGCAGGAATTGAAGCGCGACTTTCCGCAAGGCGTCGACTACCAGATTGTCTATGACCCCACCGTATTCGTGCGCGGTTCAATCCATGCGGTGGTGCACACCTTGCTCGAGGCCATCCTGCTGGTGGTATTGGTGGTCATCGTCTTTCTTCAGACCTGGCGAGCTTCCGTCATTCCGTTGATTGCCGTTCCGGTCTCACTGGTTGGAACGTTCGCCGTCATGCATCTATTTGGGTTCAGCTTGAATGCGCTGTCGCTCTTTGGCCTGGTGCTTGCCATCGGCATCGTCGTCGACGATGCCATCGTGGTGGTTGAGAACGTCGAGCGCAACATTGGCAATGGCTTGAAGCCGATCGAGGCAACCCGCCAAGCGATGCGCGAGGTGACCGGCCCCATCATCGCCACAGCCCTCGTGCTCTGTGCGGTGTTCGTGCCCACCGCCTTCATCAGCGGGCTCACCGGCCAGTTCTACAAACAATTCGCCCTGACCATCGCCATCAGCACGGTGATCTCGGCATTCAACTCTCTCACGCTGTCGCCGGCGCTTTCCGCCCTGCTGCTCAAGGAACATGGCGCGCCGCCGGATCGGCTGACCCGCATCCTCAATGCATTTCTCGGCGGTTTCTTCCGCCCGTTCAACCGCCTCTTCGCGCGCTTCACGGCGCGCTACGTCAGCGGCGTGGGGCATGTCGTGCGCGCCGGTGGCGTCGCGCTCTTTATATACGGCGGACTGATCGCGCTGACTTTCTTGGGGTTCGCACGCACTCCGACGGGTTTCATTCCTCCCCAAGACAAGCAGTACCTGGTGAGTTTCGCCCAGCTGCCCGACGCGGCTACCCTCGATCGCACCGAGGCGGTCATACGGCGCATGGACGAGATCGCCCTTAAGCAACCGGGCGTCGATCACGCGGTAGCGTTCCCCGGCTTGAGTATCAATGGGTTCACGAACAGCCCCAATTCCGGCATCGTGTTCGTGACCTTGAAGCCCTTCGATGAGCGCAAGTCCAAGCAGCTGTCCGCCGGCGCCATTGCTGCTGCGCTCAATCAACAGTACGGCGCCATACAGGAGGCCTTCATCGCGGTGTTCCCGCCGCCGCCCGTCATGGGTTTGGGCACTATCGGCGGGTTTCGCATGCAGATCGAGGATCGGGGAGGCTTAGGCTTCGAAGAACTCTACAAACAGACGCAGAACCTGATGGCGAAGGGCAATCAAACCCCGGCGCTGCAGGGTCTATTCTCCAGCTACCAGGTAAACGTCCCGCAGATTGATGCCGATGTGGATCGCGAAAAAGCGAAGTCGCAAGGTGTATCGGTGCAGGAACTCTTTGACACCATGCAGGTGTACCTGGGCTCACTCTACGTCAATGACTTCAACGCATTCGGTCGCACCTATCCCGTAACCGCGCAAGCAGAACCGAACTTCCGGCTCCAGGCCGAGGATGTCGTCAGGCTCAAGACCCGCAATGCCGCGGGCGACATGATCCCGCTGGGATCCTTCGTAACGGTCAAGCGCTCCTCGGGACCCGACCGCGTCATGCACTACAATTCCTACCCCACTGCCGAGATCAACGGCGGTCCGGCACCGGGCTTCAGCTCCGGTCAGGCGCAAGCGGCCATGGAGCAACTCGCGCGGCAAGAACTGCCCAATGGCATGAGCTTCGAATGGACCGAGCTGACTTACCAGCAGATCATTGCCGGTAACACCGCGGTGCTCGTCTTCCCGCTGGTCGTGCTGCTCGTGTTTCTGGTGCTCGCTGCTCAGTACGAGAGCTTAAGCCTGCCGCTTGCGGTCATCCTGATCATGCCGATGGTGCTCCTATCGGCCATCACCGGGGTTGAGCTCACGCACGGCGACAACAACATCTTCACACAAATCGGCTTGATCGTGCTCGTAGGCCTCGCCAGCAAGAATGCGATCCTCATCGTGGAGTTTGCCAGGGACCAGGAGCTCGAGGGCGTGCCACCGCTGCAAGCGGCGCTCAATGCCGCACGGCTACGGCTGCGTCCGATTTTGATGACCTCAATGGCGTTCATCATGGGTGTCGTGCCGCTCGTCGCCTCGAGCGGCGCCGGCGCAGAGATGCGCCACGCCATGGGAATCGCAGTCTTCTCCGGGATGCTGGGAGTCACGGTCTTCGGGCTCATTTTGACGCCGCTGTTCTACGTCCTGGTTCGGAAGATCTCCCAGCGTGCACGTATCAAAAGCACGATGGTCGCTGCCTCCCCCGCACTTCTCGATCAGCGGTCCTTAGGCGATGAGACCGGTTGATCAATCGAAGCAATTAAGGCCTTCCTATGAAAACAGTACTTGCAATGGCTTTAGGGACGTTTCTATTAGCCGCATGCGCCGTCGGCCCGAATTATCATGCACCGCCGGTTACCCCGGTGGTCGTGCAAAACGCGCAATCGAGCGCATTCGTCACGCAATCCCCCGAGGCGCTTTGGTGGCAGGAGTTCGGCGACGGCGAACTCGATAGCCTCGTCCAGCGTGCGCTTGCCGCCAATTTGGATTTGCGCTCCGCATTCGACCGGGTCCGGGCAGCCCGCGCCGTCTTCGTCGAGAGAAAACTCGACTACGCACCCCATGTGCAGATGGAAGGTGCCTACACGCACTTTGATGAGCAGCAACCTGGATTTGGACCCGACCGCATCAACGCGCAGAGCGACAGCTTGGGGTTTGATGCCGCGTGGGAAATTGACCTCTTTGGTCATGTGCGCCGCTCAGTCGAGGCGGCTCGGGCCGACTTAGGCGCCGAGCGCGCCAATTATCAAGATGCTCAAGTCACCGTAGCCGCCGAGGTTGCACGCAATTATTTTGAGCTTCGAGGTGCCCAGAAGCGTCTCTTGGTGGCGCGAGAAAACTTAAGCACCGAACATCAAACGCTCGATCTCACACAACTGCTGGACGAGACAGGTCGTGGCTCGGAGCTCGACGTGCAACGCAGCCGCGCGCGCCTGAAGGCCACCGAGGCCACGATTCCGCCGCTCGAGACGGCCGAGAAGCAGGCGGGCTATCGATTAGCTGTTCTATTGAGCGAGCGACCAGGCGCGCTGGATCAGGAGCTGCAATCGGCCGCGGTCGTAACCTACGCCAAGGCATTGCCCATCGGGGACCCCACTGAGCTTCTACGCCGGCGCCCCGATGTCCGCGCGGCCGAACGCCAGCTCGCCGCCGCGACGGCGCGCGTGGGCGTCGCAACCGCCGACCTTTTCCCGCGCGTCAATGTCACTGGTTTCGTTGGATTTCTTTCGGGGGACGTGGGCCGGCTGTTCGGCACTACCTCAAGCAGTAACGCGCGGGCATGGTCCATCACTCCTGCCGTAAGTTGGTCGGCATTCGACATTGGCTCCGTAAAGGCGCGGCTGCACGCGAGCGAGGCGCAGTCTGACGCTGCGGCGGCCAACTACGAGAAGGTTGTGCTAACTGCGCTCGAGGATACCGAAGATAGTTTTGTCGTCTATAGCGCGCGGCAATCACAGCTGAAAAGCCTGTCCGAGCAGGCGCAAGCCTCGCGGCGCGCCGCGGAACTCGCGGATACGCAATATCGGGAGGGGGTCGCGGACTTTCTGGTCTTGTTGGATGCACAGCGCACGCAGCTCGATGCCGAGGACTCCGTGGCGCAGGCTGAGACGGCCGTCAATGTATCAGTCGTCGCAATTTACAAGGCCCTCGGTGGCGTCGGACAGCCGCTGAGCGATGCTGCTCCGATGAAAGTGGCGCGAATTCCATGAGGGCGCGGATCGGCATGGCCATGGGCACCTATTGGGGTGACATCGTGCAAGCCATCGACGTCATCGCGATGATTACTGCGATTGGCGCAATAGGCAGTCTGCCTGCGCTTCTCAGCGCGCTCACCAAGTACACGCGTATCGCTGTCAGCAAGTTGGCGGGACGGCAATCGCGCGCCGCGTCCACGTGCGACCGGCAAGCTTTGTGCAATAAGGCGTGAACTCCCGTGCAACTGCGCCATATTACTGTCCTGCTGACGTGCGTCAGTCTGCTTACCCTCCAAGGATGCGCGCCGGCCGCCATCATGGAAACGAAAGCGGCCCAGGGGGAGGCGCCGAATTCGATCCGCAAGCTGGGGCCCGATCAGCGCTTCTCGACAGTGTCCTCGGACAGCGTCGCACGGCGCCTTCGTGCAGTGCGCACCGGGCAACCGGTCAGCATTCTTGCACTCTCTGGGGGCGGCGCCGACGGTGCGTTTGGCGCGGGTGCACTGGTCGGGCTTACACACACAGGTTCGCGCCCGCAGTTTTCGGTAGTCACTGGTGTCAGCGTCGGCGCGCTGATCGCTCCTTACGCTTTCTTAGGTTCCGCCTGGGACGATAAGCTTGTTGAGGTCTACACATCCGGGCGCGCAGAACACTTGCTGAAGTCCCGCGGCCTCGGGGTGCTTTTTGGCTCCAGCGTGTATCGTGGCGCGCCCCTCAGGGAGCTTGTTGACCGGTATGCCACCGACGCCTTGGTCCAAGCCGTCGCACACGAGGCGGCGACCGGACGATTGCTGCTCGTGGCGACGACGGATGTCTGGACTGGAGAGCCGGTGGTGTGGGACTTGGGGTCAATCGCAATGAATGGCGGCCCTGGCGCAAGAGAGCTGTTTCGCGATGTCTTGGTGGCCTCAGCCAGCGTGCCGGGACTGTTCCCGCCGGTAGTCATTCGTGTGCATGAGGAGGATCTGCTCTTGGAGGAGGTTCACGTTGACGCAACATTTACTATGCCGTTTTTCGTTCCATTGGCTTTCGTCAAGCCGCCAGGAGACTCCATCGACCCGTCGCAGCGCGCCTCGATGTATATCATTGTCGACGGGCAATTGAGCGAACGGCCGCTTGCGATTCGGTTGCGAACGAGACCGATCCTGTCGCGCAGCGTTTCCGCGGGGCTCAATCACATGTTGAGGACAACTCTTGAACTGACTGCGGCCAATGCAGAACTTGAAGGCGCACAGCTCAAGTTCGCGGCAATTCCCGTCGCTTACCCGCCGCTCGACCCGTTTGACTTCCATACAGCGAAGATGCGATCGCTGTTCCGCTACGGCTATGAATGCGCTCAAGCGGGTCGACTGTGGACCTCAGCGCGAAGCGCGGGGGGTGACAGGGACGGCCGCGCACCCGCAGCGAGTCAAAACACCCTATGCCCGGTCGATGATGAATCCATCGGGCGTCTTGCTGTGCGCTGAGATTTTCATTTTTGGTCAGGAGAGCTCGTATGCCCCACAGACGAAATCCCCCGCCGCCATCGCTGCCCGTGGCGAACTATGACTCTGCCATTGCCCGAGCGGTCGAGTGGTTGGGCGATCGCTACCTGCTTGCGAGGCCGATGCATGATTCATGGTCGCGAAGCACCGGGGTTCGCTCGCTTCTCAACGGCCTGTCGCAGCCAAAATCCAAGTCATTCCCATCGGCGGCCTCCTAGCAGATGCACATCGGTAAAATCGCGGCATTGCTCAGGCGTCGATTGTCGCCATCGATGCCGCGGGGTAACGCGCTCCGGTCACCGGCCGTTCACGCAGGATTCCGTATAGGCGCTCGAGCTGTGCATCGGCCAGCCGCACCATGACGGACAGCGCATTTTCTTTGAGTCGCTTGATGCTGCGTGTACCCGGAATCGGCACGATGTACGGTGCGCAGTCGAGCAGCCAGGCAAGGGCGACCTGTGCCGGTGTATAGCCTTCCTCGCGTGCAATCTGCGATACGACCTCCACCAACTGTAGATTACTGGCGAAATTCTCGGGCGAGAATCGAGGATTGTTGCGCCGGAAGTCGCCAGCGTCGAAATCCTCCGGCTTCTTGAACACCCCGGTAAGAAAGCCGCGGCCGAGCGGGCTGTAAGCGACGATGCCAATATCGAGTTCCTCGCAGGCGGGCAGGATGGCGGCCTCCAGGTCTCGCGACCATAGTGAATATTCGCTCTGCAACGCGGCGATGGGGTGCACTTGTGCGGCGCGTCGAATTGTATTTGCCGAGGCCTCCGACAGGCCCAGGTGGCGCACCTTACCTGCCTTGACCAGATCCGCCATGGCGCCCACCGTTTCCTCGATCGCAACCTTTGGGTCGACGCGGTGTTGGTAGTACAGATCGATATGATCGATGCCGAGCCGCTTGAGACTGGCATCGCAGGCCGCGCGCACGTACTCGGGTGTCCCATTGATACCGAGAAACGCGCCGTCGGCGGCGCGCACACTGCCAAACTTGGTGGCGAGCACGACTTCCTGGCGGCGCGTTTTTAAAACCTCCGCCAGCAGGCATTCGTTGGCGCCAACGCCGTACATATCGGCGGTATCGAGGAAGTTGATGCCGATATCGAGCGCGGCATTGAGCACACGCAGATTGGTGGCTGCATCGGATGGGCCATAGAAGTCCGACATACCCATGCAGCCGAGGCCGATGGCCGAGACTTCCAGGCCCTGTGGGCCGAGTTTGCGACGCGGAATTTTCATGATATCTCCCAGGCGGGTGGTGTGTGGCGTTAATGCTAGACAGCGGCGCCACCGGGACGTTAGTTCATTACTGCCTGGTTCTTGCCTAATCCTGCAAACGATGTGATCCTAGGTATCGCGCCCCTGCGACGGCCGATTACCATGCTCCAACCACTCAACGATTGAGAAACAGTCATGTTCGACAGCAGTTTGCAGAGAATTCGCGAGATCACGAGAATCGCAGAACGGCAGCAAGAGTTGTCGGCGCGGGTTGCCCGATTGACGCCGTTCGACGGCATCCACCAATCGGCACTGCCGTCGCTCGCATTGGCCCGGGGCAGCGTGCCGACGGTGTGCATGCCCGTAGTCTTTCAACCCTGCTTGGCTATCGTCGTGCAGGGTCGCAAGCGCGCAGTGCTCAACGACGAAGTATTTTACTACGACGCACTGAACTACCTGGTGGTGTCAGTGACGTTGCTTGGCATGGGCCAAGTGCTCGAAGCCAGTCCCGAGCATCCGTACCTGGCCTTACGTCTGAATCTCGACTTGGAGGAAATTGCGCGTTTGGTGCTGCAACTGGGTGACCGAGGACCGTCGCCCGCCACTGCAGATCGCGGCCTATTCGTGGCCCGCTTGGACGAACCTCTGCTGGACGCCGTATTGAGGATGGTGAAACTGCTCGATACGCCGGAGGACATCGACGTGCTCGGCCCGGTCGTCCAGCGTGAAATCTATTATCGGATGTTGCGCGGCGATCTCGGGTCTCGCCTCGTCGACCTGGCCCAGAGCGAGGGCGGCAATCATCGCGTCGTCCGCGCCATCGAATGGCTCAAGCAGCATTATGCGGCGCCGCTGCGCATCGAGGACCTCGCTGATGCCGTGCATCTGAGCGCATCGGCGCTGCATCACCGTTTCAAGTCGGTCACCGCCATGTCGCCGCTGCAGTACCAGAAGCACTTAAGGCTGCACGAGGCGCGGCGGCTAATGTTCGCCGACGGCATCGAATGCGCTGCCGCTGGTCATCGGGTGGGCTACGAAAGTGCTTCGCAGTTCAGCCGCGAATACCGGCGGCTGTTCGGTGCGCCGCCGCGGACAGAGATCGCTCGCTTACGCGAAACTGGCGTCTCGGCATAGGCAGGGGGAGCCCGCAAAAGCGAACGGCAGACTTCATCGGCGGCGGCGCGTGGGGCCGCCGCACTTTTTCTTAAAACGCGCTTCTGATCACACCACCATCCACCCGCAGGGCCGCCCCGGTGGTCGCCGATGCCAGGGGACTGGCGATGTAGGCGACCAGGGTGGCCACCTCCTCTGGCGTAGCGAATCGTTTGATTAGCGATGTGGGTCGTACCTTCTCGAAGAATGTCTTCTCGATTTCCGTGTTCGATTGCCCGCTCGTCTTAGCCAGGTTGTCGAGAAAATCCCCGACTCCGCGCGACTTGGTCGGTCCCGGGAGAATGCTGTTGACCGTGATTGCGGAACCGGCAACAGCCTCCGCCAGCCCCCGGGATACGCCGAGGATTGCGGTCTTGGTGACGCCGTAATGGATCATTTCCACCGGAATCTGCACGCCGCTCTCGCTGGAGATGAAGATAATCCGACCCCAATTGGCACGCCGCATTGCCGGTAATAGGAGTCGCGCGAGCCGTATGCCACTGAGCACATTCACGTCGAAGAATCTCAACCAGTCCGCATCGGGAATATCTTCAAAGGCCTTCGGCTCGAAAATCGCGAGATTGTTCACGAGGATCTGCACATCCGGATAGCTTCGAACCAGCTGCTCCGCAGTTGCCGCGAGGCTGAGGTCGCCCGCGAACTCCTCAATAGCCGCGCCGCTCGCAGATCTCAGCGCATCCGCGGCCTTGCTCACCGCAGCTTTGGTACGGCCATTGACAATTACTCGGGCCCCTTCGCGCGCGAGAGTCGCAGCAATGGCTTGCCCAATTCCCGCCGTGCTACCGGTTACCAGAGCCAGTTTGTCTTGTAATTCCAGATTCATCGGGGCTCTCCTTTTGCACGTTCGCTGCGATGTCGAGTGCGCCGGCATCGAAAACTACATACAGCTACATAGCCTCGATCGCGACAGCGCCGTCTTGGATGATACGGTGAAGGCATGCACGCGCGCGCTTCATCTGACCGAGCAGTGGCACGATGCCGGCATTACACCGGGCCACGACGTCTCGCGGGCGCAAACCCAAGAGAAGTCCCCTCTGGTTACCGTTTTGACCTTCCTCTGGTTATCGTTTTTACCTTCTAGAACAACAACTTAGCCGACTTCCGCTGGCACAACATTGGTCACCTTTCAATTGGTGTCCCAGAACACAGATATCCGTAGCTACGCTAGTATCACGCGATATTTGGAGATAGAAGAATGCTGAGAGTTGCGTTTATTGGTCTCGGGAATATGGGTCAAGGAATGGCCAGCCGCTTGCTCGAAACCGGGCACCAACTCAACCTCTACAACCGCACAGCGTCGCGCGCGGAGGCTCTTGTCCGGCGCGGGGCGCAGCTTTTTGGGTCACCGAAAGCAGCGTGCCAAGGAGTAGACGCAGTCATCTCGATGGTCGCCGACGATGCTGCTTCGCGCGCAATCTGGCTCGAGCGAGACGGAATACTTGCCGCTGATATTGCAAAGAATGGTTTCGCCATCGAATGCTCGACGCTATCCCATGATTGGGTAACCGATCTTTCAACCCGATGTAAGGCACAGGGTCTTCGTTATATTGATGCCCCCGTAACCGGACTTCCAGACGTTGCGGCGGCGGGCGCACTCACGTTACTCGTGGGCGCAGATGCGGGCGATCTGCACTCCGCACGTGGAATTTTAGATTCTCTCTCGCGGCACATTATTCGATTCGGTCCGATTGGCGCCGGCACGGCCTACAAACTTATAATTAATATGATCGGCGCCGTGCAGATCGCGTCAGCCGCGGAAGGATTGGCAATCGCTGAGCGTGCCGGCCTCGATATTGCCGCCGTCGCCGACGCCATGGAAACCAGCCAGGCGGCAAGTCCGCAAGTGGTCCGCAATACCCGCCGTATGGTGGCGGAGGATCACGACGACAACATTGTATTCACCTCAGCGTTGCGCCTGAAGGATGTTGAGTACGGAGTTCGATTTGCTCGCGCTATCGGGATTGGCAGCCCGTTTGGCGCTTTAGCGGAAGGTATATACCGTCAGCTGTGCGATCTGGGGTACGCCAAGGTCAACGAAAGCAAAGTCATCGATGTCTGCCGCTCACAGTTGATTTGAGCTCAACAAGGGCGACCCAAGAGGCCGGAGAAGCTCGCCGAACACGACTGCATTCAGTACATCGATCCGCAGCGGGGAAAACCCTACCAGTGGGAGTTCCATCGCGGCAAGGAAATCATGCATGTCGAAACAACCGGCCGGCTGACGCTAACGGATGTCGATACTATGGTGGGAGCTTGTGTTGCCGGCACGGGTATCGCGCAGGTCCTGGCGCTCAGCGTTGAACATCTGATCGCCAACGGCGACTTTCGATGCCTCGTTCGCAAGGTCGGGCGCGTGCGGACCTGCAAGCTCGGCCCGCGCCGACTGGAGGAAGAGGTGGCATGGATCGAGAGGTACCGCCAGCTCTGGGACGCACGCTTCGACGAGCTGGACAAGGTTGTCGAGGAACTGAAACGGAAGGAGAAGGTCGATGGACGCAAGCAGAGAGAGTGAGCCACCCCCATGAAGAACCGCACGACGGTGCAACGGAAGTCCGAGCGCGAGCTAGTCGTTACGCGAACCTTCAACGGCGCGGCGCGCATCGTGTTCGAGGCGTGGACCACCCCTAAGCTGCTCAAGCGGTGGTGGGCACCGAAGTCGACAGGCGTGTCCCTGCTTTCCTGCGAGGCGGATGTTCGTGTCGGGGGCAGGTACCGTTTCGAGTTCGGCCATGAGGCCTCGCAGCCAATGGCGTTCTTCGGTAGGTACATCGAAGTGACACCGCACTCGCGCCTCGTCTGGACTAATGACGAAAGTGACGACGGTGCCGTCACCACGGTGACCTTCGAGGAAAATGGCGGCAAGACGCTGCTGGTCATGCACGAACTCTATCCCTCGAAGGAAGCTCTCGACGGTGTCATCGCCGGGATGGAGGGTGGGATGCCCGAGACGTTCGCGCAACTGGACGAGCTTCTCGTCACCCTGGGCGCGAGCGTGGGACGGTCATGAAGTGATCAGAGTATGACTGTTGATAAGGTTCAGCCGAAATGGCGAGTGATTTATCAACGATCTTGGACCTGCCGACCACGGTTCCGGTGAGAAGATTTCTGGCCTGCATCTGAGCGTCGCCGACGCGGTTCGCGGCGGGCACAGCTATCTGCACCCCAGCTGGGATGTTCTTGCCAGCTGGGGTGCCATTGCTTGAGCCGCAAGTTCAATCACAGGTCCTCAGTCGATCGCGTGAACGACCGTGGACATGCGGGCCTGTAGGGCGGCGGGGTCGCTCTTGAACGCATCGGCCGCGCCACGAGAGAGTGCTCCGGGGAACACGTCTTCCTCCCCGGCTTCGAGGCCATCGAGCGTGCTTGCCGCCACCTCCTCGGGCTTCAGCTTCGGCTCCGGCAATGGGGCGTAGGCCGGTGTATCCGTCTGCACGGGCAGTACGCCCACCACCTGCACGCCTCGTGGTTTCAGCTCGGCGCGCAGCGTGCGCGTAAGCGCGAGCACGGCCGACTTTGACGCTGAATAGGTCCCCGCGACGGGCAGGGTCGCCAGCGCGAGGAACGATAGGACGTTGACGATGGCCCCGCCGCTGCGAAAAGCGGGAGTGCCGCGGAGCGCCTGCGTCAGCGCAAGGACTCCGAAGTAATTGACCTCCATTTCCTGACGTGCAGCCGACGTGTCTTTCGCTGCCAGCGCGCCGCTAAAGGCGACCATGCCGGCGTTGTTGATCAGAAGCGTGATATCCGAAGCGGCTTTTGCGGCCTCCTCGATTTGCTTCGCATTTGTGACATCCAGCGTGATTGGAACGAGCTTATTCGACTCGGCGAACAGCCCGCGCAGGGATGCCGGGTCGCGCGCGCCGAGATAAATTTTTGTTGCGCCGCGTTTCAGCAATTCTCGAACGAATGCCCGCCCGATACCGCCGTTTGCGCCGGTGACCAGGACTACGGAACCTTTGATCTTCATTGGTTTTGACCTCTTTCAAAACGTTTAAGGACCCAAAAAGCACCATCGCCAGTGATTTTGGCGGTGCTTTTTATTATGATTATGCTCATAATGATTATATTAGTAACAGTCATAATGATTATAGTCAAGCCCAAGAGGTCAACCATGGTCCGAGTCAATGAAGGTTTCTAAGTCCAAGGCAGCTGACAATCGCGATGCAATACTGCAAGCAGCCGCCAATCAGATGCGGGGCCGGGGGCTCGATCAGACCAGCATTGCCGATGTCGCCCGAGCGTCGGGCCTGACTCATGGCGCCCTATATAACCATTTTGGGTCGAAGGATGCGCTTACGACCGAGGCAATGAAGTGTGCTTTCGCGGAGTGCCTGCGCGAGTTCACAGGCCTGTCCGTCGCGCAGTTCCTGATGCGATATCTTTCGACAGAACACCGAGACCATCCACAGCAGGGCTGTCCAGCGGCGGCACTGGTATCGGAGATTCCGCGCCAGCCGGCGGAGTTGCAGACAGCTTTTCGTGCAGGCGTCGATCGCTTCGTCGCGCTGGCGGGCAAGAGCCTCGAGGCGGCAGGCGCGGAGCATGGCCATGACCGGGCTGTATTCATGTTCGCCGCTATGGTTGGCGGGCTCGCCCTATCGCGCGCGGTCCGGGGTGTTGACGACTCGGGCTCGGCCGATATTCTGCGAGCCGTCAAGAAACAACTCGGGCACTTGGCCAATAGCTGACCGGCGATTGAGCCAGCGCGAACCGGCCTAGAGCCGGCAACCCGTGCACCTTCTCCTGCGTGCAGCGTTATGTCTCAGCTTTGGCAACAGCGGCAGAACTCCAGAGGGAACCGAAATTGGCACGATCTGGGTAAAGCTCGAGCATTTGGTCATAGAGCTCGCGGGCAGTTTTTGTCGCGTCACCGGAAGTCGAATGGGACTAGATCCGGCCTCTCTTCGTGGGTCCTTGCAAACCTGTCTCGGGGCGTAATCGCATCCGATCTTCTCAGCCGTCGGCCGACTGCCCGTGGAGTGCGGTAGTTTAGGCTTGACGTAACGGGTAACGACAGTGCGGCGGAGTTGGCGCGTCAGCTGAAGGTACCGACGAATCGGATCACACATATCCTCAATGGACAGCGTGCAATTACGGGAGATACGGCGCTGCGTCTGGGACATTTCTTCGGTACGAGCGCCGAGTTCTGGTTGAATCTGCAAAAGCTATACGAGCTTCGTGTCGCTGAACAGGAAAGTGGCGCACTGATCCGGGCTCTGCCTCGGCTTGGACGAACGTGACGCGATTCCCTCGACGCCACCAGTGAACTCGACGCCTACGGTCTGTCGGCGACCGGAATTGCAACGCAGACCTTTTTAGTGAAACATTAAATGTATGGGGGCTCCAACAGACGGTCGGATCGGCATCTGGATGACCAGCGCACTGGTCGTCGGCTCGATGATCGGGGCGGGCATTTTCATGCTGCCGGTGTCGCTCGCGCCACTGGGCATCAATGCCGTGGTCGGGTGGATTCTCAGCAGCGTCGGCGCGCTCACCATCGCCTTCGCGCTCGCGCGCCTCTCCCAACTCGGCGGCGACGGGATTCAAGCTAATATCGAGCGGCAATTGGGGCGAAGCGTCGCCTTCCTCGTGGCTTGGTCTTTCTGGGTCTCGAACTGGGCAGCCCAGGCGGCGTTGGCAATCGCAGGCGCTTCGGCGCTATCGTGGATAAGCCCGGCCTATGCGGGGCCGGGTTTCGTGATCCCGGCCGCGATTGGTAGCGTCGCCTTCTTCACCGGCGTCAACGCCTTCGGCGTGCGCGCGTCGGGCGTGGCGTCGATCGTGACCGTCGCGATAAGGCTGCTGCCGCTCGCCGGCGTGGTCCTAATCTTCGCGCTACGCGGTATCGGATCGCCCGCTTACGAGCCACTGGCCCCTATAGCGTTGACGCCCGGCAATATTGCCACCGCCACCGCCCTCACTTTCTTCGCGCTGACCGGCTTCGAAAGCGCGACGACGCTGGTCGACAAGGTGCGCGATCCGGCTCGTACGATTCCCCGCGCCATCATTGTCGGCACGCTCTTCGTCGCCATCGTCTAGCAGGACCTGCATACCCTTGACTGAAAGCCGAGACATGGACTCACCCCATCCCAACAACATCTACCAAGCGGACAACACTTCTTTCGCTCGAGAATATCATTCTTGATGCGAGCGTGCGATTACCATTATGGATACGTTGAGCGGTGCCGCGGTGCACCTCGCTCAACTACCCGAAAGCCGCCCTTCACGGCCGTCAGCAGCGCGTCGAGAGTACTAATTCGCGCGTCACGGAGGCTCGACAGGCTCAGACCGGTCAATGGACTGACGGTCGCGGGAATGAAATGGTTGCCTCATACCGGTCATTCAAGCATTCTCATCATCCATGCGGAGTCAGTTACATCTGATATTGCGCGGAACGCTGAGGCCTTTGATAGTGGCCGCCCTATTGCTAGGGGCGATCTCGGCGTCGGCCGTCGCACCGCCGGATCAGTATCCGAAAGAGGCCTGGTCAAAAGTCGATCCTAGTCTGCTCGGGTGGTCGCCGGAAAAGTTAGCCGCCGTCCGAAAGTTTGTTGCAACTCTGCCGCCGTCGAGTGTTGTGGTCATCGACCACGGTCGCGAAGTTGCCGAGTGGGGAGACGCGGCCAAGAAGGTTAAGATCAGCTCAATGCGTAAGAGTCTGCTTAGCGCGCTCTACGGTATCTATACGCCTTTGAATCACTTTGATCTGGATGCCTCACTCGGAAGTCTAGGCATAGATGACGACCCGCTCCTTACTGCGGGGGAAAAGCAGGCAACGGTCAGGATGCTACTTGAGTCTCGCTCCGGCGTGTATCACGGATATGTTGCAGGAACACCCGGCATGAGAGAGGGCTGGCCCGGACGCGGCTCCCACTCCCCGGGAAGTTATTGGTTCTATAACAACTGGGACTTTAACGCCCTCGGTTCGATCTTCGAAAAAGAGTTCAAGACGCCGATAGCGAAAGCTTTCGATGCGCGTATAGCGCAGCGCATTGGGATGCAGGACTTTCGGGTCGAGGACATGTATTACCTTCATGCACCCGCCGATGCTTCGCCAGACTTCAACAAGTCGATCCACCCGGCCTATCACTTTCGAATGACCGCCCGTGATCTCGCACGATTTGGCTACTTGGTCCTGCGTATCGGCGAGTGGCAGGGGGAGTCCGTCGTGCCCAAGGCATGGGTGAGCGACAGTACGCGGGCGCACTCGCAGCCCAAAGCCGGCGAGGGATACGGATATCTATGGTGGGTTGATGGATCCGACCTGCCGGTGGGCTCGTTCAGCGCGCAGGGTGCGCTGGCGAAATACGTGGTGGTATTGCCCGCCCGAGACCTGGTAGTCGTCTATTTGAATCACACGGAGTTCCCCGATGACGCGTCTGGACTCACTGCCGATGCTGTGAAGAAGCTGCCGAGCATCTCGCACGACCAAATGGGCCAGATACTCAAGATGCTGCTTGACGCTCAACCTAGAACGCCGATGTGATTCGCAGTATCGGTCGTTCGCGACAGTCCCGAATGGGTCACGGACGCCCCTGGATGCCATCGGACTGGCGGTCGGCCGCGTTCG
>JBEKYO010000096.1:0-17311 GCA_049510875.1 Steroidobacteraceae bacterium
CCATGCTTTCTTCGGCGGATTGATTTTAGCCACGCGACTGCGCGGCCATGGTGTGATTAACGCAAACGTAATCGCGCGAAGTGTTGGTCCGGGAAAATCGCCGATTAATTACGAATTCGTTACGCAGATTCGCGCGCCCCGCGCGCCGCATGGCCGGGATCCTTCGCGACGGAATGCACCGTATCGTTCGCGTCGGGGGGGCTGCCCAGTCGCTACGCGGGCTTGTCGCCGATCACCGTGGCGCGATGCATGGTCCGGCGCTCCGGGAGGTAGTCCGCAATCGCGTAGTGCTGGGTCACGCGGTTGTCCCAAAACGCCACATCATCGACGGCCCAGCGCCATCTCACCGTAAACTCGGGCTGCGCGACGTGCGCGAACAGGAACCCGAGCAGCGCCTGACTTTCCCGCGGCTTCAGCTCGTTGATGTGCGTGGTGAATCCTTCGTTGACGAACAATGCTTTGCGCCCGCTGACCGGGTGCGTGCGCACGACCGGATGATTGACGGGCGGATGCTTTTGCACGGCGCGTTCGTAGCGCGCCTTGAATTCGGGGTCGTTTTGCCAGCGCTCGGGCGGAAAGGACTTTGCCACCGAATGTTGCGCCGTGAGTCCCTGCAGAGTACGGCGCAAGGGGTCGGACAGCGCCTCGTAGGCGGCGGAACAACTCGACCACAGGGTGTCGCCGCCCGCGCTCGGCAGGCGCTTGGCCGCGAGAATCCCGGCAAGCGGCGGCGTCGTGCTGAACGTGACGTCGGTATGCCAGTTGTCGTTGTCCGGCAGAAAGCCTTCATGCGTATCGATCAGCATGATCTCGGGAAGCTCGGGCAGCACCGGATAGATCGGATGGATGTGCAAGGGCCCGAACCTCGCCGCGAAGCGACACTGTGCGTCGGGCGTGATCGGCTGGTCGCGAAAGAACAGAACCTGGTGCTCGACCAAGAGTTCGCTGAGACGGTCGATCGCCGGCGGCGGCAGGTCGCGTGAGATATCGACGCCGTGCACGATGGCGCCGAGGGCGGTGGACAAGCGCGTGACATCAATGGCCATGACGACAATCCTTTGACCGAACATCGGAACATGCATCCAACAATCCAGCATGGCCGCAGTCGTTCAGTCGTACACTAGAATTTAAGTTATTGATAAACATATAATTAAACGCGCCGCAGCCGCTCACACGCTCATGGCGAATCCTGCATTCGCGGCACGAGGCGTGCGATGCCTCATCACTTCCAGGAAGCGCGCGCGTTCGATGTTGCCTTGAGCCCCAACCGCCGGCGCTCATTGTCGCAGAAATACCCAGGCCCCGGGCGCGGGGCGCCAGCCGAACCGTGGCCCCGCGTTGCGGCGTTTTGCGGTGCGTGAGAGCATGCGGGTTTGGCAGGGAGTTCACACGTGCGCCGCATTCATCGGATGTTCGGATTGGTCCTCTTGGGAGTGTCGGGCGCAGCATTGGCCGCCGCGCCGGCCGCCACGGCGAAACACCCGACGCGCGAAACACTTCCCGATCGCGTGATACCGGTTGATTACGATCTCGCACTGACGCCGGATGCCGAGGCGCTCACCTTCACGGGGAAGGTGGCGATCACCGCCGAGGTCCGCACGCCCGGACGCAGCATCACGCTGAACGCCGTCGGCCTGACGTTCGACCGCGTCACCGTGGACAACGGCACGCCCGGCAAGGTCAGCGTCGATGAGAAGTTGGGCCGCGCCACGCTCGACTTCGCTGAGGTGATCCCGCCGGGGCGACATCTCCTTGCCATCGACTACCACGGCAAAATCGCGCACTCGACCATCGGGTTCTTCGCCATGGATTACGCCGGACCCGATGGTCCGCGCCGCACGCTCGCCACGAATTTCGAGCCGGCGGATGCGCGCGACCTGTTGCCTTGCTGGGATGAACCCGGCCGCAAGGCGCACTTCACGGTGTCCGTCGATGCGCCGAAGGATCGCATGGCCGTCTCCAATATGCCGGTCGAACGCATCACGCCGCTGTCGCCGACCCTGCAGCGGGTGCGCTTCCAGCGAAGCCCGAAGATGTCGACATATCTGCTGTTCCTCGGCGTCGGCGATTTCGAGCGCATTCACGCTGCGGTGGACGGGGTGGACCTGGGTGTCGTGGTCAAGCGCGGTGATACGGTCAAGGCCGCATACGCACTCGATCAGGCCGCCAAAATTCTGCACTACTACAATGAGTACTTCGGCGTCGCCTTTCCGCTCCCGAAGCTCGACCTGATCGCCGCGCCCGGGCAAATTCAGGGCGGCTCGATGGAGAACTGGGGCGCCATCTTCTATTCGCAAAATCACTTGTTGTTCGATCCCGAGACCTCCACCGAGCAGGATCGTCAGATCGTGTTCGAAGTCCTGGCGCATGAAATGGCGCACCAGTGGTTCGGCGATCTGGTCACCATGGCCTGGTGGGACGACCTGTGGCTGAACGAAGGCTTCGCGCGCTGGATGCAGACCTTTGCGGCGGACGACTTGCATCCCGAATGGGAAACCGGACTGCAGGCGGCGGACATCTTCGAGCAGGGTAAGCAGGCGGACGCCGTGCCGTCCACGCATCCCGTGGTGCAGGAAGTGGACACGGCGGATCAGGCGTCGCAATCCTTCGACTCCATCACGTACGACAAGGGCGCGGCCATCATCACGATGATCAACGCCTACGTGGGCCGCGATAAATTCCGCGACGGCGTGCGCAGCTACATGCATGCGCATGCCTACGGCAATACCGTCGATACGGATTTGTGGCGGCCCATCGAGCAGGCCGTCGGCCGGCCCATCGTGGGCATCGAGCGCGATTTCACGCGCCAGGAGGGCCTGCCGCTGGTCCGGGTGAGCGCTACGGCGAAGGGCGTGCACCTGGCTCAGTCGCGCTTCGCGGACGATCCGGCGAGCATTGCGCATCTGCCGCCGCAGCGCTGGCGCCTGCCGCTCGCGCTCGGCCCCGTGGATGGCCCGAATCCCTACCTGCTCCTGCAGGGCGCCGCCGACGTGGCGCAGTCGCCGCCGCTGCTCGTCAATGCCGGCCAGATGGGTTATGCGCGCGTGCTGTACAGCGGCGACACCATGGATGGCCTCGCGGCCGGCTTGGGCAGGCTGCAGGCGGTCGATCAGATCGGCTTGATGAACGATGCACGCGCGCTCGGCTTTGCGGGCGATGCGCCGGCGAGCACCGTGTTGACGCTGGCGTCGGCGCTGCCCGCGGATGCGAATCCCATCGTCTGGGAGCGGGTGCTCGACGTGCTCGTGGAGATCGACCGGCACTACGGCGACACGGCGCAAAGAGCGGCGTTTCGGCGCTTTGCGCTCGCCACGCTCGCGCCCCTCGCGGCGCGGCTCGGCCCCGGCAGCACCGTCAATGAGCCGGCCAACGTCGAGATCCTGCGCAGCAATCTGCACGAGACCGCCGGACGATTCGGCGATGCCGCCGTGCTCGCGAGTGCCCGCCGCCGCATCGATGCCGGAGACGGAAGCGCGGCCGAGCAGCGTACCGCGTTGACCATCGTCTCCGCACAGGCCGATGCCGCCACGTTCGACGCCTTGCTGACGCGCGCGAATGCCGCAACCGATCCGCTCGAGAAGCAGCATCGCTTCGGCGCGCTGGCCGGGGTCACCGATCCGGCGCTGGCGCGCCGCATGATCGACATTGCGGTTGGAAACCAAGTACCGGCGGGATCCAGCCCCAGTCTCATTGTGAGGCTCGCTCGCCAACATCCGGACCTGGTGTGGAACACGCTGGCGCCGCGTCTCGACGATGCGCAGCTGCCGCTGTCCAAGGCGACCCGCTGGAGACTCGCCGGGGTCATCGCGGGCTATTCGGCACAGTCCGATCGCATCGGCGAACTCGAGGCCTACGAAGCGCGCAGCGTCCCGCCCGAGGCACGCAAGCCGTTTCTCGAATCGGTGGCGGCGATTCACCGAAATCAGCGCATCGCCGCCGGTGTGCTGCCGGAAATCGACCGCTGGATCGTCGGGCACGAATCCTCATCGACCGCGGCCGCTGCGCGCATGCCGGCGCGCTGAAGCGCGCGGCGCAGCGCAGCGCGGGACGATTTGACAAAAGCTGCGCCCGCCAAACACAATTGCCGCGCGGGGCAGCTACCGCAATTTTTCAACGACGACAAATCCACTCCAACGGGAAGGCCATGAAAAAAACAGCCATTGCTTCAATTTCCATACTCTTGGCCACGGCCGCTGTCGCCTATGACATTCATCATCCGAATCTGAGGGATGCGTATAAAGCCGCCGACACGGCGATTGCACACGTTCATGAAGCGCAGGTCATGAACAAGGGAATTGAATTTGGCGGGCACGCCGAAAAGGCCATCGACCTGTTTCAGCGTGCGCAGCAGGAGTTGATCGAGGGCGACAAGTACAATGACATGCACCACAAGTAGTAGGCGTCTGCTCATGCAATGAGCGCTCGGGAGCAAGGGTCCTACACCCGCGATCAACTGCGCCAGGCGTATGCCGACGCCTGGCGCAAACAACTGTCGGGCCTGCCGCTCACGCCGCTTGAGGCGATGATCGCGGATGTCATCGTTCTGCACCCCGAGTACCAGGCGATGGTGCGCAACGCCGATGCGGCGCTCGGCTTCGAGCCGAACGCGGCGCACGGCGCCGAGAATCCGTTTCTGCACATGGGGCTGCACCTGGCGGTGCGCGAACAAGTATCCATCGATCGTCCGCCCGGCGTGCTCGATCTGCACCGCCGCCTCGAGGCGCGGTACGGAGACCGGCACCGCGCCGAGCACGCCATGATGGAGGCGCTGGCCGATACCCTGTGGGAGGCGCGCCAGTCGGGCCGCCCTCCGGATGAAACCCGCTACCTGGCCCTGGCGAGCGCGCGATTGACGACCGCCTGACGCGCGGCCCCGCTGCCTGCTGACATAAGCTGCTTGCATAGGCGGGCATTTAGGAATACTATTCCCATCGTATTAATCAACTAAGGCCCCATGAAACTCACTGCCCGCAGCGAATATGCCTTGCTCGCCTTGATCCACCTGGGCCGTCAAGCGCCCGGCGAGCTCGTGTCTGCCGACAACATTGCGCGCGCGCAAGGAATCCCGGTCAAGTTCCTCGAACAAATCCTCCTGACGCTGAAGCGGGCGCGATACCTGCGAAGCACCAAGGGTCAGCATGGGGGCTACGAACTTGCCAAGCCGGTCGATAGCATGACGTTGGCTGAGATCATTCGTCTGCTGGATGGCGCCCTGGCACCGACTGAATCGACGAGCCGCCATTTCTACGAGCCGTCGCCGATCGAGAAGGAGCGGCGGTTATTGCGGGTTTTCAGCGAAGTGCGCGACATGGTGTCGAACCGGCTGGAGGCCACCACCATTGCGGATGTGATTTGAGGGTTTTCTGGGACTTTATCCGACTAATTCTATGGGAAAACATTAACATGATTGCAATAATCTTGACACTGCCTGGGCACGGGACCTCATTCGATCCAGACCTGCTGCGCCGGTGCGGCACCGTGAGGCCGTCATGAACTTCCTGACCGCAAGCTCCGCGGCCATCCCGCGCCTGGTTGCCCTGGTCCGCGAACTCGAGGCGCTGGGGGAGCGCGGAGCGGGATCCGGGAAGTCCGGAATTCCGGCCCGCACGACCATGGGAATCGAGGGTGCGATCCGAAGTGCGGTCTCGGATGCCGAATTGGCCGGACAGGACTTGGCGCTGCGCACGTGGCTGTACGGCCCGGGGGACGCTGACCGGGCGCAGACCGGGCGATTGGGTTCCCGAAATGCTTAGCGTCGGCTGGATTTTCAGGCGTTCCAAGCCCGTCGATTCATGCGTCAACCGCTTCCGGCGCCGCTCGTTATGTCATTAGATTCGCCTGTCGGCGGGGGTTATGTGCCGGACTCATGGCTGGACCGGCTTGGTGGCGCCGGAACCAGCGCGACTCTTTCGGATTTCGAGGTGTCAATCATGTCAAGCAGGTCAATCGACTTTTCCCAGGCCACGCTCGTGAGGCGGATAAACCGAGCGCTTGCCAATAGCGGCCTGCGAGTGCAAACAGCCCGACGAAAGTCGCGTTCGGCGGGTTTGATGGGTCGGCACTGCATCGTGTACTGCAGCCGCACATTTCCCCTGCGCGTCGGAATCGAGGAATTTGCGAGTTCGCTCGGCATCCTGAACCCGCCCGACACTGCCCAGCCGGCGTTGAGCCGCTCGCTGGACACGTGAATTCGGCGAACTCCGCTAGCCGAATGCCGCTAACCGGGCGCCGTTAGCCGAGCGGCTACTGAAGGCCGCTACGGCGTAATCGTGTACGTCGCAGTCGCCACGGGCGAGGCGAGATAGCCGGTGGCCATGGCGCGCGCTTTCAGCGTCTCGGTGCTGCTGACGGTGATGGGTCCCGTATACACCGGCGATGAAGTCGTGGGGGTCGACCCGTCGGTCGTGTAATAGATCGTGGCCGCCGCGAGCGCCTCGCTGATGGTGACCGATTGCGGCGAGTCGTAGGTTTTCGCTTTGGGCGAGAACAGCGGCTTGGCCAGCGGCACACCCTTCCCCTCGACCAGAAAGGTGTCGTAGCCGAAGACGGCGCATCCCTTCCAACCCGTGGGATAATTCTCGACGAACACCTGAAATGCGCCGGGGCTCGCAATATCCGCGGCGCTCAGGGGCACCGTGAGTTTGGTTGAATTCACGAACGTCACGGTGCGGTTTTGCCCGTTGGCGGACACGTATGAGTCGGGCGTAAAGCCCGTTCCCGTCAAGGTGAGCACGAACGCGGCGCCGCCCGCGCGTGCATCCGCCGGTTTGATGCTGGTGAGCGTGAGCGGAGTCGCCACGGTATTGAAATTCGCGAACACCAGCGTCTCACCCTTCGCGGTCAGCGTCCCCGGGTTGGCGATGCCCGTCAGATCGTAGGTCCAGCCGGCGAAGGTCCAACCCGCGTCGGGAGTGGCGGTAAAGCTGAGCGCCTGGCCCGTGGGATAAAACCCGTCGTCGGTGGGCGACCCGGGCGACAGCGCACCGGAGCCGCCGCACGGGGGATAGTTGAAATTCGTGGCCGGCTGATATTCCGGAGTGAGCGTCGCCTTGTACGTTTTGCCGGTCCCTGAGGCCGGCAACTTGATGGTGTGCTCCGCCTCACCGCCGTCGCTCCAACTGGAAAAATTGTAGCGACTGTTGGCGCTGTAGGGATACTGCACGGCGGGGATGTTCAACGTGTGCTTGCTTGTCGTCGTCCAGGTCGGGTCGTAGTTGTCATAGGGCCCCAGCGAATAATTTTTCGGCAAATAGACGAACTCGTTGTCCACAATGGCAGATAGATTGGAACTGAAGGCATCCGGCGTGGCCGACACGGTATAAACCGGCGTATTGGTAAATTCAGCGGTCGCGTCCACCGGATTGCCGGTATCGGGGACATCGAAGGTCTTCGGGTTGGCGCCGAGGCCGCCCGGCAGCCAGTACGGAGCGTTGTTGAATTCATAGAAATTGTAGCCCGCGTTTGCGGTCGCCGTCAGGGTCGCCTGTTGGCGTGCAATGAAAAATTCACCGGTCACTCCGGAGTAACCCAGCGGTTGCGGGGAAATGCTCGCGGAACCGGTACCCGACGGATAGATGGCCGTCGGCGTGTAGGGCACGAGTTGGATGAAATTGGCGGAATAGGTCGCGATCTGGGGCGACGTCGTGGGGAACGTCACGCTGCCGTCGCCCGGGGTCACGGTAATCGTTTGCGACTCTGCGGTGGTGTTATTCCAGCGCCCGTAGGTGTAGTAAAACGTCGCCGCGACCGGCGGACTGCTGTTCAACACGTCCCCGGCCAAGGTCTGAACACCGGTCGGCACACTCAGCGTGTGCGTGGAGTACAGGGCCCAGTCATAGCTCTGCGGTGTGGTGACCGTGTTGCCGTCCACAATCACGCTCAAGCCCACCGGATTGGACGTGACGGTGGTCATGGTCGGCGCCGCGCCATAGAGACGCAGGATGGTCTCCTTGTCCCCGGCCGAGTAATCGAAGGTGGGCACGGCCGTCTCCACGCCCGGGCCGGCCTGCGCCGGCACCCCTTCGTAGCCGGACAGGGGAATGCCGGCGGGAATCGATTCGATCACCGCCTGGCCATTGCTGGTAAATGCGTACGGAATGTACTGCATGACCGACGCGTAGTCATACGGCCCCAGAATCTGCTGATTATCGCTGATGACCTCGAAATTTCCCCACGAGCCCTTGATGACGTTGCCGTAGTTGATGGTGATGTAGGTGTCGCGGTCCGGCCGCGACTGTTCATGCCACAAACCGATGACGTGGCCCATCTCATGCAGAATCGTCCCGATGGTGCACGAGGTGGAACCGCTCATGGGCTGCGCGGGAATCGCCTCATAGCCTTCGAGGGCTTCGCATTCGCCGCTCGTGTTGGCGGCACTGAGATTGATGTCGACGTAATTCGGGCCATCGGACGAGGTCCAGGCCACCCACTGGATGACGCCCGTAAAATCGCCGTTGAATGTGTCGATGGCCGTGTCGATTTTCGGCGTTGCATTCGGGTCGGACGCCGGGTCGATCACGTAGTAAACCGTCGCGATGCCGTCGACTTCGGGCCACAGGTACTGCGAGTAAGCGATGGTGAAGGAATCCGGCGCGATCTGCTTGCTCGCGGCCGACGCCGCGGCCGCGCCGGGAATCGGCCTCGACGCATTTACGGGCGCCTGCGCGCGCGCGCCAACCGCCAGCAGGCCGAGTCCGAGCAGCGCGAGTGTCTTCCGGTGCGAGATCATGATGATAAGTCCCCGATCGCCTGTTGTGCGTTGATCTAGTTGACGAGAATGATCTGGGCTATCGACGGCACGCCCGCGTCACTAATGGCAAATAGCATGTAATAACCCGGCACCAGCACTGTGGGATCACTGGGCAATACGGCCGTCAGATTCTGCCCCGCCTGGCTGAACGACAAATCGATGAATCGCTGATCCGGATTTTGGGAATGCGTCGCCGATCCCGTGCGCACGAAGGTGAGTCGTGAGATGACGTCCGTGGCGCCCACCGTTGCGCTCAAGGTCGCGCCGGGAGCGAGAGTTTTCGGAGACGCGCCGGAAAGGACGGGCCGCACGGCAGCGGCGCCGCTGCTCGCGTACAAATAAGGAGGATAGAAAATCTCGGCGTTGAGATTGATTACGGGGCCGGGAGCGCCGCCGCCGCCGGTCAGCACCGTCGCATCGGGAAGCAACAATGCATTCGAATGATACAGCCGCGGCTTGGCCGCGGTCGCGCCCGCCGTCCAGTGTCCCGTCGTCGGGTTCCACATCTCGGCGGTGTAGTCGACGCCCACCAGTTTGTTCTTGACCTCTGAGCCGCCGGTCACCAATACCGTGCCATCGGCCAGCACCGTGCCGCTCGCCCACAGGCGCACCTGATCGATCGGGTCGGTCTGCGTTACCACCGGGGCGCGCTTGGTAAAGTCGATCACGACGACTTCTTGATTCTGCCGAATGGAAACCACCTTGCCGGGCGTGAACATGACGGTCGGCAGGTCCGCCAATCCGGCCGGCGCGATTCCGTCGCGAGTGATCGTGCCGGCGCCCGCGGTGGTGATCCAATAGAGCGGGCCGTTGTCGCTGATCAAGAACAGATTGCCGCCGGGAGCGACGAATACGCGAGGATAGTACCAATCCTGGGCCCCCAAGCCGAAGGCGACCGAACTGGTGGCGCCGGTGAGCGTCGCCCAAGCGCGGGTGGCCGGATCGTATAATTCCGGCGTGAGCACGGGTATCAGCGGCGACAGCGGCGGAGTCTGGTTTTGGATGCCACCGAACACGACTTTGGTGCCGTCGGGCATCGATATCAGCGAGCCGTACCAGCGCGCGTAATTCATGGGCGTATTCGATGTGAGCGTGTCGGCGGTCGGTGAGAAAAGATTGGTGTCATTGCGTGCAAAATTCCGCTGACCGTCCACGGTCAGGTCACCGCCGGTGATGAGCGCGTCCCCCGTCAGCAACATCGACTGCGAGCTGCAGAAAAGGTCGGTCGGGGTCGTATTGGGCAATATCGTGTGCGCATTGGTGCCGGTGCCGACGGTCGGGCTCCAGATGTCGTAGAGCAGCTCGGCTCCTTGCTGGCCGCTCTCGTTGGTGCCGTAATTCATCACGCGGCCATCCGGCAGCAACAGGACATGAATCGGGATAATGGGCCACGTCACCACGGGACCGAACACGCCGGTCACGTCTGCGTTCTTTGCACCGACGGGAATTCCGGCGCTCACGGCGGGCGCTTGCGCCATCACCTTGGGCTTCACCCCGGGGCCGGCGCCATAATCGATCGGCGCCGGTGCATCGGTTTCATCAAGCGGGTCCCACAAATCCTTCATCAGCTGGCCCAAGGCCGCCCGTCGCTCCAAAACCGCTCCATCAGCGGATATCGCGGGCTTGCGTGCAGTAACCGCGACGGTTGCGAGCAGTGCTATGGCTGAAACACCGATCAATCCTTTGTATCGGAGTCGATTCATGGCGCGCATCCCCCTGCTGCCGATTTTTGATTCCTTGAAAGTACACGGGCGCCTATAGCGAAGCAAATTATTATCGTTTAACATAATTCGCGGAATAGCGACGATCCCCGTATTCCCCGCGCCCGCCCCTCGCGCCCGCCCGGCCTCGCCGGCCTCGCCGGCCTGTGCGCTGGACCATCTCGTGCATGCAGCGCCATGCGCTGCTGCGAGCAGTTGTTTGCACCAGGCCGAGTTCCACCATCGTTGATATCTCGATGCGTGCGTGACCGGCTCGCGGCGTTCTCGATTGCACTACGACACCGTCAGTTCATGATTACTATGGCCGCGCACGGCTGGCAAAAAATGCGATCGCATCGACGCGCGCCGCCCATGCGCCGCTGCCCCTGCGTCCATGCAGGTCGCGTGATCGCCATGTGCGGCATTCGCGCGCAGCGGAGCGAATGGAGCACCAGCGGCGAGCATAAGGCCCGGCGATTTTTACTTAATTGCGCGCTGCGGAAAAAAATGAACGGATTAACTTTAGAATATTCCGTGATAGGCTACACTGCCCGGAACAGGCCGTTGCGCAAAAAGGGATTGGATTCGACCAACATGACCAACATAGCTCTCGACCGGGATGCCTCGCCTAACGATCCGCTGAGTGCGTCCATTCAAGTTCTACCGTTGCCGCCGGGCTTGTACCTGTTTTCGGTCAAGGCCGCCTCACTGGTCCCGAACGGGCCTCAAGGCGTATTACGGCTGCCCGCGATGCACGTGGGCCTGGGACCGGGCGTGCGCTCGGAACAGGTCGAGTTCATTGCGGGTCCGGCGACCGACGGCGCATGGTTGTTTGCGCATGAAGACTTGCTCGTCACCAAAGTGAAGGGTGTGGGCGCCACGCTCATATTGACATCGGTGCGCGCGCCGGGCGGTGAAGTGCTGTCGATCAAAGTGGAACGCTTGGAAGGGCGCGCGGAAGCAACAGCGCCCGCGCAATTGCCCGCGCAGAACCCGCCGCCCGTCGCGCCCGCCGGCGCCGCCAAGAAATCCGAACCGGTCGCGAAGCCGGCCAACGACTCCCTGGCGTTGAAGATCAGCGCGCACGTTCGCGCGCGCGGGGATATGGACTTCTCCGATGTGCCCTGGGCAGGCCGCGTCGCGCCCGGCCTTTGGATCGAATCCTTCTCCATCAAACCGCTCGAGCGATTCGAAGATCGGGACATCGAGTACAAGGGACTGACCGGCAGCGGCTTCGAGACGCCCTGGTTGAGCGAGGACAAGATGTGCGGCACGAAAGGCTTGTCGGTGCCGTTGGTCGGCTACGCGGTACGCCTGAAGCCAAGTCCGCAATCGGCGGCTTACGACTGCGAATACAGCGGCTACTTCAAATCCGGCGCCACCGTCGGACCCTTGCGAAATGGCGCTCCCTGTCGATCGACGGTCGCAAATGATCCGCTCGAGGGAATTCAGGTGCGTATCTTCAAGCGGGTCGGCGCAAGCAAACCGGCATCACTGGCTCATCGGGAGGTTCGACCCGGCGAAGCGCCCGGAACGCGGCCGCCGGCCAGCGGCCCTATAGGACCGTCATTCGGCCGCTATCGCGACGACCACTCTCATGCCGTCCCCGCGGCCAATGGCACCGTCAAATCCACCCGCAGCACACCGGTGAAAGGCAAAGCGGTATCGGCTGTCCGCGAGCGCAAGCCGGCAAAGACGCATTCGCTGCCGAAGCGATCCGATCCGGAAATTCGTGCTGCTAGTGGCGCGAATGGCGCGAATGCCGCCATTGCCGCCAACGGTGCGAATGGCGCCATGACGGCAACTCAGCGGCCAATTGCCCGCCGTTCGTGAGCCGGGCGCGAGGCACGCATCTTCTCGTCAGTGATGGGTGTGGTCCGCTAGAGGGCAACCGCCTGGCCGCCGGCGCCGCTGAGCGGCGAGATTGCATCGAGCATTGGTGCGCACACCAACCGGCAATGGCGCCGGCCGCGGTCGCGCGCGTGCAGCGATGAACTACCTGTTCATCCATCAGAATTTCCCGGCGCAGTATCGGCACGTGGTACGGCACCTCGCCAGCAAGCGCGGCAATCGTGTCGACTTCATTACGCAGCCGAACGACAACGAAATGGTGGGCGTGACCAAGGTCACGTATCCCAAGGACAATCGCGGATTCGTCAACTGCCACGCATACTCGGTGGAAATCGATCGCGCCGTTCAAAACGGGGCAACCGTGGCCGACGTCTGCCGCAAAATGCGCGATGAGGGTTATCGGCCGGATCTCATCGTCGGCCATAGCGGCTGGGGCGAGACCCTGTTCGTCAAGGACATCTTTCCCGACGTCCCGCTACTCGCCAATTTCGAATTCTACTATCACGCCCACGGCGTCGATGTCGGCTTCGACCCTGAATTCGTCTCGATCTTCAACGACCCGTCGCGCCTGCGCACTCGCAACGCCACCAACCTGCTTGCCTTCGAAGCCGCCGACTGGGGCCACTCCGCGACCGAGTGGCAACGCAGCCTATATCCGCCCGAGATGCGGCCGCGAATCAGCACGCTTCACGAGGGCGTGGATACCGATCTCGCCCGTCCGCGGCGCACCGCTTCGTTCAAGGTTCCGGGATTGCGCCGTGCATTGACGCGCCGCGATCGTGTCATCACGTATGTTGCGCGGAATCTCGAGCCCTATCGCGGCTTTCACGTATTCATGCGTGCGTTGCCGCAGGTGCTGCGCCGCTGTCCGCGCGCGCGCGTGCTGATCGTCGGCGGCGACGGCGTGAGTTACGGCGCGCCGCCGCCGCCCCGCACCACGTTTCGCGACATGATGTTGGAGGAATTGGGCTCGAAACTGGACCTCGCCCGTGTTCATTTTTTGGGCATGATCGACTATCAGGATTACTTGTCGCTGCTGCAGATCTCCTCGGTGCACGTCTATCTGACCTACCCTTTCGTCCTCTCCTGGTCGTTCATCGAGGCCCTGGCGAGCGGGTGCCTCATCGTCGGATCCGCCACCCCGCCGGTTCTCGAAGTGCTGCGCGATGGCGAGAATGGATTTACGGTGGATTTCTTTTCGACCAGGTCCCTGGCGAACCGCATCGAGGCGGCGCTCGAGCAGCGCGACCGCATGCAAGCCATCAGAGAGGCGGCGCGCGCCACGGCGGTCGAAAAATATGACCTGAAGCGCGTGCTTCTGCCGAAGTGGATGGCATTGTTCGACGATCTCATTCACAACCGCCGACCCCGCGCCGGGGGCTGATTACCGGCAGGCTTTCGCCGTCAGTCGAGCGCCGGCCGGTGGCGAATCCCCTCGCAGCGCCGTCCGCACGGCGTTGCGGCCTCGTCAGCGGCGGGCAACCGGCCGCTGGCGCGGAGGTGGGGCGCCGGTAGCCACGAGGCTCCCGGCACGGCTGCGCTGGGACTGCGGCTTCGCCTTCACGGGCTTGCGCGCGCCCATGGGCGAGGGCTTCTTGAAGATCCGCACCTGAATTCCTTCGAGCGGATCGCTCGTCGCCGTCGATTGACAGGGCGCGCCGTTTCGCAGGGGTCCGACGGTGACGCCGGATTTGAAATAGCCGGTGTATTCGCAATCATACCCCGCGCTATGCGGGCCGGGCTTCAGGCGCACCGCATAGCCGAGCAACGGCACCGCCATGCCTTTGGTGCCGCACATCCTGCCATCACTCACCCATGGCGTCTCAAAACCGGCGCCCGTGAGCGCCTTGTACTCGAGGTCGCCGGGCTCGAGTTGCGCGAGCGGCTTGATGGAGAAGGCTTCGATCCACAGGCCCGCGGCCACCCGGCCCGCCCACGGCGCATCGGCGAAGCTCATGTCGCCTCTTGCGCGGATGTGCGCGGCAATCTTCAGCGGCAGCGCCACTGTCCGATGCCGCGGCGAACGCCGATCCGGCATCCTCAGGGTTGCCGCGAAATCGAGAAACCGGTCGTTGATGGGGCCCGCTTCCATGTCGAGCGGCAATAGCACTTTCAGGTCCGTCTCGCGCAGCCGCTCCCCCACCGCGCCCAGATCGAATGCAATCACCGGAATACCCAATGCCACCGCCTCATCCAGCGCAAAACACCACGTCTCGGGCCAGACCGAGGGCAAAAATACCACGTCCGGATCCTCTCGCCGCAGCAGATGCACGGCCTCCCCTTCACTGTAGCGTCCCGTGATGAAAACCTTGCCCGTAGCGAGCAGCGGACGGTCATTCTCGGTGTAGCCGATCACGACGAATTCCAGCGCCAATCCACGCCTCTTTGCGTCGCGCGCGCAGTTGAGCAACACGCGATAGCCTTTGTGCTCGCCGATCGCGCCGATCACGGCGATCCGCAGGACCGGGTTCTGCTTGGGCCTCGGAACGGCGGCCGGGGGCGCAATCGGCGCCCCATGCGGGCGAACCGCTATGGGCGTCGAGAAATACTTCGCGAATCGGGTCGCGGTGTCGGCCGACGGCGCGAACACCCGGCGCGCCTGTTGCAGCCACCGCGCGCTGCGCTCGCGCAGCTGACTTACCGATATGGCTTTTCCTCCCAAATTCGAGCCGTTGCGCCGCACGCATGAATTGCAGACGGAAACCGCGGGCTCGCCGCAATAACGGCCGCTTCCATCGATCATGGTGATTCGCGGACACACCCACGCATAATCATGAACGAACACATCGTAAGCCACATCCAGCGCGCGCACCATGTCGATGACGCGCGCGTCAATGTGCAGAAAATGCTGTATCTCGACGTGTCTGACACGCAGGCGGCGCAGCAGCGTCCCCAGCGCTGCGAGATCCGAGGGGATCTCATAGCGCAGACTGGGCGCATCGATCGCGTCGGTCCACAGCTCGCAGCGGCGCGAATCATTGGGTTTATACGGCCTGAGCAGCAACGGCAGGAATCCCTGGGCGCGAATCTCGCGGCAGCGTTCGTCGACGAACCGCTGAACGCCCCCGCCCAACGCCAGCGTCACGAGCAGGACGAACTTTTTCTCGTTTGCGAGCAAGCGCTGCTCGTCGAGTCGGCGCCGCAGCGCGTAAAGCGGATCTTGCGCCATGAAATCGATGATGAAACGGTCATATCCCGAATGGCGCAGATTGAGCAGCCGGGTACTGCGATCGAGCAGCGCTGCGCGCCGGCTGCCGAACGAGCGGCCGCCGGCATGGTAGACGAACACATCGGCCGCGAGCTGGTGCGACCAGCCGAGCTGTCGGGCACGCAGGCAAAAATCGGCCTCTTCACCATAGCCCTTGTCGAATACCGAGGTATCGAAAGCGCCGACCTCCCGCAGGCAGTCGCGTCGCACGTAGAGGCAGAAGCCCACGCCGACCGGGATTTCATGGCTGAGACCCGCATTGGTCGCCGCGGCGAGCTCGTGCAGCGTGGCTGCCTCCTCGGCGCTCAACGGGTGCTCTTGGGCGCGCCGGTAACTCGCGATCGCCCCGCTGTTGCTAAAGGGAGTGACAGTGCCTATTTTCGGTCCACGATACGCGGCAGCGCGCAGCCGCTCGAGCCAGTCGCCGAAGACCAACGCGTCGGAATTGAGCAATACCGCGTCGTGAGTGCGATTGCGGGCCAGCGCACGGTTCACCGATGCGGCAAAGCCCAGGTTCCTCGGGTTGCGCAGCAGCGTGATGCGGTTCGCCGCCTCGAGCTCATCCAGGGCGGCGGCGAGCGCGGGATCATCGGTCGCATCGTCCACCACGACCACGCGGGCCCTTCCGGCCGTGGCAAGTGCCGCCTCGATGCAGGCCAGCGTTTCGTGCCGGCCTCGATACACCGGTATGATGACATCGATGGGCGGGGCCTGTTTGTTGAAAGCCCTTCCCGCCCCGTCGCCCTGCTGCCGGCGCCAACGCCCGAGGGCGGGCGGTGAAGAGCCCGGGAGCTTGACTGCCCGCTTGAGCAGCAATGGCGCGTCCGGTAACGGCAGCCAGCGGCCATCGGGCAGCTTGGCCAGGATGCTGATGCGGCTGCCGAGCAACCCTGCACGCCGCAGGTTCATCGTGAAAGGCCAGCGCGGTCCTGCTCGCGGCAGGTCACGGGTTCTGGTCAGACAACGGCGGCCGTCCTCATCCTCCACGCAGAGTTCCACGGACCGGGTCGGCAACCATCCCATGCGAGCCCAACCAGTGACGGTGGGGCCGGTGCCGGCGGCGCGCCCGTCGAGCCCGAAGTCTGCAGGAACCCGCAGGCCGCTTCCCAGAAGAGGCATTTCACGGCAGGTCACTCGTAGGGCCGCACCCGGTGGCAGTGGGGGCAATTTGAAGCGGAACGCGCCTACGCTGGCGTGCAGCGTAATAGGCGGGGCAGATTCGGCGCCTGAATGCAGGCTCACCTCCAGGGTGCAGGGCTCCTGATCTCTCATCTCCCCGACCAACTCGAGTGCCGGCCCGAGACCGATCCACCCGGCCGCAGGGGTACCGTCCTGATGCAGGATTTCTGCGGCCGCGTATGCAAGAAGTCCCGCCGGCATCACGCAGAACTCGGCCAGCGCGGACGCCAAGTGCTGGCGCGCCTCGGTTCCCCGCCGCAGGTGCAATAGCGCATGTACCGTGATCGCGGCAACATCGGGATCCGGCAGGGTCACCAGCTGCAATAAGCGCAGCGTGGCGTCATGATTTCGCTCCTCGAATGCCAACAGCCGGGCGTAAATCGGGGCCAGGGCCTCGGCATCCTCAGGATGAGACCGCCAGGCCCTGTCTATTTGGCGCAGGGCTGCGCCAACGCAATTCTCTTGCAGTGCAGCATGAACTCGCCCAAGAATGCGACACGAGGACCGGGATACGCCCACGCGTAGGTCGAATTGCAGGGCGAGGAGCGTTGACTCACGTAGCAGTGAGACGTAGCGGGATCGGTTCACGACCGACTCGAGGCGCCCACAAGCAATGGCCGCGGC
>JBEKYO010000097.1:0-16875 GCA_049510875.1 Steroidobacteraceae bacterium
CGCAAGACCGCGACCGACAAATTCGCCTTGGGCAAGGACCTATTCGCCGAGATGGTCAAGGACACCGAAAGCGTCGATGTGCCGATCGAGCAGATCGAGGCGGCCGGCCGCGCCGATCTGGAACGCAACAGCCAGGCGCTCAAAGGGGAATGTGCGGTGTTCCTGCCGAAGGGCACGCTGTCCGCATGTATCGCAAAGGTGTCGGCGAACAAACCGAAGAGCGGCACGCTGGAAGCGGCGCGCGCGCAGCTCAAGGACCTGAAGAAGTTCGTTCAGGACCACAACGTGGCGAGCATTCCAAGCGACGATGAGGCGTTGGTTGCGGCAGCCCCCGAGTACAACCGCTCTAACGCTGCCTTCATTCAGATACCGGGGCCGTACGACAAGGGCGCGGCGTCGACGTACAACATTGCGCCGCCGGATCCGAAATGGCCGAAGGCCGAACAGGAAGCGTACATCCCCAGCGAAGCGACCTTGTTGTTCACCTCCGTTCACGAGGTGTGGCCGGGACATTTTCTGCAGTTCCTGCATTCGAACGCCAACCCCTCCAAGCTCGAAGGGTTGTGGGTGGGATACGCCTTCGCGGAAGGATGGGCTCATTATTGCGAAGAAATGATGGTCGAGGAGGGCCTGGTGACCGGCGATCCTGAGAAACACATCGGCCAGCTCATGGATGCGTTGTTGCGCGACGTGCGGATGCTGTCCGCCATCGGCATGCACACCGAAGGCATGACCGTGGCCCAGTCCGAAAAGATGTTCAAGGACGCCGCGTTTCAAGATCCGGGCAACGCGCGCCAACAGGCAGCCCGCGGCAGCTACGATCCGGCGTACCTCAACTACACGCTGGGAAAACTGATGATCCGCAAACTGCGCGCCGATTGGATCGCGAAGATGCAGGCGGGCGGCGCCGCGCCGGGCGCCGCGGCGGCGGGCAGTAGCGCAGCGGGCAGTACCGCGGCGGGCGATACCGCGGCGGCCAGTGCCGCAGCGGGCGGTGCCTCGGCAGCCGCTCCTGCAGCGGCGGGCGCCGGAACCGCCGGTGCCGACGACCGGTCGCATTGGCACGATTTCCACGACCTGTTCCTGTCGTACGGGGGTCCGCCGATTCCGCTGGTGCGCAAGGAAATGATGGGCGAGGCGGGGCCGCTGCTGTAAGGCGGATTCGCGGCGCATTCTCGCCGCGCGTCTGTTTCGAGGGGCTCGCGGCCGTCCGCGCCGCGGGCCTCCTCACGCGGGTCCCGAGCCTCGGGCTGCGTAACGTCTCCATCGTTCAGCCTGGGGCGGGCGATGTTCATGCTGCCGGCGTTCGCCGGGCTGCACGGCGCGCGTACGGCGAGTCCCGGCGCCGCGGTGCTGTGTGTGGCGTGTGTCCTTCCGGGCCCGCCGTAGCGCTGATAGGATGAGCGCGAGTGAACGCCAGTGCCGAAGCGATGGTGCGACAGGCTTCGTTGCTCGACCGCCGGGGCCGAGTCATGGAGGCGATCGCCGCCTATCAGCGCGCGCTCGATCGCTGGCCCGATCTGCCGAATTCCTGGTACAACCTTGCGGTCCTGCAGCGCAAGGCCGGCGATTACTCGACCGCCCTGGCGTCCTATCAGCAGGCCCTCGACCGGGGGGTGAAGCGGCCCGAGGAAGTGCATCTCAATCGCGGCGTCATCTACGCCGATCACCTGCGCCAGCCCGAGGCGGCGGAGCGCGAATATCGACGCGCGCTGGCGCTGACGCCGGCCTATGTCCCGGCGCTGCTCAACCTGGGCAATCTGTACGAGGATCTGGGCTTGCGGGAATCGGCGCTCGAGGCGTACGAGAAAACTCTGGCGGCCGACCCCGCCTGCTATGCGGCGCTCGCGCGCCATGCCAATTTGCACACGGTCACCGATCCCGATGACCGGCTGATCGAGCGGCTGCGCACGGCTCTCGGCGGGCGCAGCGCCACGGCGGCCGATCGGGCCGTTCTCGGCTTCGCGCTGGGCCGGCTGCTCGATGGCTGCGGATCGTACGCGGCTGCGTTCGACGCATATCGCGCCGCCAACGTCGAAAGCCGCGCCAGCGCCGCGCCCGGGACGGCGGTTTATGATCGAGCCGTCGAGGAGCATCTCATCCATCGAATGGCCGCCGCTTTTCCGGCCGCGTCTCCGGCCGCGTCTCCGGCCGCAGCTCCGACCGCGTCGCGCCAGGTCGCGGCGCCGCGGGCGCCGCAGCCCATCTTCGTGTGCGGGATGTTTCGCTCGGGCTCAACCTTGATCGAGCAGCTGCTCGGCAGACACCCGCGTGTGACCGCAGGCGGGGAGCTCGAATTCATACCGCGCGCCGCGCGCGAACAGCTGGCTCCGTTTCCCGAGTCGATGGCCGCCGTGTCGACGGATCAATTGCAGTCGGTGGCGGCGCGCTATCTCGACACACTGGCCGACATGTTCCCCGGGGCGCAATTCGTCACCGACAAGCGACCCGATAACTTCGTGTTCATCGGCCTCATCAAGACGCTGTTTCCGGCGGCGAAGATCGTGCATACGCGGCGCGACCCGCTGGACAATTGCCTGTCGATCTACTTCCTGCATCTCGACCATCGCATGAGTTATGCGCTCGATATGCCGGATATCGGCCACCATTATCGTCAGTACCTGCGGCTGATGGCGCACTGGAAGGGGCTCTACGGCGCCGACATCTTCGACGTGGACTACGATGCCTTCGTGCGCGAGCCCGTGCCGCTGGCGCAGCGACTCCTGGCGTTCCTAGGGCTCGAGTGGGATGACCGGTGTCTCGCGCCGCAGCCGAGCGGGGAGGCGGTCAGGACCGCCAGCGTCTGGCAGGTGCGCGAACCCATCTATCAGCGCTCGTCGGGCCGTGCGCGGCATTACCAGCGCGAACTCGCCGAACTGCGAGAGTACTTGGCGCGTACCTAGCGCGTACCCTGGAGCGCATCTAGTGCGTCCCCTCGGGAGTACCTGGCGCGTACCTAGCGGACGGCGGCTGAGGCCGGGCTACTTGCCGCTGCAGGCGCCACCGTTGCTGCAGGTATGGTTCGACATTTGGTCGCGTTGCGCCTGTTCCCGCTCGAGGACCAGCAGCAGCTGGTTCTCGTCGATGCAATTCTCGGAGGAGAAATGCGACCCGATTTCCGTTTGCTCCTTGCAGAAGAGCGTCACGCCTTTTCTCAGCTTGGCGCGGTATCCGGCGTCCTTGGCCTTTCTCACGGTTGCGGGCGACGGAATCTTGGCCGCCTCCGGCGGCGGCGTGGCCGCCGGAGTCGAGGTGGTGAAGACCGTCGTCACGGGCGGGGATGCCGGGGCCGGCGCTTGGGTGCCGTTGGCCGGAGGTGCGGTCGGGGCCGGGGTTGTACCGGTTTGTTGCGCAAAGACCGGCGCAGCGGCTCCGAGCAGCAGGCCGAGCAGCAGGGAAGAACGAAGGCTTGATTGCGTCATGGGGTTCACCATCGTCGTGCTGAAAGTAATGCAAGTCGGGTCGGATAAGGCATGCCGAAACGATACAGCACACGGCCGACCGCTGCTAGATCAAATCAACCGCGAATCTTGACGCGCGCTTTGCACAATGGTAGCTATCGATCGGGCGAGCAGCGAGGGCAATCCCATGATTAGGCACGCGAAAACGGCGGTCGGCGGCACGGCACTCGGTTGCAGCCATACACGGGTTCACGCTTCCGCGGTATGGACGACGACCCTGGCGGCGCTCGCCTGGTTCGCGGCAAGCGCGCTCGCCGATACCTCGCCGCCGCCCGCGGCGCAACTCAATTCAATCACCGTGCAGGGCCAGAAGGAGCGGGACGCCATCCAGCGCCAGGCGAGCGCCTTCGTGTCGGCGATCGCGGTGCAGCCCTGGGAGAAGTCGCTGGCGCGCTGGAATACCCCGATCTGCCCTTTGGTCGCCGGACTTCCGCGCGATCAGGGTGAGTTCATTCTCGCTCGCCTCTCGCAGATCGTGACCTTCGCGGGCGCACCCTTGGCGCCGGAGAGCTGCCGCCCCAATTTCTACGTGGTGGCAACCAAGAATCCCGACGCGCTGCTCAAGTTGTGGCGCAAGCGCGATAGAGCCATGTTCGGAATCGAGTCCGAGCCGAAAGTCCGCCGCTTCCTCAACGCCACCGGTCCGGTGCGCGTTTGGTACAACGCCGACCTCGACGATGCGGAGGGAATGCCCCTCAGCATCGACGGTCTGGCGCTCTACTCGGGCGCGCCCACCGGCACCGGGACCGGATTCACCGGGGTACCGACCAACTTGCACTCCAGGCTGTCGCGGCTGCAGTGGAACGAGTTGCGCAGCCTCGCCTCCGTCATCGTGGTGGTCGACACCCGGCGGGCAGCCGGCGTCAATTTCGGCCCATTGGCCGATTACATCGCCATGGCCGGGCTGACCGAAGTTCGGCTCGAGGCCGACGCCGGGCCGACCGCCACCATCCTGCAGCTGTTCGCGCCCGCTGCCGGTGCGGCGCCGAAGGGATTGAGCGATTGGGACCAGGCCTTCCTCAAGGCGCTATACCACACGGACCAGTCCGACAAAATGCAGGTGTCGGCGATCACCACCCAGGTCGCACGGTCCTTCGCACGGTGACCCGGCCGGCGGGCTCCGTCTCCGCGTCACGGGACGGCGGCATTCGAAACCGCGAGCGCGCCGCGCACGGCGGCAAAGCGCGCGGCGGCGCGTTCGAGCCACCGCAGCCCGCGCTCGATCTGCGCGCCATGGAGCGCCCGCGCCTCGTTCAGCACCTCGCGGCGCAGCGCGGCGTCGTAGGCATGCTCGGGCGCCTTCGAATAGCGCTGCATGTGCGGGCCCGCGAGGATCTCGCGCACTTCCTCGGCGGTCGCGTCGATGTGCAAATGGCGCAGAACGGCGAGCAGGTGCGGCTGCGGAGCGGCGAGAAACTCGTCGAAATTCAGGCACAGCACCCGCTCGCCGGCGGTGTGTGCCGCCTGCGCGAGGGCCGACATTTCGCAGGCCCATCCGAGCGCCAGGGCCTCGCCTTCGGTGAATGATTCGAGGCGCCAGGCGTCCTCTCCGATGCGCCGGTGCAGGCGGCGCAGGCGCGCGGGCGTGAGCAGCTGCGCTTCCTGGCGCGAATTGGGGCCGCCGAGAATCGTGGCGAGATAGCTTTCCGGGGAGACGAACATCAGCACCGCGCGGGGCGCGGCGGGGCGCGCCAGCAGCCGCGACGCCAGTTCCGACACGAAGCTGGTCGCCTTGACCACGGCACGTTGCCGCGCGTCGAAGGTGCGCGACAGCAGCTGCACGTAGCCGCCCAACCGCGCCTCGAATTCAGCGTCGCTCCAGACCCGCGCCGCGGCGGGGAGCGTGCCGTGAATGTCCGCCAACTGCCGCAGGATCAGCGGCTCGCGCAGGGCGAAGGCGCGCGGATGCGCGCCGATGAGGCGCGACAGCAAGGTCGAGCCGACATGGCCGATATGGAACAGGTAGCGGCAGCTTTCGGCAGGCGCGGCCGCCTCGATCCACGCGGCCACTTGCCGCCACGGCATCGTGCGCGGGCTGCCGTGCGCAGTCAGGATGCGCGCATCGAGAAAACTCGCTCCGTCGTAGTCCGCCTGCCGAAGGCGGATGAACGCGACGGTGTCATGATGCGCATCCAGGCTGTACGGGAACAGTTCCGGCGAGCGGCCCAAGGATTCCAGTGGCCCATCCATCGGGCGCAGTGTAGCCGATGCGCGAAGGGTAGGAGCTTCGCGGACCGGGGCGCTATAATCCTTCGATGTTCCTTCAGATCGAGAATCTTCTCACCGCCGCCGAAGTGCAGTCCATCGCAGAGCTTGCCCGCCAGGCGAAATTCATCGAGGGGCGGCGCTCGAATCCGCACAACGTCACGAAGCACAGCGAGATCGGCGATCCCAACGATCCGCTGTCGCAGAGGGCCTCGCAGATCGCCCTGGCGGCGCTTCAGCGCAGCGACCAGGCGCGCGAATTCGTGTTTCCGCAGCGCGTGGCCGTGCCCTCCTTGTGCCGCTACGGCATCGGCAGACACTACGGCGCGCACACCGACGCCGCCTTCCTGCCGGTGGGGCCGCAGCCGCTGCGCTCGGACGTGTCATGCACCATGTGGATCAACGACCCTGCCGAGTATCAAGGCGGCGAACTGGTGGCCCAATTCGGCAGCGAAACGATCCGCATCAAGGGCAAGCCGGGTTCCGCGGTGTTCTACCCGTCCACCACGCTGCACGAAGTCGTGCCGGTAACCTCGGGCGAGCGCATCGTCGTCATCACGTTCATCGAAAGCCAGATTCCGGACCAGTTGCAGCGCGACCTGCTGTACGCGCTCGGCGAAGTGCGGGCCCTGGAGGCCCTGAAAATGGAATGGCACAATCGCACGCAACTCGATTACGTGATCCAAAACCTGCATCGCATGTGGTCGCGCTGATCGGCCGTCGTTGAACGCGGGATCCATGGCACGCAATTCCGACGCCGATCAAGCGACGCTGCGTGCCGTCTACACGGCGGCCCAAGAGGGCAATCATCTGCAGGCGGCCGGCCTCGCCGAGGCGGCGCTCGCGGGCGGGCTCGAGCATCCCCTGCTCCTGAACGTGGTGGCGCTCAAGCTCGAGCAGCAGGGGCGGGTGGCCGACGCGCAGGGATTGCTGCACCGAGCGGTGCAGATCGCGCCCGACGACGTGGGCTCGCGCAATGCGCTCGGGCTGTGCCTGCTGCGGCTCGGGCTGCCGAGAAAGGCCCTGGCGCAATTCGCCGCGCTGATCCGGCTAAATCCATCCCTGCCGTTTGCGCACGTGAGCCATGGCAATGCGCTGCTCGCACTCGGCGGCATCACCGAGGCGGAGGCCAGCTATCAACGCGCGCTGGCCCTCGATGCCGATCAGGGCGTGGCCCTGGCGCGTCTCGCGCACATCGCCGTGAGCCGCGGAGCCTACCCGGAGGCGCGCGCCTGGGCCGCGAAGGCGCTGGCCGTGCTGCCGGGCTATCCGGATGCGGTGATGAGTCTCGCGACGGCAGAATTGGGTGAGCGCAACCTCGCGCGCGCCGAGACCGGGATCCGAGCCTTGCTGGCCGATGCCCGTCTCGCCGGCTCGGAACGCGCGTATGCGAACGGCGTGTTCGGCGACATACTCGACGCCGCCAACCGTCCGGCGGAGGCGTTTGCGGCATACACCGAATGCAACGAGGAGCTGCGCCGGGCCTATTCGACCCGCTTCGCGGCAGGGGCCAATGCGCTCGAGTACGTGCGCTCCATGACCGGCTACTTTGAGCGGACCCGGCCCGACCTCTGGAAGCCGGCCGGAGCCGCGCGTCCCGATGGCTCGGGTGTGCGCGGGCACGTCTTCCTGCTCGGGTTCCCGCGATCCGGCACCACGCTGCTCGAGGTTATTCTCGAGGGACACCCGGATGTGGCGAGTCTCGAGGAGCGGGAGTCCATGATGGACAGCGTGCACGAGTTCATGCGGCGGCCGGAGGATTTGGACGCCTTGGCGCGGGCCACCCCCGCGACGCTCGACAGGCTGCGCGCGGCTTACTGGCGGCGCGTCGCGGAAGGCGGCGTCGATGTGGCGGGCAAGGTGTTCGTCGATAAATATCCGCTCAATTCGCTGAAGCTGCCGCTGATCGCGCGGCTGTTTCCGAACGCGAAGATCCTATTCGCCTGCCGGGATCCCCGTGACATCGTGCTCAGCTGCTTCCGTCATCGGTTTCGGATGAGCGCGCCGCTCTACGAACTCCTGTCCATCGAGGGAGCCGCGCGCTATTACGATGCGGTGATGGGCTTGGTGCTGCGCGCCAACGGCATGCTGACGCTCGACACCTGCCTGGTGCGGCACGAGGACATCGTGACCGCGTTCGCCCGCGAGATGAAGCGCATCTGCGGTTATCTCGGGCTCGAGTGGGCGCCGGCGATGGGGGATTTTGCGCTGCGAACCAAGACCCGCGCCGTGCTCACGCCGAGCACCGCGCAATTGGTACGTGGATTGAACACGGAGGGCCTGGGACAATGGCACCGCTACCGGGCGTTCCTCGAACCGGTTCTGCCGCTGCTCGAGCCGTGGGTGAAGCGCTTTTACTACGACACCTGACTCTTCTGCGGCAGTCGCAGCCATTCCTCCCCTGCTCGAGCCGTGGGTGAAGCGCTTTTACTACGACACCTGACTCCTCTGCGGCAGTCGCAGCCATTCCTCGCGCGGGATCTGCAGCGTCGCTCATGCATGGATGGCATCGATCGAGCAGCTGATATTCGGCCGCCGGCCGCCGGCCGCCGACCGCCGGCAGCGAGCGGCGCCGGGGCTCAGGCGGGGTCCGGCAGCGTGAACCAGCAGTTGAAGGCAATCGTGACCCGTTCGCCCGGCCCCTCGAACGGTTTGACGTCGTGCAGCACCCACGATGGAAAAATCACCAGTTGCCCGGCTTCGAGCGCGACGCTGGCTACTTGGTACCCGTAGGGCAGCGGCATCCTCGCCACGCCCGCATCCATGTGCATGGCGCCCATGATCATCGGATTCACGAAGCTCAACAGGCCGCTGTTCTGGTTGCCCGGATCGGATTGCCCGGGATCGACGCAGTACACGCCGCTCCAGGAGGCATTCGGGTGATTGTGCAGGCCGAAGAATCCGCCGCGGCGGGTGACATGGAACCAGCAGTCGTTATAGATCTGCAGCCGCTGCAGTGTCGGCAAATCATAACCGTTGAGCCGGCCGATCACCGCGAGCAGCTGATCCCAGCAAAACGATTTCAATTCCTGGATGGCCGGATCGGCATCGCGGAACAGATTGAAGTGGCTCTCGAACGTGGCGGCATTGCGCTGAGTGAGCGGCCGCGGATTGGCCGCCGCGCCGCCGCCTTCCTGGGCGGCGATGAAGCGCTTGAGCGCCGGATTGAGCTGCACGTGCGCCGGATTGCGGCTGAACGCGAAGGGCACGGCAAACATGTTCACGAGTTCCGGCGGCGGCATACAGGCTCCTTGGAATCGCACCGTCCGACCGGTGCCCCGCGAATTGTAACGGCGCGGCGTCCGGTCCGTGGCGTCCCCGGCTATACTTCCCGCATGAACGTGCGAACGGCAGAAACAGGGCCCGCCACCGTAGAACAGAAAGTCGCCGCGCTCATGGGCAACGTCGATCGGCTCGTGGCGGAGCGGCGCGACGCCGATGCGCAGAGGCTGTTCGCGGAGGCGGCCGCGCTGCTTCCCGATCATCCCTTGGTCCTGCACGAACGGGCGCGGCGAACCGCCCTGGGCGGCAACCCGGCGGCCGCCCGGGAGATCCTGGAACGCGTCACGGCGTTGGCGCCTGGCCACCTGCCGTTCTGGCTGAGTCTCGCCGCGGTGCTGCGCACGCTCGGGCTGCGGCACGAGGAGCTGGTCGCTCTCGACCGGGCGCTCGCGTTGGAGCCCACCCATCTCGTGGTATTGCTGCAGAAAGGCGCGGTCCTCGATCTTCTGAACCGGCCGCGGACGGCGGCGGCGGTGTACGGTCACGCGCTGGCGACCTTGGGCGCGGGTGCGCGGCTGCCCGGTCCCATCGAGGCCCATGTGGCTCACGCCCGGCAGCGCGTGGCCGCGAACGCCGCCAACGTGGCCGCCTTGATGGATGCCCGCCTGGGCACGCTGCGGCCGCCCGGCCGGCCGGGCGCGGAGAGTCTGCGCTTCGACCGCTGTCTGGACCGCATACTCGGCCGCCGCCGGATCTATGTGCCGGACCCGACGTCCATGCTGTTTCCCTTTCTCATGAATTTCGAGTTCCATGCGCGGGAGCACTTCCCCTGGCTCGAACCGCTGGAGGGCGTCGCGGATGCGATTCGCGAGGAACTCCTCGGCGTGTTGCACGACGACCAGAGCGGCATGGAACCCTATATTGCCTATGGCGAGGGGCTGCCGCTCAACCAGTGGCGCGAGCTCAATCACTCACGGCGCTGGAGCGCCTATTTCCTGTGGAACGAGGGTCGGCCGCAGGAGGCGCACATGGCGCGCTGTCCGCGCACGGTCGCCGCGTTGGCGGCAACTCCCCAGGTCGACATCCCCGGCCGCGGGCCGACGGCGTTCTTCTCGGTGCTCGATGCGCGGACGCATATCCCGCCGCATACCGGGGTGACCAATACCCGGCTCACCGTGCACCTGCCGCTGGTGGTACCGCCGGGCTGCAGATTCCGCGTGGGTGGGGAGACCCGCGAGTGGCGCGTCGGCACCGCATGGGTGTTCGACGATACCATCGAACACGAAGCTTGGAACGATTCGAACGTGGCGCGTGCGATTCTGATATTCGATGTTTGGAATCCCCAACTCACGCAGCTCGAGCGCGACCTGGTCCGCGAGGCGACGGTGGTGCTCGCGGACTACAACGAGAGCGAGTATTCAGCGCGGGGAGCGACCGTATGATTGCCCGGAGGGACGCTATGACGGAGAACGCGGCGCGCGGCCTGCGCCGATGGCAGGGCCACCTCTTATGCTGCTGCGCGATGGGCCTCTGGATCGCGGGGGGCGCCGCATGCCGCGCCGCAGATTCGCCCCCGGCGCTCGTGGCCTGCCGCGAGATCGCGGATGCGACGGTGCGCCTCGCCTGCTTCGACCGGGAGGCCGCCGCCGCCGCGCGCGCAGCGCCGCCGGCAACGCCAGCCGCGGCCGCGCCGCCGGCGCCGTCGGCAACTACAGCCCCGACCGCGCCCGCTGCGCCGCCCGCGCCGACGGCAACTGCAGCCTCGATCGCGCCCGCTGCGCCGCCCGCGCCGACGGCAACTGCAGCCCCGATTGCACCGGCCGCGCCGACGCCTCACCCCGCACCGGCTCTCGACGCGCAGCAGCAGTTCGGTTTGCCCGAGCGCGCGGTGGCGGCCAAGGAAGTCGCGGCCGGTACGCGCGCCACCGACGCGGCAAAAATCGAGGCACATATCGCGCAGCTGGCGAAGGCGCCGAACGGCCGCGTGGTATTCACCCTCGACAATGCGCAAATCTGGCGGCAAATCTCCGCGGAGGGAGAGTTGTTGGCCAAGCAGGGCGATGCGGTGACAATTTCGCGCGGCTTGCTCGGCTCTTATTGGCTGCAGATCAAATCGGGACGCGGCTGCAAGGTCACGCGCCTGCAGTGACAGTGAGGCGGGGCTCAGTCGATCGGTATGCCGGCGGCCTCTAGGCGCAGGCGGAGCGGCGCGAGCTCATCGGCGTAGTGCCGCCACTGATGCAGCGAGGAATCGTACAGCGGCTGGCGCACCTGCACTGAACTCGCGGTGGCGGTCGACGCCGGATTGAGATGAAAGTCGAGACAGGAGTCCTCGAACGGCAGCCCGGCGTAATCGAGCAAGCGCCGGGTCGTCGGTGCTTGCTCGGTGACCAGATCCTCGTAGGCCAGGTCCAGGATGCGCCCGGGCAGCACGCGGTGCCAGTGCGCCATCAGCCGCCGGTAGCCGATGTAGAACGCCGCAAGCTCGCCCAGTTCGTAGGCGAACGGATAGGTGCCACCGAAGCGGGTCTTGTAGATGGCGTAACAGGCGGCGAGCGGATGGCGCGTCAAATGCACGATGGGCGCGTTCGGAAAGGCCCGCAGGATCAAGGCGCAATAGAAGAAATTGGTGGGTTGCTTGTCGGTGAAGCGCGGCCGGTCGCCGCGGCGCGCGCGCGCGCGCTCCAGATATTCGCGCGCGATCGATGCTCCGTCGAGGCCGCCGAGGGCGGCGGCGTATTGCAGCCACGTTCGTGCTTGCAGCGGCGCGATGAGATCGACGGCGCTGCCCACCGCCTCGGACAGCGCCGGCAACTCGCCCGCGGAATGGACCGCGGAATGGCTGCCGAGGATGCGCTCGGCCAGGGTGGTTCCGGTGCGCGGCAAACCCACGATAAAGATGGGGCGCTCCCCGGTGGTATCGGGCGCGCCGGGTTCCACGCCCGGGAACCCGGCGATGATTCGGTCGATGAGGGCGCGGTCGGTCTCGGGGTTGTACTCGATGCGCGCGCGCTCGAGCGTGTTGCCGGCATGCAGGTGGCGCCAGCTCGCGGCGTAATCGCCGATGTCCTCGAGCGATTTTGCCAGCCCGAAATGCAGCGTCGCGGCCTCTTTCGAACCGGCGGGAGCGATCGCCAGCGAGGCTTTCATGGCCGCGACCGAATTGCGGTCGGCCGATTGACGACGCAGTTCCGCAAGTCCCTTCAGCGCTTCGGCATCGGTCGGCGATTGCGCCAGCAGCCGCTCATAGTCGGCTGCGGCCCGGTCGAAATTGCCGAGGAAGCGATGCACGACGGCCCGCTTCGCGAGCAGCGACGTGTCGCCGGGACCGGCCCCTACGATGCGATCGTAAATCTCGAGGGCGCGCCCATGCGCGCCGGCGTGGACCAGAAACTCACCCACCGCGTCGAGCGCCGCAGCGCCGTCATGCGCGCTCGCCGCCGCGGCGTCGGCGGTTGCCAGGGATTGAGCGCGGTCGCCCAGTGCCAGCAGGCACTCGGCCCTCTGCAGCAGGCATTGTACGTCGCCCGGGTCGAGCGCCAGACGCTCATCGATCAGGGCGAGCGCGCGCTCCTTGTCGTCCGCGAGCAGCGCGAGGATGCTGCCGAGCAGCCAGCCGGCGGGATCGGCGGGCCAGGCCGCGCGGCAGGCTTGCGCGGCGGCGGCGGCACCGGCCCAGTCGCCGCGATTCATGCGCACGCCGATCTCGTATTGGAATTCCCCGAGCGATGGGTGGGTCATTCGATGTCGATTCCGGCGGCTTGCAGGCGGTCCCGCAGCGGGGCGAGTTGCGCCGCATAGTGCCGCCACAGGTGCAGCGAAGAGTCGTACAGCGGTTGCCGGACCTGCACCGAACTCGTCGTCTTGACCGGCGCGGGATTTCGGTGGAACTCCAGGCAGGCGGCCTCGAACGGCAGGCCGCTGTACTCGAGCATGCGCCGCGCGGCCGGTTCCAGCGAAGTGACGATGTCCTCGTAGGCCACATCCAGAATGCGATCCGGCAGTACCCGGTGCCAATGCGCCATGAGACGCCGATAACCGAGGTAGAACTCGGCGATCTCCGCCAAGTCGTAGGCGAACGGATAGGTTCCGCTGAAGCGGGTCCGGTAGATGGCGTAGCACGCGGCAAGCGGGTGGCGCGTCAGGTGGATGATGGAGGCGTTCGGGAAGGCGCGCAGAATGAGCCCGCAGTGGAAGAAATTCGTGAGCAACTTGTCGGTGAACCGCGGGCGGCCGCCGCGCCGCACGAGGCTCAAGTACTCGCATGCGATCAGGGCGCCGTCGAGCTCACCCAAGCGCGTGCCCGGCGGGCATCGCCCGGCCGCGACCTCGATGGCCTCGGACATCGCGGTGATCTCGCCGGCCGGATGCACCTGGGAGTGGCCGGCGATGATGCGCTCGGCCAGCGTGGTGCCGGTGCGCGGAATTCCGACGATGAAAATGGGCCGCACGCCCGTGGTGTCGGGCCGGGGCGTCTCGAGCACCGGGAACGCCGCGATGATGCGGTCGACCAACGCACGGTCGGTTTCGGGCGAGTAATCGATGCGCGCGCGTTCAACGCGGTTGCCGGCCTGCAGGTGCCGCCAGCCCTGCGCGTAGTCGCCCAAGTCCTCGTAGGACTTGGCCAGTCCGAAATGGAGTATCGCGGCGTCGGCGGAGTCGGCCGGCGCGGCGGCGAGCGCGGCTTCGAGCGGCGCGACCGAGTTGCAGTCGCTGGATTGGCGGCGCAGCTCCACCAGAGCCTTAAGCGCCTTGGGCGCCCCCGGCGCGATGGCCAACACCGCTTGATAGTCCTGCGTGGCAAGATCGAGGTTGCCGAGCACTCGGTGCACATCCGCCCGCTTGGCCCGAATGATGGGATCCGCAGGCGCCGCGCCGACGGCGCGATCGTAGATGCCGAGCGCCCCGCGGTACTCGCCGGCGTGGAACAGAAACTCGCCCACGGCGTCGAGGCAGACGACGGAATCCTCCGCATGGACCGCCGCCGCCGCGGCGGCGGCAAGGCTCGCGGAATAATCCCCGAGCGCGAGCAAACACTCGGCCTTTTGCAGCAGGCACTGCACGTTGCCCGAATCCCTCACGAGCCGCTCTTCGACCAGGGCAAGCGCGGTTTCCTTCTGGTCCGCGAGCAGCGCCACGATGCTGCCGAGCAGCCAGCCGGCCGGATCGGAGGGCCACGCCGTACGGCAACTCGCCGCCGCGAGCGCGGCTCCGGCCAGATCGCCGCGACCCATGCGGGCGCCGATCTCGTGCTGGAAGTCGGGAAGAGTGGGGCTCGGCATGGCTCGTCCGCAATAATCGTCAGCGCACGATGATGCGGGGTGGCGACCGATGCCGTCCAGTCCGGCGACGCCGCGCTCGTTGTGCTACAGCAACAGACGCTGTGCGGCGGCCGGCGGCGCGGCGCATTCAGGGATCCCCGCGCTCAAGATTCCGCGGGCCGCGGCGTGATAGCGGCGGCCAGCGCGTTCGCGCAGGGTCCGCACGGTGCCGGAGCGAATCGCCCATGTTGCGTCGCTCAGACACTGTGTTATATTTCCTCATCGGTTAGAAATTCTTAGAGACGGTCAACGTCCGGGGATGTCAGCAGCAGAGACGACGCCACGATGCCGGGCAGACGCCCGCTTTGGGGCTTGGGTTTCGGCTCCCCGCCGCAGGGACTTACTCTGGGTCGCAATTCACCACAATTATCCAGGCGCGCAGCGCCACAGGGAGCCGTTAAAATGCTTCAGAACAATCTTGGAAACCCGCGGCTTCGGATGGCCGTGCGGCTGGCGCTGAGCGGCGGCACATTGGCCGCATCGTTCGGCGCCGTACACGCGCAGGAGCAATCGACGCCGCCGGCCACCGCCGATACCACTCTCCAAGAAGTCGTCGTCACGGGATCGCGTATTGCGGTGCCGAACCAGACGTCGATCAGTCCCGTCACCTTCGTCTCGGCGGTGGACATCCAGCAAACCGGCCTCACCCGGATCGAGGATGTGCTCAATCAGCTGCCGCAGGTCTTTGCGGACCAGAGCAGCGCCATTTCGAACGGCTCGAACGGCACGGCAACGGTGAACCTGCGCGGCCTCAACACCAAGCGCACCCTGGTGCTGGTCGACGGCGACCGCTTGGGCTACGGCGATCCGCGCAGCGGCGGTGCCGGATCGGACATCAACATGATTCCGACGGAACTCATCGACAGCGTCGAAGTGCTGACGGGCGGCGCATCGTCCGTGTACGGCGCCGACGCGGTCGCGGGCGTGGTGAACTTCAAGCTGAACGATCATTTCGAGGGCGTGAAGCTGGTCGCGGACGCCGGGATCTACAATCACAGCAACGGCAACGACGGCGACATGCAGAGCGTGCTGAGCAATTTCAACACCACCACGGGCAATAACTTCGCCCCGGCGCCGTCCACCGTCAACACCGGCGCCTCGAAGAGCCTGACGTTCATCGCGGGCTTGAACTCGGCCGACGGCAACGGCAATGCCACCTTCTACGCGACCTATCGCAACATCGCGTCCGTGCTGCAATCGAAGTATTCGCAGAGCGCGTGCACGGCGGGCTCGGGGTATCTGGCGGGTTCGTACGCGACCGGGGGCAAGTTCACCTGCTCCGGTTCCTCGACCTCGTTTCCCGGCCGCTTCTACAAGCTCACCGGCGGCACCACCACCAGCGACTCGACCATCGGTCCCGGCGGAACGCTGCCTCCGTTCACCGACGGCAATCGCTTCAACTACGGCCCGCTCAATTACTATCAGCGCCCGGATGAGCAATACACATCGGGTGCGTTCCTGCATTATGAATTCAACGAGCACGCCATCGTGTATTCGCAGACGATGTTCTCGGACGACCGCACGATCTCGCAGATCGCGCCGTCCGGGGCGTTCTTCGGTGATCCGTACACGGTCAACTGCGCCAATCCATACCTGTCCGCGCCCGAGCTCGCGGCCTGGTGCGGCGGCAGCACCGCGGGCACCACGACCAGCGGCGGACCCGGCAACGGCTTGTACATCGGCCGGCGCAACATCGAGGGCGGCAACCGTCAGGACGACATCGAACATACGGATTGGCGCGAGGTGATCGGCGCGAAGGGCAAGATCAACGATGCGTGGAACTACGATGCCAGTTTCCAGTATGGCATTGTGGATCTGGCCGATACCTACTACAACGACGTATCGACCACGAAGATCAATTACGCTTTGGACGTGGTGAGCACCCCGACCGGCCCGCAGTGCGCGGTGGTGGCCGCCGGCGTCTCCACCGGCTTGGGCGTGGGCTGCGTGCCGTGGAACATTTTCACCCCTGGCGGCGTCACCTCGGCGGCCGCGAACTACATCGATGCGCCGGGCTTGAACCGGGGCAAGATCACGCAAACCATCGTCAATGCCAACGTGACCGGAGATCTCGGAGCCTATGGCATACAGCTGCCGACGGCGAACTCCGGCCTCAAGGTGAACATGGGCGCGGAATGGCGCGATGAGAAGTCCTTCTCCATCCCGGACGAGGAATTCCAAACCGGCGATCTCGCGGGACAGGGCGGGGCGACGCTGCCGGTGTCCGGCGGCATCGTCTCGCGCGACGCCTTCTTCGAAGGGCGCATGCCGCTGGTCGAGGACAAGCCGGGTGCGAAAGCGCTGGACGTGGATGCCTCTTATCGCTACTCCGATTATTCTCTGGGGTTCAACACCAACACGTTTTCCATGGGGCTCGATTGGTCGCCGGTGCAGGACGTTCGTCTGCGCGGCAGCTTCTCGCGCGCCGTGCGCGCACCCAATATCGTGGAGTTGTTCTCGGTGCAGTCGGTGGGTCTTGACGGCAACACGGATCCCTGCGCGGGGCCGACGCCGACGTACTCGCTGGCCGCCTGCGAACGAACCGGGGTCACGCCGGGGGAATACGGCCACATTCTGGCGAACTCGGCAGCCCAGTACAACGGCCTCACGGGCGGCAATCCGGGGTTGAAGCCGGAGACCGCCCTCACCACGTCCATCGGGTTGGG
>JBEKYO010000098.1:0-16874 GCA_049510875.1 Steroidobacteraceae bacterium
CGCTCATCCAGCGCGCACGCAAGCGAGGTATGCCGATGGCCGGAGACTCCCGCTACGATGTGTTGTTCGAGCCCGTGAAAATCGGGCCGGTCACCGCGCCGAACCGCTTCTACCAAGTTCCACATGCAAGCGGCATGACCAACGCGCTGCCGCGCGTTCGGGCCGCTTTTCGCGAGACGAAGGCGGAGGGCGGTTGGGGTGTAATCTGCACTGGCGCTTGTTCCATCGACCCGACTTCGGACGACACACCGCTGCCCTTCGCCTCGATGTGGGACGACAACGATGTCCGCGCGCACGCGCTCATGACCGAAGCGGTACACCGGCATGGCGCACTCGCCGGTGTCGAGCTTTGGCACGGGGGCGCCTCGGTCATGAACCGAGCGAGCCGCTTGCCGCCTCTCTCACCCTCCGGCATTCCGTGGATGGCGACTCATATCGGCTTCATGGGCAATCTCAAGCCGAAGACCATGGACCGGAGCGACATTCGCGCCGTGCTCAAGTGGCAAGCGGACGCTGCCCGTAGGGCCCGCTCGGCGGGGTTCGACATCGTCTACGTGTACGCCGGGATGGGATATCTCGGGTACGAATTTCTGTTGCCCGAATATAACCGCCGTACCGATGCCTACGGCGGCGCCATCGAGAACCGCGTGCGATTTGTGCGCGAAATGATTGAGACCACCAAAGATGCGGTAGGCAAGGATTGCGCGGTGGCGCTGCGGATCAGCCTGGAGGAGTTGCGCGGGCGGCCCGGCCGGAATGGGGAATCCGAAGCCCATGAGGTGATCTCGCTACTTGCCGAATACCCGGATCTCTTCGACGTGAAGATGGATTCGAGTCCGACCGACTGTTCGGCCTCGCGCTTCAGCGGCGAAGGCAGCCACGAACCGGTGATTGATTTCGTCAAGCGGCTGACCAGAAAGCCGGTGGTCGGGGTAGGCCGTTTCACGTCGCCGGACACCATGGTTTCGCAGCTCCGTCGCGGTATTCTCGATCTCATAGGCGGTGCTCGCCCGTCGATCGCGGATCCGTTCCTTCCCCGCAAGATCAAGGAAGGGCGCCTCGATGAGATCCGCGAGTGCATTGGATGCAACATCTGCATCTCAAGCTGGCACGACAGCGTGCCGGTTCGTTGCACCCAAAACCCGACCGCCGGCGAGGAGTGGCGACGCGGATGGCATCCGGAGCGCGTCGATCGCGTCGCCCAAGCGGAGCGGATCCTCGTGGTGGGCGCGGGACCCGCCGGCCTCGAATGTGCCCTCACCCTTGGTCGCCGTGGACACCACGTGACCCTCGTCGAGACCGAGCGCGCCGTCGGCGGGCGGCTCAATTTCGAAACGCGGTTGCCCGGTTTGTCGGCGTGGGGCCGAGTGCGCGACTACCGACTCGGCAGATTGAACGTCATGACCAACGTCGAGACGTTTCTCGGCAGCCCGGTCGGGGTCGACGAGATCATCGAGTTGGCGCCGGATCGCGTGGTCGTCGCGACGGGCGCCCGATGGACCCGAATGCTCTACGCGTCGATGGAGCTTCCAGTAGGGCAACTCGACCACCCACACGTGTACACCCCGGACGACATTGCGGCGGGCCGCCTGCCGGAAGGGCCGACCCTGCTATTTGATTTTGACAACTACTACATGGGCGGCGTTCTGACCGAATACCTGGCGAGTCAGGGTACGTCGATAGCCTATGCGACGCCGGCCGGGCACGCCTCCGCCTGGACGATCATGACCAATGAGTTGCCGCTCGTGCATCGCGCACTTGCGAAGCGCAACGTCCCGGTAACCACGCTGCATCTGCTTTCTGGGTTCGACGGTGAGAAAGCCACCTTGAAGCATCTATTCACCGGAGAGGAGGTGCGAGTTGACTGCCGCTCGGTCGTGATCGTGGGATTGCGGGTACCTCGTGGCGAGCTGATGTCCGCGCTCGAAGCGCGCACCGAAGAGGTCGCGAAAGCCGGCATCCGTTCCGTCGAGCGCGCGGGCGACGCACTCGCGCCGGGCGCGATCGTTCATGCGGTGCACAGCGGTCACCGTGTGGCCCGCGAGATCGGCCTGGGAGAAAGCCTCGCACCATATCGACGCGACTTCCCGATCGTCGGCCCCGTGAAGCCGGGCGACGGGCGCATCGAGACCGGGTCGCGCGGGGAGACCGCGCTCCCCGGCAGCGTCAATGCCTAGCCCGATCATCGGGACGATCCATTTCGAGCGGCCGTGATCCTACGAGGAGACCAACGATGAGCCAAGTCGACCTGCCGACCAGTCCCGCGCGGCCTCTGGAGAAGACGCTACCCTCCGATTACTACCGCTCGGCGGAGATGTACACACGGGAGAAAGAGCGAATCTTCTGCCGGGAGTGGGTCTGCGTCGGGCGCGAGACTGATGTGCCGAATCCCGGCGATTACAAGGTGCTGGAGTTGCTGGGTGAAAACATTCTCCTCGTGCGCAATGAGTCGGGAGCGCTTCGGGGCTTCTACAACGTTTGCAGGCACCGGGGTGCTCAGCTATGCGGCGTGTCGCTTCCGGGCCGTGCGACGCGGGGTGGGGTGGTCGGCGGCAAACGAATACGCTGTCCTTATCATTCCTGGACCTATAGCCTCGACGGGGACCTCGTCGCGACACCCTATATCGATGGCGTCGACCGCGCAAAGTTCTCCCTCTATCCCGTCGGGGTCGAGAGCTGGGGCGGCTTTATCTTTGTTCATCTGACCCCGTCGGGGGCAAAGCCGCTGGCCGACCAACTCGGCCCGATTCCGGCGCGCACCCGCCGCTATCCCCTTGCCCGGCTTCGCGTCGGCCACGCCATCCATTACAACGTTGCGGCGAATTGGAAAATCATCGTCGAGAACTACAACGAGTGCTACCACTGCGGCGGCGTCCATCCCGAGCTCTGCGATATCGTGCCGGCCTTCCGACGGAACGGCGGAGGCGACCTCGAATGGGAGCGCGGGATTGCGCATCGCGACGGCGGCTACACCTTTACCAACACCGGCACGACGGCCCGAGCACCTTTCCCGGATCTCAACGAGGACGAGCGTACGCGGCATTTCGGCGAAGTGTCCTACCCGAACCTGTTCTTGAGCCTGTGCTGCGATCACGTCGCTGCCTTCATTCTGCAGCCCAAGGGACCGGAGCGGACGCTGATCGAGTGTCAGTTCCTGTTCGAGCCTGAGGAGATAGCACGCGCGGGCTTCGATCCATCGGATGCGGTGGAGCTCTGGGATGTCACCAACCGCCAAGATTGGGCGATTTGCGAAAGCGTGCAACGCGGCATCGCCGCCCGCCCACACGCTCACGGCTATTACGCGCCCATGGAAGATCTGAGCCTCGACATCCGTCGCTATGTCGGGGAGCGACTCGGCCTCGACTGATCGGCGCTCTATGCGCCGTGATGAGTGCCGTAGCATGGCTTGGCGTTGATGGGGGGCGCCGCGCGCCTGTCGATATGAATCCGCACCCTCGCTCGACCATTTGCCGCGTCGCAACAGAACGCCTGCGGGGGCGAAACCGCGGCTGACCGCGGCGGCCCCACTCGCGAGATTGAGCTCCGGAGACCCGTACGCACGGTGGGCGCGGCTCGTGAGGAGATACAACCCCGTCGATTTCCGCAATAATGCCGGGCGAAGACCAAGGCGATTCGAAAGCAAACCGCGCGAGTGTCGCTGACTTGATGAACCCAAGGAGTTGCCGGGTCCTTTGGACGCGGTAATGCCAAATGGCAGAAAGGGAAGTGTTGCCGCAGATCGGCAGTCCACAGAGGTTCTGGCGCTGGAACTCGCCGTGGGCCGCCGGATTGCTATTGTTCGTGGCCTACGTCGCCAGCGCCGTCGGCGCGGTACTGTTCGTCCAGCACGTGTCGGATTCAGCGCGGGTCATGTCGGTCGCGACACCCTGGCTCGCGGTCGGCGTCGGCGTGGCCGGTGTGCTGTTGGGCGGGGCGCGCCTCTGGCCGGCGCTGTTCATCGGCTCCTGGCTGGTCTGGGGTGTCGTCGTAGGCGACGCAGCCATCTCTGTCACGGTCGACGCGGCGGCTGAAGCCGGCAGCATCGTACTCATCGCTCATCTCTTGCGGATTTGGGGCTTTCACCGCAGCTTCGATCGCTTCCGCGATCCTCTGGTGCTGCTCGCGGCCGCGACGGTGGGACGGGTGCTTGCGGTGACGCTCGACTGGGTGGGTGCCTTTGCCACGGTGTGGCTGTCGCCGGAGTCCTTTGCGCCGGCATATCGCCTGATGCTGACCGATGCGTCCGGCGCCTATCCGACGCTGACCCCGGAGGTATTTTCAGCCAGCGTGCGTTGGTGCCTGAATTCCATCGCCGGCATCATGCTGGTGGTACCTCTCGCCGGCGCAAGACTCGACGACCTGCTGCAGACCTATTTCCGTCAGCCGATTGCGTTGTTCGCATTGGGCCTCAGTTTGCTGGCATGGAGTGCCGCGGCTCTGAATCTGCCCGCGGCCGCGACGCAACCTCTGCTGATCTCCGCACTGATGATCGTTGCCTGGGCGTCCGTGCGCTTCGGGCCTCCGACCGCCGCAGTCGTCACATTGACGATGTCGCTGGTGACGATCACCGGCGTGGGCCTGCGCATGGGACCGCTCGGGACCAGCAGCCCGATGCAAAGCATCGGGCTGCAGTGGGGATTCATTGCGCTGCTTGCGCTCACCGGCCTGTCTCTCGCCGCGCTCCTCGCTGAACGGCGGCGCGACCATCAGCGGCTGAAAGCGGTCGCCGAGCGCTACCAGCGGCTCTTCAAATCCAATCCGTCGCCGCTGTGGGTAGCCGAGCCGGATGGCGGCCGCATTTTGATGGTGAACGACGAGGCGGTGCGGCATTACGGATACACCGAAGCAGAGTTTCTCGCCATGACGGTTGATCAACTGACCGCGGAGCCCGCCACGATCCCCGTACCTGCTCCCGGAACGAGTGGGCCGGTGGGCGGGGCGCGTTCGCTGCAACATCGCACCCGCAGCGGGGCGGTCATCGACGTGGAACTCCTATCGACGCCCATCGAGTTCGACGGCCGCCTTGCCGAAATATGCTACGCAGTGGACGTCACGGACCGGATTGAACTTCGCTTACGGCTGTTCGCGGCGGTAGATCTCGAGCGCGGACGACTCGCGCGGGAGTTGCACGATGGGATCGGACAGGTCCTGACGGGCCTTAGCCTCGGCGCGCAAGCAGCGGCAGTGCGTGCCTCGCGCGGTTTGGGCGTCGATAACGCATTCATTGAGTTCCTCGTCGGCACGAGCAACCAGGTGGTGAAGCTATGCCGGCAGCTGACCCGCGGGGTCTCGCCGCTGCAGGATGCAAACGGCGACCTGCTCGAGGCGCTGCGTCGGCTCCCCAATTCGTTGCCGCCGGATTCGGACCCGCGCCTCGAAGTCGAGGTCGATGCTCAGGCGCCGCTGCGCCTCTCGCTCGAGCGCAGCGAGCATCTCTACCGCGTGGTGCAGGAAGCCGTGACCAACGCGCTGAAGCATGCGCATGCCGCGCACATCCGCGTGCGCATCGCCGTGACGCCGGACCTGGTGCAGGTCGGCATCGAGGACGACGGCGTCGGCATCCAGAACGCCGTGCGCCCCAAGGAGGGCCTCGGCATGCGATCCATGGGATTGCGCGCGGCGGCCGTCGGCGCGACCGTCGAGGTGCTCGCCGGACCGGCCGGTGGCACGCTCATCCGCTGCGAGTGCCCGCAGCAGGAGCGAATCGAGATTCGCCATGCCGCGGACTTCGCCGCCGGCGGATCGACGGGCGCACAACGGGCGGGGCTCGAGCAGGAGAACGCGCCCACACCGACAGTTCGCCCGTCGGTGGCTGCCTACGCCGGACGCTGTCTGCTGCTCGCGGTCGCGTGCTGCGCGAGCCTGTCGGTCAGCTTCATTCTCGCCAGAATCGTGGATCCTCGTGTCGACATGTTCGGCCCGCGGATTGCCGTGCCGTCGCTCTTCGTCGGATTGAGCGCGGCGGGTTTGATTCTTGGCGGCCGGCGCTTGTGGCCGGGCATCGCCCTGGGCGCGCTGGTCGGCTCGGCGCTGCTGCTGCGTCAACCGTGGCTGTATGCGGTCTACTACGGCGCAGTGGCGGCGCTGGTGTCGCTGATCATCTTGGAGTTGCTGGCGCGTTGGCGGTTCAGCCGCGCCTTCGACCATTGGCAGGACCCGTTGCTGTTGATTGCGGCGGCGATAGTCGGCGCCAGCGCAAACACCGCATTCAGTTTTGTCGGTGTTCTGACCTACCAATGGCTGCGGCCCGGCGAATTGAGCGCGGCGGAAGCGGCCCTCATCACGAACGCCGCAGGTGCGACTCCCGTCGTGACCGGGGCGTTTCTATCCGCGCTTGCCCGTTGGTGGGCCGACGCCGTCGCCGGCGTGGTGCTGTTCGTGCCGCTGTTGGTGGCGACCCCGCCGATCATCCACACCCTGCGCGGTCATCGCGCCGAGGCGGTTTTCTGGTATCTCGCACTCCTCGGATGGGTGGCCTGCATGTTCACGCTCGACGCGATGGATGCTCGCCTGCCCATGGTGGCGATGGCGCTGGTGCTGCTCGTCTGGGCGGTCGTGCGCTTCGGTGTCGCCATGGCTTCGCTGGCAAGTTCCGTTTGCGCCGTGGCCGCTACCGTGAGTTTCGCCCTGCAATGCGGTGTCCTCACCACCATCGGCCTCGACGAAGGGGTCGATACTCTGTGGGGATTTCTGGCGCTCGTCACCGTCACGGGCCTGTTCCTGACGGCGCTGCTCGCTGAACGCAATCGCACGCTGTTGGAGCTCGCCGCCACGGCGCAGCGCGACCGGCGGCTGTTCGCGCAAGGTCCCCACCCCTTGTGGGTTCAGGACCGCACGACCGGCCGGATTCTGATGGTCAACGAACAGGCGATTCGTCACTATGGCTACTCCGAGGATGAGTGGTTGGCTCTGACGGCGGACCGGTTGGCGGCGAACCCTGCCGGCACGGTACGCGTCAGGCCGACCCGGGAATACTTGTTGGCCGAAACACGTCACCGCTTGAAGAGCGGCGCCGTGATCGACGTCGAGCTGGCCTACGCTCCGCTCGACATGGACGGCCGGCCCACACTGCTGTGCTTCGCCATCGACGTGACCGAGCGCAACTCCCTGCGACGCGGGTTCCTCGAAGCGACGGATCTGGAGCGCCGCCGTCTCGCCAATGAATTGCGTTTCGGTCTCGGCCGCACGCTCGCGGACCTCGATGCTGCGGCGACCCGCTTGGAACAGGCGGCAAGCGCCGGGCAGCCCGATCCGACCGCGATCGAACTCATCGCGCAGACCAGCCGACGGGCGGTGGAGGTCTGCCGACGCATCGCGCACAGCGCGACTGCCGCGGAGAACCACTTTTCAAAGAGCCAGGATGCCGTGGTCGGCATCTCCTGACCGTCAAAAATGCGGCTGTTGTCGCGGTTGCGATAAACCCCTTGCCGCTTGCCACCCGGGATGCTGAAATTCCAGCATCGGAACGCGGCGGAAACGAACAATCAACAGTGAGCCATGAATAGTCCGAAATTGGATTGGAACAAGGCATTTGAATTCGCCTGGCGGATCCTCGTATTCGTCGTCGCCATCGGCATCATCCTCGTCGTATCGACGAATTGGACGCGTTGGGAGGGTACTGCAGGGTGGCAGGGGACGAACGACGCCTACCTTCAAGCGGATCTCACGCCCATCTCGGCCAAAGTCGCCGGCTACGTGCGCGAGTTGCCGATACAGGACTACGAGCGCGTGCACAAGGGGCAGCTCCTCGCGCAATTGGTCGACGACGACTATCGCGCCGCCGTGGCGCAGGCAGAAGCCGGTGTCGCGACCGCCGCCGCGCAAGCTCAGGCATTGCGGGCCCAACATGAGCTGCAGCTCGCGAATGTCGAGGCGGCGCGGGCGGTGGTGGCCTCCACGACGGCCTCGTCGGACCAGAATGGACGCGACCTCGCGCGGCAGCGACGGCTACTCGAGACCGGATCTTCGTCCACCGAGGCTGGTGAAAAACTGGCGACCGCCCGCACGCAAATAGCGGCGCAACTGGCGCAGAACCGCGCGCAGGCACGCGCCGCCGAGCGCCAATTGGCGGTTCTCGAAGCGCAGCTCGCGCAGAGCGAGGCGACGGTCGCGGCGCAGCGCGCCGCACTGGAGGCAGCCAAGCTCAATCTCGGCTACACCACCATCACGGCGACGCAGGACGGCGTGATTGGTCAGCGTCAGGTCAAGCCCGGACAGTTGGTGGGTGTGGGCAGTCAGGTGACGACCCTCACGCCGCTGCCGAATGTTTGGGTGATCGCGAACTACAAGGAAACGCAGCTGACCCACATGGCCGTCGGCCAAAAGGCGGAAATCACCGTCGACACCTTTCCGGGGCATACGCTGCGGGGACATTTGCTGGCATTCGCGCCGGCATCGGGCGCCGAGTTCGCGCTGTTGCCGCCCGACAATGCCACTGGCAACTTCACCAAGGTCGTGCAGCGCATCGCGGTGAAGATCGTCATCGACGATGCGGACGGCCTGGCCGAGCGACTGGTGCCCGGCATGTCGGTGGAAGCCAGGGTCGACGCCCGGGACGGCCGGCGCTGATGAGTGCGATCTCGCCGACGCCGGGTTCCGGCTTGCCAGCGCCGAGGCTGGCGACGCCGCAGACTTCCGGCTTGTCAGCGCCGACGCTGGCGACGCCGCCGACTTCCGTTCCGTGGCTCGGTCTGCTCGCCGTGCTCATGGGTACGTTCATATCGACCTTGAACGGGCGGCTCTCGACGTTTGGCCTTGCCGACATTCGCGGCGCCGTCGGTGCCGGTTTCGACGAGGGGGCCTGGATCACGACGGCTCAGACCGTCGCCCAGATGTTCATCACGCTCGCGGCAGTGTGGATGGGCGCCGCCTTCGGCCCGCGGCGCGTATTGATCGGCGCATCCATCTCGTTTGCGTTCATTTCCTTGCTGACCCCGTACGCGCCGACCCTACCCACACTTCTGGCCATGCAGTTTCTCGGCGGGCTGGCCTCGGGATTCTTCATACCCCTGACGTTGAGCTTCATCCTGCTCAACACGCCGCCCAAGTACTGGGCGTTCGGCATCGCCATCTATGCACTCAATCTGGAGCTCTCGCTCAACATCTCCGCTTCCCTCGAAGGCTGGTACGTCGAACATCATTCTTGGCGGTGGATCTTTTGGCAGAACGTGCCGCTTGCCCTCATCATGTCCCTGTGTCTGCGGCGCGGGATCGCCGTCAAGCCGATCACGACGCGGCCTCCGTCCGACATCTTCGGTCTCCTGGCGGGCGGCTCCGGGCTGGCGTTGATCTACGCGGCCCTCGATCAGGGCAACAGGCTCGATTGGCTCAACTCGGGACTGGTGTGGGGATTACTGTGCGCCGGTACCCTGCTGCTGGCGGCGTTCTTGATCCATGAGGCGAGCACGGCGCGGCCGCTCTTCAATCTCAAAGTCGTATTCGGCTCGCCCATGCCGAGTCAGTTTCTGCTCATCGCATTTCTGCGCCTGACGATCCTCGCCACCGCGTATTTGATCCCCTTGTATTTGGGTTCGGTGCGCGGTTTTCGCGCGTTGGAGGTGGGCCAAACGCTCTTCTGGATCGCCGCGCCGCAGCTCATTCTTTGCCCGCTGGCGGCATTGATGCTGCGCCGATCGGATGCGAGGCTCGTGGCCTCGATCGGGTTCATTTTCATCAGCGTCGCTTGCCTGATGGTCGCCTACAACCTGACCCCGATCTGGGGTTCTTATCAGTTTCTTCCCTCCTCCTTCCTGCAGTCCGCCGGGCAAAGCTTTGCGCTGTCAGGCGTCGTGTTCTTCGGTGTCCTGCATTTGAGGCCCCAGGATGCGCTCACCTTCGGCGCGGTGCTGCAAACGGCTCGCCTCTTGGGCGGGGAGATCGGCACCGCGTTCGTGACCACATTGACGCGGGTGCGCGGACAGGTGGCATCGAACTTGATCGGGCAACACGTCCGGGTGGGCGATCCCGCGGTCATCCAGAGGGTGAGGGCGTACGGCGCGGCGACGACCAAAGTCGTCGATCCGGTCGCGGCCCTGTCTCGCGGCGAACTGGTGCTGGGCAACGTCGTGCGAGCGGCGGCAACCACTCAGGCGGTGATCGACGGTTTCGTCGCCGTCAGCGCACTGACCGCGGTGGCGCTGCTGATCGTGGTGTTCCGCAGCGCAGCTCCGCAGGGCCCGGCGTCCGCGACGCCGCTGTTTCGTGCGCGCGGGACGGATCCGCCGTGATTCGCAAGCCGAGGATTCGAGCGCGCCGAGGCGTTGCCGTGGCCGTAGCCGCGGTCATCGCGGCGCTGCCGGCCGCGTGCCGGGTGGGACCCAACTATCACGCACCTGCGCCGCCATCCGGCGCCGAGGCACCCCTGGTGTCTTTGAATACGGCGGCCGAGACGCCGGCGCCGCCGCCGGATGCATGGTGGCGGCTCTACAACGACCCGCGGCTCGACGCGCTGGTGCAGGAGGCGCTGCAGGCGAACCGCACCCTGGCCGCCGCCGACGCGAATTTCGCCGCGGCCCGGGCGGTTTTATCTGCGGTGCATGCCAATCGCTATCCATCGACCGCGGCGTTTGCGGGCGGCCTGTACGGGCGCGATGCGGTCACGGACGAGATCCTCGAGCTGGGTGGGCATGCGCCACAGACCTTTTGGCTGTTCGAGGACGTCATCGAATCCGCGTACGAGGTCGATCTGTTCGGCCGCGTGCATCGCGCGATCGAGGTCGCGAATGCCAACGCGGACTCGGTGGCGGCGGCCCGCGACAGCGTGCGGGTGGTGGTGGCTGCCGAAACCGCGCGCGCCTACGCGGCGCTGTGTGCGCTCGGAGAGCAGATCGACGTTGCGCATCACTCGCTCGATGTCGTCTCCCATGAGGCCGACATCACCGCGCAGCGCCATGAGGCGGGAGCGAATTCCGCCTATGACGTCGCCCGGGCGCAAGCGCTGGTCGCGGAGACCCGGTCGAGCATTCCCGAGCTCGAAGGTCAGCGGCGAGCGGCACTCTTCGAGCTGACCGCGGTGCTCGGCCGCACGCCGGCCGCGGCGCCGCAGGAACTGGAGACCTGCGTCACGCCGCCGCGCCTCGTTGCGCTCATTCCGGTGGGCGATGGGTCGGCGCTCATCAAGCGCCGTCCGGACGTGCGCCAGGCCGAGCGGCGCTTGGCGGCCGCGACCGCCGAGATCGGCGTGGCGACGGCGGATCTGTATCCCACCATCCGACTGGTCGGGCTGTACGGCGGCGCCGCCACCGAACTGTCCCAACTCAACACCAATGCCGGGCGCACCTGGGGCATCGGCCCCTCCATTAGCTGGTCGTTTCCCAACATGGCGGGACCGCGCGCCCGGGTGCGTCAGGCCAGGGCGGCGCAAGCTGCGGCGCTGGCGTCGTTCGATGCCACCGTGCTCACCGCGCTCAAGGAGACCGAGCAGGCGCTCGCCTTGTACGGCGCGGCGCTCGAGACCCGGCAATCGCTCGGCGACGCTCGAGACAGGATACATGACGCTTTCAGCATGGCTCACGATCAATTCCTGGCCGGCGCGCAGAGCAACCTCGACTTGCTCACCACGGAACAATCGCTGGTCGCGCTCGACGCCGCGGTCGCCGCATCCGATGCCGGTTTGGTGTTGGATCAAATCGCCGTCTTCAAGGCGTTGGGCGGCGGCTGGCGCGCCGCGCTTGCATCAACTCCCTAGCGTCGCGGTCGCGGGCGCGCTCACGGGCTGTGCGATCGGCGAGGAATAGAACGTGAGTTCATTGCACACGGGAGCAGCAGTATGAGCCTCAAGGACCGTTTCGATCTGGTCATCTTCGATTGGGCCGGCACGATGGTGGACTTCGGCTGCGAAGCACCGGTGAGGGCGTTGATCGAGGCGTTCGCCGCGGAGGGCGTGGTGCTCGATGAAGTGACCGCGCGACGCGACATGGGCAAGGCAAAGATCGATCATGTCCGCGGCTTGCTGGGCGAGCCGTCGGTCGCGGCTGCATGGCGGGCGCGGCACGGCCGCGACGCGGGGCCCAAGGACATCGAGGCGCTCATGGCGCGTCTTGGCCCGCTGATGCGCGAACACGCGGCGCACGCCTCCACGCTCATCCCCGGCGCGCGGCAAACCTTTGACCGGTTGCGCGCAGCCGGTCTGCGGGTTGCCTCCTCGACGGGCTACACCCGCGAGATGATGGAGCCCGTGCTGGCGCGAGCGGCGAGTCAAGGCTACACGCCCGAACACCTGGTGTGCTCCGGTGAAACGCCGGCGGGCCGGCCTACTCCGTTGATGATTTACAAGGCGTGCGCGGAATTGGGCGTGTGGCCCCTGTCGCGCGTCGTCAAGGTCGATGATGCGGAGGTCGGAATCGGCGAGGGCAAGGCCGCCGGCGCGTTCACGGTCGGGGTCGCGTCCGGCAACTCGGTGGGCTTGTCCCTGGCATCCTTCCAGGCATTGCCGCCGGCGGAGCGCGACAGCCGCCTCATAGCGGCCCGCGAGGCGCTGCTCGGCGCGGGCGCCGACCTGGTCATCGACTCGGTGGCGGAACTCATTCCCGCGCTCGAGCGTGCGATCGGTATCGGACCAAGGCGTCGCCCAGCCGATCCGTGAGTTCGCCAAGCCAAGGCTCGTAATTCTTCCACTGGTCGAGGCCGTCGCGAAAGATCGGGCGGCGGACCTGTTCCGAGCTTGCGGTGCGAACGCTGCGCTCCGTCTTGTAGAACTCGACGCAACCCGGCTCGAACTCGAGCCCGCAAAACTCGAGAATTCGGCGCACGTTGCCGGTGAGATCATCGACCACGTCCTCGTGCCAGATCCGCAGCACCCGTCCCGGCAGTACCTCATCCCAATGCTGCATCAATTCGAGGTAGGTGCGGTAGTACCGCGCAATATCCTCGATGCCGTAGGTAAACTCCTGCCCGCTGGCGAACAGCTGCTTCAGGTTACTGAAGCAGCAGGCCATCGGCTCGCGCCGGGCGTCGATGATCTTGGCGTTGGGCAGCATCAGGTGGATCAGTCCGACGTGGCGGAAATTGTTCGGCATCTTGTCGATGAAGTGCGGTTTGCCCAGGCGATAGACGCGCGTATCGGCCAGGTACCGCGCGCCAAGGCGTGAAAAATCCTCCCCAGTCATGTCGGCGAGGACGTCCGGGTAGCGCAGGTTGTCGGGATCGCGCCCTTGCAGCTCGAGCACGATCCTGGGAATGTCGGCAAGCTCCTGCGTGCCTTCGACGCGCGAGTGCGAGGCCAGGATTTGCTCGAGCAACGTGGATCCGGAGCGCGGCAGGCCAACGATGAATATCGGGTCCGGGTCGGCCATGCCGCAGCCCTCGAGGCGGGCGAAGAGGGAGCGGGTGCAGACTTGGATCTGGCGGCGAGTGTTGCGCTCGACGGGCTCGATGCGGAAGCGGATTTCCGCCTTCTTGAGCGCATTACCCCGTGCGTAATAGCGGTAGGATTCCCCGTATTCGCCCCGATCCTCCAACCCCTTGCCGAGTGCGAAGCACAGGTGATAGCGGTCGACGGGCAGCGTGGCCGGCGCCGCCTCCTCGGCGCGCATGCGCGCGATCTCCTCGTCCGTGAACCGGTAAGTCTTGAGGTTTGCGAGACTCCAGTAGGCGTCGCCAAAACTCGCACGCGCGGAGGCGGCGGCCCGGTAGGCCTGGACGGACTCTTCGTGGCGGCCGAGGGTCTTGAGCGAATGCGCCACCGACAGGTGCACATCGGCCGCCTGCGGCGCATCCGCGAGCAGCCGACGGTAGAGTGCGAGCGCCTTCTCGTGCTCGCCGAGCCCGACCATCGCAGTGGCGTAGAGCGTCAGGTACTGCCTGTTCTGAGGCTCCACTCGCAGCAGCTTCTCGAGTTCCTCGCAGGCGCGCTGATGTTTGTGCCGAGCCAGCAGGGCGCGGGCGTAGTCGAAACGGGCGGCACGGTAGTCGGGTGCGAGTGTCACGACCGCGTCGAGCAGGAGTTCGGCATCGTCCAGCACTTCGCGCTCGATCCCGATCCGCGCCAGCAGACGCATCGCCTCCACATGGTTGCCATGCTTCAGCAGGAAGGATCGAATGATGCTCTCCGCAAGCGCCAGGTCGCCGTCCGAGAACAAGCCGGTCGCGGTGATTACCTCGGCCGGCAGTTTCTTCAGGGCTTCGACGTGAGCGGCGGCCATGCCGGCGTTGTCGGCTTCGCCGGTCATGCGGTAGAGGGCGGCGAGCATGTTCCAGCTCGCGGGCAGTGCCGGATTGATATTGACGCCCCGCAGCAAGGCGCCGATCGCCTGCGGCGCGTCTTTCAGAGCGACGTGACAGTGGCCGCGCTCCTGATACAGGCGGCTGAAGTTCGGGTGAAGGCGCTCGAGCTCCTGCAAGGTCGCCAGCGCGCCGGGAACATCGTTCAGATGGCGCTGGCTGGCGGCCAACATATAGAGCACATCCCGGTTCTCGGGTACTCGCAGCAACAGTGCCGCCGCCGCCGCGCGCGCGTCGCCGAATTGGCGGCCCTGCACGAGGTCGCGTATCCGCCGAACTTCCAATTCGACGGGGGACGGTGCGGGTGGCGAGGCGGTTCGGTCCATGGGGCTCCTTGGCGTCAAAAGGGTTGCGAGATCGACTCGTCGCCGAGCGCCTCGCGCAGCGGTCCGATGAAACGCTCGTAGCGGCGCCACCTCTCGACTGAGCTCCGGCTGATGGGCTGGCGCACCTGCCAATTGCTCGCGGTCAGCACCGGCCGATCGGTGCGGTGGAACTCGAGGCAGCGCGGATCCCACGGCAGCCCGATGTGCGCCAGCATCCGGCGGCTGCAGCCTTCCGGATCATCGACGAGGTCCTCGTACCGGACGTCGATCAGCGTGCGCGGCGGCAGCACGGCGCGCCAGTGCGCCATCAGGCGCCGGTACTCTTGGTAGTAATGCGCGAGGTCGCCGAAGTCAGTCGCGTAGGGGTGCGCGGCGGAGAACCCCTGGAAGTAGATCGACAGACACGTGTCGAGCGAACTGCGCCCGAGATGAATGAACCGGGCACCCGGCAGCGCTGCGTGAATGAGGCCGATGTGCCTGAAGTTGACAGGCAGCTTGTCGATGATGCGCGAAGCGTCGGGTGCCTGCGTCGCGAGTCCCTCTAGATAGGCGCGGCCGAGTTCGGCTATCGCCGCGCCGCGCTGCTCCACAGTTGCCGCGCGCTCGGCGTCGGCCGCAAAGAGCCAGTAGAGCAGCTCGCCCGCCCCGTGCACCTGTGGGTGCGAGGCGAGGATTTGTTCGGTCAGACTCGTGCCCGACCGCGGCATCCCGACCACGAACACCGGGAGTTCAGAGGCAATCCCGCCGGGCCGCAGGGCCGCGAGCGCACTTCGATCGAAGGCGGCGAGAGTCCGCGTGACCCGCTGCGCCATCTCGGCACGGTCGTAGCGTAGTCGGCTGCGACGGGCGAGCTCGTTGCCCATCCGATGATGCTCGAAAGCCGCGTCGCGGTCATCGACGTCATCGTAGTACTTGCCGAGAGCGTGGTGCAGGTGGATGGCGTGTGCCACGGCCAAGCCGCGTGCCAGCAGGCGCTCCGCGGCGTCGCGCCAGGGCGCATCGGCCGCGGTCATCTTGCGTACGGCCGCGAGGCTGGTTAGCGCCTCGGGCAGCTCCGGGTCGACGGCCAACGCTTTGCGCAACAACTCCTCAGCCTCGTCGAACCGACCATGGTCGATGGCGAGGCTGCCGAGTAGCGCGAGCGCGTCGGCAGCGGCGGGACGGAGGCCGAGCGCCCGACGCGTGCTCGCTTCCGCATCCGCGAGCCGCCCCAGGGCTCGCTCGGCCATGGCATGTGCGATATGCAGCGCGGCATGGTCGGGGGCGATCTCGAGCCCGGCACGATAGGCGGCATCGGCCTCAAACAACGCGTTCTGCGCAAGTAGCGAATTGCCGAGGTGCAGGTGCGCTTCCGGCAGCCGCGGCTCGAGCTCGATCGCGCGCCGGCAATGCTCGATCGCGGCGCGGAAGTCGCCGAGGCAATGCAGCGCATGACCTAAGTTGGCATGGAGCCGCGCATCCGCCGGTGCACGCGTAAGTGCGTCGCGGTAGCAGCGTACGCACGGCTCGTAGCGGCCAAGTCCGGCGAGCAGCGTCCCGTACTCGTTCAGCAGCTCCGCGCTCGGGTCGCTTGCCAGCAGCCGCTCGAAATGCGGAATTGCTTCGGCGCCGCGACCGGCTGCGGTCAGCGCGCGCGCGAGCTGCGTCACGGCAGTGACGAAGTCCGGGCGCAGCTCTATCGCCCTTCGCAAGGAGTCGATGGCGGCGCCGTCCCCAGCCTCGAGAAGCGCGCTGCCGAGGTTGCGATGGGCCTCGGCGAGTCGCGGCTCGAGTGCGATCACGCGTCGGTACCCCTCGATTGCAGCCGCGAGCGTGCCCTCCGCGCGCCTGGCATTCGCCAGGTTGCCGATGGCGGCGGCGAACTGCGGCCGCAGCGCGAGTGCGCGCTGACAGCTCGCGATGGCGGCGTCGGTCCGTCCCAGCCGGAGCAGCACCACACCCAAGTCGTTGTGCGCGTCGGCGAACTCCGGACGCAGAACGATCGCGCGAGCGAAGCAATCGGCCGCCCGGTCGAGCAGGCCATGGTCCTCGAACGTCTGCCCCAGCAGGTGGTGCACTTGCGCATCGCCCGGCAGGCTGCGGCTTGCCGACTCGAGCGCCGCCAGCGCGTCCTTGCCTCGGGCTCGCTGGGCGAGCCCGAGGCAGAGGAGGGCCTGGCCGAGCGTCGGTTCGAGCGCAAGCAAACGCTCGCACTCGATCTGCGCCTCGGCGGCCCGCCCGGAGTGAAGCAGGGCCCACGCGCGTGCTGCGTCCGGCAGCGATCGTTTCGGGGCGGCCGCGGCGGCCGGCGGATTGCCGCAGCAGTGCTTGAACTTGCGACCGCTGCCG
>JBEKYO010000099.1:0-16615 GCA_049510875.1 Steroidobacteraceae bacterium
ATTTCACCCCCGATTTCACCGCCAGGCTCACCCTCCGACACCGCCGGGCAAGCGGGCGCCGACGGGATTCGAGGCGCCTGGCAGCCGCACCACGCGAGGTTCTACTATTACGGCGTCACGGTGTCATACACCTGTGAGGCGCTGGAGGATCAAGTGCGCAGGATCCTGCTGTACCTCGGCGCGCGCGGCGATCTGACCATCTCGGCCCGCGGCTGCGCGCGCGGACCGGATAGGCCCAGCCACAACGCCTGGGTCGAGACCGATTTCTACGCGCCCGCGCCGGCGGCCGACGGCCGCGCGACCGGCAACGCGGCGGCGCAGTGGGCGCGCATCGAACTGACCCCGCACCATCCCGGATTCATGGGCAACGGCGACTGCGAACTCGTGCAAGACATGAAAGACCTCGTGGTCAACAATTTCAATGCCCGGGATCTTGCCTACACCACCGACTGCTTTCCCCATGAACTCAGCATCGACGGGTTCGCCGTGAAGGGTCAAACGCTCAAGATGACGGCGCCGACATCCGGGTGAGCGGCGTGCGCCCGGGCGATGCGCGCAACCGACGAGTCGCAGGAGAAATGCCATGGGGAATACGATCAGCTACCGGCGCCCGGACGGGCAGGGCGTCGAGGGATTTCTGGAGGAAACCGTGCGCGGCGGCGCGCCCGCCATCGTCGTGATCCAGGAATGGTGGGGCCTCAACGACCAGATTCGCGGCGTCGCCTCCCGCTTGGCCGCCCACGGCTACCGGGCCTTGGTGCCGGACCTGTATCGCGGCAAGCTCGCGCTCGACGCCAACGAAGCCGAACACCTCATGCACGGCCTCGACTTCGCCGCGGCCGCTGCGCAGGACGTGCGCGGCGCCGTTCAATATCTGAAGGCCACGGGGAGTGCGAAGGTGGGCATCACCGGATTTTGCATGGGCGGCGCGCTCACGTTGCTGGCCGCGGCGCATGTGCCCGAGGCCGATGCCGCGGTGGTCTGGTACGGCTATCCGCCCCTCGCGTACCTCGATGCGGCCCTGATCCGAGCGCCCCTCATGGCTCACTGGGCGATCGAGGACGCGGCCTTTCCGATCGGCGGTGTGGACGCGCTCGAAGCCAAGCTGCGCGATGCGCGCGTATCATTTGAATTCCACCGCTACCCGGCCAAACACGCCTTCGCCAACGAGCACGCCGATTCGAGGCACATACCGATGCTCAAGCACGATCCGGCGGCGGCGCGGCTCGCCTGGGAGCGCACGCTGGAGTTTTTCTCGCGGCATTTGACATAGCGTGTCCGTACCGCCATCCGGAGCGCCGAAAACTGTGCCAGGATGGTCCTTGCCACAATGAAAATCGTCGCCATCACGAATATCAAGGGCGGGGTCGGCAAGACGACGACCGCCGTCAACCTCGCATTTCTGTGCGCCATGCGCGGCCGGCACACGCTGCTGTGGGACTTGGACCCGCAGGGGGCGGCCACCTACACGCTGCGCTGCGAACCGCAGGAGCACGCATCCGCGAAAAAGCTGGTCGCCGGCAAGCGTGAACTGCACGAAATCATCGTACCGACCGGCCATGACAAATTCGACGTCATCCCGTCGGATTTCTCCTACCGGCATTTCGACGTCCATCTGAGCGAGCGCAGGCGTCCGACGGAGCGGCTGTTGAAAATGAGCCGCACCCTGCGCGATTTGTATTCAGTGCTGATCCTCGACTGCCCTCCCGGAATCTCCTTGTTGTCCGAGAATGTCCTGCACGCGGCCGACGCGGTGGTCGTGCCGTTGATTCCGACGCCGTTGTCGGTGCGCATGCTGGCGCAATTGCGGGACTTCATTGCCGCGAACAACTGGTTCGACCTCGCATTGTTGCCGTTCTTCTCGATGGTGGACCGGCGCAAGTCCCTGCACCACGAGGTGATCGCGAGCACGCGCGAAGAGTTCCCCGAGCTCTTGGCGACGGAGGTTCCCTACTGGAGCGAAATCGAAAGAATGACTTTGCGCCGTGCGCCGCTTCCCTCGTACGCGCCGCGCAGTGCCGCCGGGGAGATCTATGCCGCGCTGTGGAACGAGATCGACGCGCGGTTGAATCGGGCCCCGAAGGCAGGCCGGGCGTCGGCCGCGGCTGCGCGGCCGGCACTGTCGTAGCGCGCCGCGGGCCCCGCACCGCCGGCCCCTTGCTGTGCATGTGTCCGGAAAGGTTGACTATCTTCCGCCCTTGTTCGCGACGGTTGTCATGAAGCACGTATCGGCAAGGAATCCGGTTACGGCGAAACCGCCGTTGCAGAAATAAGTGACTCCGTCCTCTTGGATCTCTTGATAACCGCTCTCGTGCACCGCGATTTTCTCGGCGGGCGTCAATGGCCGGCTCAGCGTCACCAGCGCGATCTTCACCTTCTGCCCGTTGACGGTTCCTTTGGTGAAAATGAAGCTGGGGGCTCTCGTTGCCCCTGCCCCGCGCACTGCATTGGCGCCGGCCGATGCACCCGGAAAGGCGCCGTGCCAGCCGCCACTGTGGTCGCCGCCGCCGCTGCGGCCGCCCCCGCCGCCATTCAAGACTCCACCGGCACCGGAGCCGCCTCCCCCGGCACCTGCGGCGAACGCCAGCGAGACCCCCATCCACATCGATACGCCCGCGAGTAATTGGAATTTGCGCATAGGTCACCTGAGGCGGTTGTTCGCGCACAACCTTGGAGTTCCCATCATACGCCAACGCAGCGACGCAGGGTTCCGACGGCGCCGCCGGCATCCCCAGTGCTCATCGGCGCTGCAGCACAGCGCGCGGCGGCGAGGTGCACGCACAGGTGGCGGCACCGCTTGCACCCTCAGCGGTCATCCACGCTGCAGCGCAGCCGGCCGGCGGCGAGGTGCACGCGCAGATGACGGTACTTCACCAAATAACGCAGTCCGACGATGGCGGCGGCAAATCCCGAGGCGGCGCCGACGCCAAGCGCCCAACGCGGCCCGAACGAGTCGGCCACCCACCCGACCATTGGCGCGCCGATGGGCGTGCCGCCCAGCGCGATGGCGAGGAAAATCGCCATGACGCGCCCGCGCATGGCGGATTCGGTCGACAGTTGCATGGTGCTGTTCGCCGTGGTGGTGAAGGTCTGCGCCGAGGCGCCGATAAGGATCAGGGCGAGGCCAAAGAGCCCGTAATTGGGCATGACTGCGGCAACCGCCAACCCAAGCCCAAAGACCGCAGCTCCGGCGAGCAGCAGCGCGACGCGCGGCTGCGTGCGCCGGGCGGCACGCAGCGCACCGGCTATCGTTCCGATCGCGAGGATGGACGTCAGCAGTCCGTATTGGCCAGCGCCGGCGTGAAACACGGTGACCGACATGGTGGCGATGAAAATCGGAAAGTTGAGTCCAAAGGTGCCGATCAGGAACAGCATGAGCAGCACTGCCTTCAAGTCGGGCCGCCTCCATACGTAGCGAAACCCTTCGGCCAGGCTTCCTCGGGTGCGGGCCGCTTTGATGCTCACATGCAGCTCACCGATGCGCAGCAGGGAGAGCGAACACAATACGGCGACGAAGGACGCCGCGTTGATGAGGAAAACCCAACCGGAGCCCACGCCGGCGATGAGCCCCCCGGCGATGGCCGGACCGATCATCCGCCCGGCATTGAAGGACGTGGAATTCAGCGCCACCGCATTCGACAGGCCGGCTTCTCCGACCAGTTCGGCGACAAATGTCTGGCGCGCCGGCGAGTCGAAGGCGGTGACGCAGCCCAGCAGAAGGGCAAACAGATACACGTGCCACAACCGCACGAGCCCGGCGACGGTGAGGACGCCGAGCGCGAGGGCGAGCGCGCCCATCGACGCCTGGGTGGTCATCAGCAGTTTTCGCCGATCGAGATGATCGGCCGCGAATCCGGTCAACGGCAGCAAGGGAAGGTGGGGCCCGAACTGCAGCGCCATCACCACGCCGACCGCGGTCGCATTATGGTGGGTGAGCTGGGTGAGAACGATCCAGTCTTGCGCGGTGCGCTGCATCCACGTGCCCACGTTGGAGATGATGGCTCCGCCCGCCCACACCCGGTAATTGAAGCTGCTGAGCGAACGAAAGGTGCCTCTCACTGGGCTCCCCGCGAGTCTGCCGGATGCGCCGATTCGCAAACGATCATCAACTTTTTGCCGCGCGTGCCGATACGCCATCATCACCGGCCGCATCGCACCAACCGCCGGCAGCCACTGTGAGGTATTTCATGTCGAGAAGCGGTACCCTGACATTGCCACCCCGCCACTCCCGTGCGCGGACCGACGGCGAGCCCCGGACGACAGGCTCACGCGGCGCCGGAACCTCGGCCGTATTGAGCGAAGAGGGCGTCGCTGCCATGCTGGAGGGAACCACCAGCAGCGGCGGAACCGACGCGGCGCATGCCGAGCAGCAGCGGAGCCAGATGGCCCATAACGCCGCCTGCGAGGCGGTCCGCGACGGCGGTGACGAACCTCACTCGAGCGCGCCATCGGGCGGGCTGCACCAAGCACAGTAATACGACAGATCTTGACATAGCTTTGCATCGGCGAGTCGTCAATGGCTCCGGTGGGAGCGCTAGAGTATGGCCTGCTTCACCCGGTGATAACGCCCCGCGCCGGAATTTTTCCCCAGGAGGTGCCATGATGATTCGCTCGATGACACTGCTGCGCTTGACTCCTGCCTTCGCCCTATCGGCCCTTACCGTGGGGGCTGGCGGCTTCACCACCGTTGCCGCCGCGGACGACACGCCGCCGCCGACCAGCGCACCGCCGGCCGACGGCCCGACCGGGCGCCATCACAATCCCGCGTGGGCGGCGTGCAAGAAGCAAGCGGATGACCAGAAGCTCGAACCCGGCGATGCTCGCAAGGAATTCATGAAGAATTGCCTCCAATCCGCCAAGAGCACCGCGCCCACCACATCGTGAATCCCGGGCCCAGCGGTGCTGTGGCGGCAGGGCCGCCGCGGCACCGTCCGCGGCCCCCCCGGGTCCTAACTCATCGCCTTCATGAGGAGCGCCGGCAGCTGGATCGTGTTGTCGAGCTGCTCGCCCCCCAAAAATCTCACCAGTTCGTCGCGTTGCGCCAGGGCATCGCGGCGCCCGAGCGCAATGAGCTCCTGCGTGAAGCTGGCTTCGAACATCAGATAGCTCGCGAGTTGCGCGCCGGCGGCGCCGCGCGCCCCAATCACGCGCAACAGGGCGCGCAGATTGCGCGGCATGCTGGACATGTGGCGTGCCGCAATCAGCCGTAGATCTTCGCTGGGTGCGATCATGAGCGTGGCAACCTTGTGCACGCCCGGCAGCGCCTGCGGCGCCGCTTCGGCCACCTGATTCAATCGCGCGACGTGCTCGACGTTCGCAAACATCTGATCCATGAACAGCGTGTCGAGCATGTAGCCGCACAACTGTCCGGGCGTGGGCGCCACGGGACGCACTCTCGCCTCGGCGCCCGCCTCGCCCGCGTCGCACTCGGCGCGCACGCCAATAATCAACAGGCGGTCGGCGCCCAGGTGTATGGCCGGGCTGAGCGGCCACAGCTGGCGCTGCGCACCGTCGCCATAGTACTCGCCGCCGAGCATCACGGGCGGGAACAAAAAGGGCACGCTCATGCTCGCCATCAGGTGATCCAGCGTCAGCGGCTCGCGCCGCCCCACGCGCTGATGGCGCTGCCACTGGCCGAGGCTGCTGTCGCCGTCGAAGAATGCCACCGACTCCGCGGTGCTGTAATTCGATGCACACAGCGCCACAGCGCGCAGCGCGCCGACGCGAACGCTGCGCTGCAGATGCCCCCAATTGATGTTGCGCTCGAGCAGCTCGCGCAGCGGCGTATTGTCGAACAACGCGCGCGGCGGCGGCAGCAGGTAGCCGCCCGACAGCAGCGACATGCCCCAGTGCAATCCCGAGCGCACCATGCTGGCCATGTCGGCGCGAAATACCTGGTCGACGTGAAAGCCGGCCCACACCGATTCCAGGGCGGCAACGCCGCGGTGCCAGCGAAACGCCTCCGTGGCGAGCACGGTGGCGGCAACGGCCCCGGCCGAAGTGCCTACGATGATGGGAAAAGGGTTGGGCGCGTGGGGAAGGAAATCAGCGATCGCACACAGCACGCCGACCTGATAAGCCGCGCGCGCTCCGCCGCCCGGCAGAACTAACGCGACGGAATCGCCGACTTTAGCCCGTAAGGCAGGTGACGGTCGCGCATCCATGGCGGATAAGATACACCCAACCCGCGGCGGCGCGACCCGGACGGAAGTCTCGTTTCTTGCTGCCAATCGGCGCGATTCCGCCGTTTAGGGACGAGCGCCCGACCGCTCGTCATCGATCGGCCGGCTGCTCCTGCGCCATCAGCAACTGCGCATCGATTTGCGCCACTTTTTTCACACTCGGCCGCTCGTTCCATCGATCGACATACGGTTTGATCGGCGCCACGGCCTCGACCAGACCGAAGCCGGTCATCCAGGTGAGCGCGCTGCCCCACAACACGTCCAGCGCGGTGAACCGCTCGCCGAGCAGCCACGGCCCCTTATCGAGCTGCCTCATCAACGTGCTCATCGTCGTGGCCAGATCGCCGTACGGCAGCATGCTCGCGGGCCCCGCTTCGCGCTTCATCGCCTTATCGACGAGCGCCGGCTCGAAGCAGGCGGCGAAGAAGACGTACCAGCGCAGGTACGGACCGCGCAATGCCTCGCCGATCGCCGGAGTGATGCCCGCGTCCGGGAACAGATCCGCCAGATAGATGCCGATGGCCACCTGTTCGGTGATGAGCGCGTCGCCGTGCAGGATGGCGGGCACCTTTCCCATCGGATTCACGGCAAGGTACGCAGCGCGGCGCTGTTCCCCGGTTTTCATGTTGAGGGCGTGCAGCGTGTATGGCGCGTGCAGCTCTTCCAGCAGCGCCAAGGCAGCGGACGATCGCGTTCGGGGCGAGTGAAACAGCGTGATCGGTTGCGTCGTTGGCACGGGAAAACTGATTACACAAATACCGGGTTGCTGTCAATTGACGGCGCACCTCGAGCGCGATCTGCAACCGCGCGAGGCGCTACGCCGGGGTCCGCACTCGATCGGTTGTCGCCGAAATGCCACAATGGCGCTGGTCACCAGCCTTGGATGGGCGCACTCATGACTGATGCTCGTGCCGGCGGGCCCAGCTTTTACGGAATTCCGCTGGTCATCTGGATAGCCGTCGTTGCCGCCATCCTGTCGGCGGCCGTCGCCGTCTGCGTGGCCTGGCGTTCGAACGCGAAGAGCCGGCGGATTCTCGATGAGCGACTTGCCCGCCATTGGCAGCAAGTCGAAAGCCAGTTCACGCGCGACACCGAGGAGCGCGCCAGGCAGCATGAGCGCGAGGCTAAGCAGCTCGCCCAACAGCTTGCCCATGACGCCGAGCAGCGCGCCAGGCAGCTTGCGCACGACGCCGAGCAGCGGGAGCGGGAACGCAAAATGTCGCTGCGCCAGGAGGTGTGCCTGGAGGCGGCGGCAGCGCTGACCAACCTCCTGATGCTGGTTGGCCGGGCGGCGCACCTCGATACGGATGAAACGGCCATACTGGATCAATTCACCACTGACCAGGCGAAGCTTGCCCGAATCCATCTCGTCGGCTCCGAGGCGACGGTGGACGCGGTGATGACCTACCTGAATGAACTGACCCCCGCCCTCCTCGAGTTGATTACTCGCCGTGTGCCGCTCGGCATCCGCAGGCGCGCGATTGAGGGGCACCTCGATCTCATGAACAAAGCAGGAGCCGACCGGGAGCGCTACGCCACGATGTTGCAGCAATCCCCGCTCGAGAGCCTGCGCGAGTCGTCGACCTGGCAGGCCGTGGAGACTCGTTACCGGGTTGCGAATGAGCAATTCTCCGCGCAGCAGAGCATCACCATGAAACTTCGCGCGGAGCAAACGGAAGAGCAGATGGAAACCGGCCGGCGCAGCGCGAGTCTCGCGGCGCAAATAGCCCGGCTGTTGCCCGGCGCGATGGCGGCGGTGCGCGGCGAATTGGACCTGCCGCTCGACCGGCGCCGTTACGAGCAGTTATGGAACGTCCAGCTCAGCAAAATCGATTACACCTGGAAGCAGGCGATGGATCGCATTCGGGCCGCCTCGAGCCAATTGCCGGCGGCCAAGAGCGAGTGAACGAAGGGGCAGTTCACCTGACGATCCGGATATCGGAAAAGGTCAATCCCAGCGCGCCGCCGGTCGTCATGAGGAACGGGCTGTCGATGTCGGCGGGTGCGCCGCCGCGGGTCGCGAGGCGCGCCAGCGGCACGTTCATTGTGCGCCACCGTCCGCGGGGAGCCGACACGAGGCGCCGCGTGACGTCCATCGACGCGTTGCAGCCTCGCCCGCAGCCGATCGCCAGGGTAACCGGCGCCGACGGGCGGCGATCGACCCGGTAGCGCATGGACAGCACGCGGCCCGTGGCGGCGCGGCGCATCGGGATGGCAGGGCCGGTGAAACGCAGCGTTCCCGTCCCGGCGCCATGCCATGTCGCGCTGAGGCCGGCGCTGCCCAGCGCCACCTCCACGGCGCCATCCGGACTGCTCTGATGCGGCGTGGTGATCCTCACGGCCGCTACGGGATCGTCCAGGTAGATCGACCACGGCGCCGTTACATGCCCGGCAAAGAACAGCGTGCCGCGGCCCGCGAAGTCGGCCGGGATTTGCGGCTCTTCGGGCAGAGCGGACAGCGTCGTGTGATCCCCGTAGTTGAGGCCAAAGCCTCGCGCAAACAACGCATTTACCGGTTGATCCGCGGCGCCCAGCCGCACCGGCATGGCGATTCTCGGCCACGAGACGCTCAGCGTTCCGGTGAAATCGTAGGCCACCGATCCGTCGGGGGCGCGAAACAGCACATCGGCGACGCCATTGCCCTCGCTGCCCGGCAACCATGCCGCGACGAACGCATCGGCCTGATTCAACTCCCGGTTGACCCACAGCGGCCGTCCCGACAGGAGAATCACCACCACGGGAATTCTGCGGGCATGCAGGCGCCGCAACAGCGCGAGCGCGCCGCCGTCCTTGGGCGCGAACCCGAGATTCTCGCGGTCGCCCTCGAACTCCGCGTACGGTTTTTCGCCAACCACCACGATGGCGGCGTCGGGCCGCTGACGGTAACGGCCCTTCGGATCGAACGCCACGGCGCCGCCGGCCCGTTGCACCGCCGCCTTGATTCCGTCGTAGATCGATGTGGCGCCCGGGAAATCGGCCGCGGTGTTGCGATCGCCCTGCCAATCCACGGTCCAGCCGCCCGCTTGCGTGGCAACATCGTTCGCGGCCTCGCCCGCCACCAAGAATCGCCCGTGCGGATCCAGCGGCAGCTGCGCGTGCTCGTTTTTCAGCAGCACCAGCGACTCGCGCACCGCTTGCCGGGCGACAGCGCGATGGTCAGCGCTGCCGAGCCGTTCGAAATGACCCGCATCCGGCCGTAACGCCGGCGAGGGCCGATCGAACAGGCCGGCCAGCACCTTGATGCGCAGAATGCGCCGGACGGCGTCGTTCAGCCGCTCGGGAGGAATGATGCCGCTGCGGGCCTGCGCCACGGTGTTGCCGTACAGCTGTTGCCAACTGTCGGGACCCATGAGCATGTCGACCCCCGCCAGAATCGCCTCCGCGCAATTGAATTTGCTGCATCCGGGAATTTGCTCCTGCCCGTCCCAATCGCCGACCACAAACCCGTCGAAGCCCATCCGCTCCTTGAGTACTTCGGTCAGCAAGCCGTGATTGGCGTGCATTTTGATGCCCTGCCAACTGTTGTAGGAGGCCATGATCGTCGCGGCGCCGGCGCTGACCGCGGCCAGAAAGCCGGCGCCGTGAACCCTGATGAGCTCCTGCTCTGAGGCCGAGTCATCGCCCTGATCGCGGCCGTCGGCGGTGCCGCCGTCGCCCAGAAAATGCTTGGCCGACGCGATGGTGTGCCGCGGTCCGAGAAAGTCGGGCGTGGAAATCTCACCCTGGAGACCGCTTATCATCGCCGTGGCATATTCACTCACCAGCCGCGGATCCTCCGAGTAGCTTTCGTAGCTGCGCCCCCAGCGCACGTCGCGGACCACCGCCAACGTCGGCGCAAAGCTCCAATCCATGCCGGTCGTGACCACTTCGTCGGCGGTCACCTGACCGATGCGCCGGATCAGGGCCGGATCGTGCGTGGCGCCCAGGCCGATGTTGTGCGGGAAAATCGTTGCCCCTCGTATCCGGGCGTGGCCGTGTACGGCATCGATGGCGAACAGAATCGGTATGGGCGCGTGGCGCGGGCTCCGGTCGCGGACCGATGCCTGATAAAAGGCCTCCGTCAAATTCAGCCACGCCTGGGGCGTGGTGCGCACGTCGTTGCCGGGGGCGGAATTGCCGCCGGCCTGGATCGATCCCAACGGGTAGGTCGCTAGATCGTCGGGGTGAATCGAGCTGATGTCGGCCTGGATCATCTGGCCCACCTTCTCCTCGACGCTCATGGCCGCCAGCAGCCGGTCGACGAACGACTCGACTTCCGGGCGGATCAGGACGCCGCGCGCGGGCGCCGGCCAGAGATCCGGGTGAACCATGTCGGGGCCGCCGAGCGCCGGCGCGCATCCCAGCAGCACCAGCCACGCCGCGCAGCGCCGGCGCACGACGCAACTCCGCCTGTCCATTCTCGAGCATTTCATGGAGTGACGCGATCCGCGAGCATGTCAGGGAGTGATGCGATTCTCGAGCATTTCATGGAGCGGCGCGATCCACGCACCCCAGCGGCTGTTCTGATGATGACCTCCAGATGAATTCTCCCCTGAATGAACCGCCGCCGCCACGGCGGCCCGCGCAAGCCGGCCCATTGCGAACGCAGGTCTTCTCCACCCATCATGCTCCCTGGTATGGCCGGGAGATTCGGATGCGAACAGATGAATGCCGATCGCACTTCCCGATGGAGGATACCCGCGCGATGGTGGCGGGCGTCGCGCTTAGCGTCGTCGCCATCGCCACCTTCCTGCTCATGCCCCAGTTCATCGAAGCGGCGGTTGCCGACCTTCGCTACACGGAACCCCAGGCCGGCATCCTGTCATCGTTCGTCATGATCGGCTCCACGGTGGCCTCCGTCGTCGCGAGCCTCTGGATCCGCCGCAGTTCCTGGCGGCGCGCCGCAACGCTTGCGCTCCTCGGGCTGCTCGTCGCCAATTGCGCCTCGATGGGGGTCCACGGGCTGGCCGCCTTCATCGCGTTGCAGGGTATCGGCGGCTTCTGCGGTGGCTCGCTGTATTCGTTGTCGCTGACGATCCTGTCGGACGGATGCCGGCCCGACCGCTACTTCGCGTACGCCATCGGTGCGCAGACCATTTACCAGATCGTCGGACTGGTCGCCGGACCGTTCCTGATCCATCACGGCGGAGTGAACGCGATGCTGTGGCTGTTCGTCGCGCTGTGCATTCTCGGCTTGCTGCTCGTCAGGTTCGTGCCGGTCCACGGCCGCACCCAGGGCGCGGCGGCCGCGCGCGCAGGCCTCCTCCGCCCCGCGGTGCTGCTGGCGCTTGCGGGATGCTTTCTCTTCTACGTCAACATTGGCGCGTACTGGACCTACATCGAGCGGATCGGAACCACCGCCGGCCTCGGACTCAGCGCGATTTCGAACGCACTTGCCTTCTCGACGGCGGCGAGCATGGCCGGAGTATTGCTCGCGGCGTGGCTCGGCGACCGGCGCGGCTTGCTCGCGCCCATCGCCACGAGCGCCGGCGCCGTCGTGCTCGCCGTCGTGCTGCTGACGGGCCATCTTGAGCTCACGGCATACGTCGTGTCGGCCGTCCTCTACGGGATTGCGTGGAACGTGTCGATGACCTATCAGTACAGCACCGTGAACGTCGTCGACCGCAGCCGGCGCGGTGTCGCGCTCGCGCCCGCCTTCCATAACGCGGGAGGAGCCGCCGGGCCCGCGCTCGCGGCACTCGCCGTCACGGCGGCCGATCACGGCAGCGTCCTGTGGCTCGTGAGCGTGAGCGTGCTTGCCAGCCTCGGCTGCTTCATGGCGGCGCTGCGCCTGCGGGCACGCGCGTAGCTCGTGGCGCAACCGGTTACTTCGGCGCCAGCATGTGCCGGTAGACGATGAATCCGGATTTCTCGGCGAGTTTATCGTAGAGGCTCATCGCCGCCGTGTTCGTTTCATGCGTCATCCAATAGACGCGGCTCGAACCCGCCTTCGACGCGCGTTCATAGACCGCCTCGATGAGCGCGCCGGCGACCCCGCGGCCGCGCGCGGACTCCGCGGTGAACAGGTCCTGGAGGTAGCAAAGCGGGCCGATGTGAATGGTGCTGCGGTGATAGAGGAAATGAGCCAACCCGATCAAGGTTCCCGCCTGGTCTGCGACCAGCGCATGCACGGGTTCGTAAGAGTCGAAAAAGCGCGACCACGTCATCCCGATGATCTCGGTCGACAGGCCCTTATCGCCGGCCCGCCCGTAGAAGGCGTTATAACCGTCCCACAGGACCCGCCATGCGGCGAAATCCGTCTTGCGCACCGGCCGAATCTGCGGCTCCGAACTCATGGTGTCCCGTCCGCCGCGTCAATCGCGGTCGCGGTTCATGGATCGCAGCAACGGCGCGATCAGATCGATGGGCAACGGGAAGACGATGGTCGAACTCTTTTCGCTGGAGATGTCGGCGAGCGTCTGCAGATAGCGCAGCTGCAGCGACGCGGGCTCGTTCGACAGCAGTCGGGCGGCTTCCGCCAGCGTCTGCGCCGCCTGTTTCTCGCCTTCCGCGTGAATCACCTTGGCCCGCCGGCCGCGTTCGGCCTCGGCCTGCCGGGCCATCGCGCGGATCATGGTCTCGTCGAGATCGATATCCTTGATCTCGACGTTGCTCACCTTCATGCCCCAGGCCGCCGTATTCGCATCCAGGATGTGCTGAATGGCGGCATTCAGCTTGTCGCGCTGAGCCAGCATCTCATCCATTTCGTGCTGACCCGCCACCGACCTCAACGTCGTCTGCGCGAGCTGACTGGTCGCTTCCCAAGGGTTGGTGACTTGCAGAATGGCCTTCTCCGGATCGACGATGCGAAAATATACCACTGCGCTGACTTTCACCGATACATTGTCCCGGGAAATCACGTCCTGCTTCGGCACGTTGAGCACCACGGTGCGCAGTTCCAGCTTTTTCATCTGCTGAATCACCGGCAGCACGAGCCGCACGCCCGGGCCTTTGACGCCGGTGAAGCGGCCGAGCGTGAACATGACGCCGCGCTCGTATTCCTTCAGCACGCGCATCGAACTCACGACCAGCAGCAGCAATATCACGACGATGACGGGTAACGAAAGGCTCATCGATGACTCCTTTTAATCCTGTTGCGGTTCTACCCAAAGCGTGAGATCCACCACCTTGACGATGCGGGCACGCTGTCCCGCATGCAGTGGACTTGTGCTGCGCGCGTTCCACAATTCTCCGCCATAGCGCACGACGCAATGTTCCCGGCCATTGCCGATCGCAACGACGGACGCGCCGATCATGATCTCGACTCCCGTGCTCACGGGCCGGCGCCGCGCAAGGGCCGCCAGCCAGCCGATGGTGAGGATGACGAGCCCGCCGGCCACTGCGATGCCCACGATCAACGGCAGTGCCACCTGCAGTCCGGATGCGCGGCTGTCGAAGAGGATGATGGAACCGACGACGAAGGCCGCCAGTCCGCCGACGCCCAGCGATCCGAATGCGGGCATGAAGAATTCCGTGACGATCAGGCCGATACCGAGCGCCATGAGGGCGAGCCCCGCGTAGTTGACCGCCAACAGTTGCAGGCCGTAGAGCCCGAGCAGCAAAGACAGCGCGCCGGCGACGCCGGGCAGCACCGCGCCGGGGTTATACCCCTCGAGCAGCAGTCCGTAGATGCCGATCAGCAGCAGCCCATAGGCGATGGTGGGGTGGGTCAATACCAGCAGCACGCGCGTGCGCCAGTCCGGCGCCACGCTGCGCAGCGCAAGTCCCTGCGTGTGAAGCACGATCTCATGATCCGCCGCCGTGACCTTGCGCCCCTCGAGCTGCCGCAGGAGGTCGGGGACATCCTTCGCGACGAAGTCGACCACGTGCTGCTCGAGCGCGTCGGCCGCCGACAGGCTTGCGGCGCCGCGCACGGCGGCCTCCGCCCAAACGGCATTGCGGCTGCGCAATTGCGCCAGTGAACGGATATAGGCCACGGCGTCGTTGACGGCCTTGCGCTCGCCGGCCGAGGCCGCCGGAATTTCCGCCGGGCTTTTCGCTTTCGTGGCGTCGGCTGGATTGGCCGGGCCCGGCGCCGGCGCCGGCTCACCGCCGATCGAAATCGGCGTCGCCGCGCCCAGATTGGTCGCAGGAGCCATGGCCGCGAAGTGGCTCGCGTAGAGGATGTACGTCCCTGCGCTCGCCGCGCGGGCACCGCCGGGCGCCACGTAGCTCACCACCGGCACCGGCGAGGCCAGTATCGCCTTGATGATGTCGCGCATGGACGTGTCGAGACCGCCGGGCGTATCCAACTGAAGGACGACGACGGCGCTGCCCTGCGCGCCGGCATCGAGCAGCGATTGCTCGACATAGCGGCTCATGGCGGGCCCGATCGGGCCGTTGAGTTCGATGAGCGTGGCGAAGCGCTCAGCCGCTCCGGCGCCGGGCGTGCAGAGCAGCAGCCCAAGCGCAAGCCGCTGCGCGACGCGGCGCACATCGACCCGCCCGGTACGAACCTCGCTCACTGTCTGGCCCCTCGGCGGTGGCCCGGCCTCCGAGTCTCCCATGGTAGTCTGAAGCGGGCCTGGCGTGTGAACTACCCCCATGGGAGTCACTTTTGTGGGCGCCGATTGCCTCAGGTGTGCGCTTGCTCACTTCCGGACCCGGGCCGGGTGGATTATGGTCCAAGCTCACATGGCCAAGAACCCTTCCGGTCACATCCGCTTGACCTCGCACCCCTCGGGGGGCAAGCCGCATCGCTATCCCATCGACTGGGGTGCCTCGAGCGCAGCGGCGCGCGGCGCCGTCATCGGTTCGACCACGGCACGCGATCACCGCAATGTGATCGGCGCGCACGGCGGCGCCTATTCGATCTACCGCGCACTTGCGGTGTCCTCCGGAACGCTGGATCCGAACGCCCGTCCGGACTTGAAGGACACGGGGCCGCTCATCGAGATCGGTCCGCACCGGCAGTGGATGGGTCGCGACACGATCGTGTCGCTCGATCCCTGGGGGCATCGGGTGGCTGCGGATTTCGGCGCCGACATCGAGAACGGCCTGGATGTGCGTCCGACCATTGCGATCACCAAGGCGCGCCTGATGCTGCCCGAGGTGCGCGACGCGGTGGAAATGGGCAGACTCTCGGAGGACGGCGCCGTGGTGCGCGCGGGCGGCGAAGTGGGCGTCATCAAAGCCGCCATCGACCCCGTGTGGCACCTGCCGGGCGTGGCGCGGCGCTTCAGCGTGACGGAGACGTTGCTGCGCCGAACCTTGTTCGAGCAGACCGCCGGCATGTATCCGGAGCTGGTCACACGCCGCGACCTGCATGTCTTCCTGCCTCCGATCGGCGGCACGACCCTGTATATCTTTGGCGATCCGGCGGCCATCGGCGACCCGCAGCGGCGCTTGACCTGCCGGATCCACGATGAGTGCAACGGCTCTGACGTGTTCGGCTCGGACATCTGCACCTGCCGCCCCTATCTCACGCACGGAGTGGAGGAATGCATCCGGGCGGCGCAAGCGGGGGGCGTCGGGCTGATCGTCTATAATCGCAAGGAAGGGCGTGCGCTCGGCGAGGTGACGAAGTTCTTGGTGTATAACGCGCGCAAGCGTCAGCCGGGCGGCGATCAGGCCGCGACCTACTTCGCGCGCACCGAGTGTGTCGCGGGTGTCCAGGACGCACGCTTCCAGCAGCTCATGCCCGACGCCATTCACTGGCTCGGCGTCACGCGCATCGATCGCCTCGTGTCGATGTCGAATCTCAAGTACGACGCGCTGATCGGCGCGGGAATCGAAATCGGCGAACGGGTTGCGCTGCCGCCGGAGCTCGTGCCGCAGGACGCGATGGTCGAGATCGCGGCGAAGAAGGCCGCCGGATATTTCACGGCGGAGCCGGAGATGCCGGCCGAGGGCGAAAGCCCGGCATGTGTAGTCGGACGTGACATCAAGGAATACTGAGCGCCGGTCGGAGCGGGCGCTCGCGGACGGCGCCCGCAGTCTCCTCTGCGCCCGGGCCGTGCGGGCGAGCGCGCAGCGCCTGTTGGAGCTGGCGCTCGATCGAGGCCTGGAGGACTGGACGGTTGACCTCGAGCGCTTGGCTCCGACCGCGGATTTCGTCGCGCGGGTGGTACGCGAGCGATATCCGCGGCTGAATGTGCCGGTGCACTCGCGCTGGCGGCACTTCGTCGTCGCTGGCCGCGATCTCGCGAGCGCCATCGTGCAGAACTCCCATCGCACCAATGTCGAGGCGGCGGCGCGCTCCGCCTTCGATCTCGTCATCACTTCGGTCCTGCTCGACGCCGGGGCCGGCGCGGCGTGGCGCTACCGGGACCCTGCCACGGGCCACGAGGCCGCGCGGTCGGAGGGACTCGCGCTCGCGAGCCTGCGCTGGTTTGCCAGCGGCGAGCTGTCCGAGCATCCGGACGAACCCTGCCGGGTGGACGCGGGCGCGCTGCGCCGTGTCGACCGGCGCGCGATCGAGCGGGCGTTTCAGGCGGCCGAGGGCAATCAACTGC
>JBEKYO010000100.1:0-16566 GCA_049510875.1 Steroidobacteraceae bacterium
CCGCCGGAATGCGCACCGTCCTGTACAGGCGCGGACGCAGCTCCTGAATCTTCTTCGAAAAGGTTGGCCAGTCGTCCGGATCAATCTGATCGACGTCAATACTGAGCTCAGTGAAGATCTCGACATTGTGCCGCGTGTGTTCCGCGACCTGCCGCACACTCACATGGACATCGCCGCCCTCAAAGCGCTGCGCCGCTTCCTTCTTCGGGAAGACGTCCTCGGGGAAGTCAACTATGTCGGTGTGACGGACGATGCCCGGAAACTGAAACCCGAGCGGCGTGTGTCGGCTCTCGGTCGCGGGGAACCCGAGCGTATCCATCACAGCGAAGGGCACGAGCTGCGCCGTCCGCGCAATTCCGTCGGAAGGCGAAAAAAATCCGGGCACCACGAAGTGATTGACCAGCGTCAGAACGTCATCGTCCGTGGAAGACTCGACCGTCATCGGCGCGGTAGTGTGGGCCTCCGGATAGAGCTTCAAGTAAGACCCAGCCAGCTGCTTGAAGAGTGCTTCAGGGCCTTGTTTCGCAATCACGCTGCGCATGGCTTCCGCCAGGTCGCCGCGAAAGACGAAGCGCGATTCGAGTGTCGGATCGGCGTCCATGCGTTCAAAATAAAACGTGTCGGTCACTGTCAGATGTGCGATGCCGTAGGCAGTGGGCAGAGCCGCCAGTGCAGAACCCTGGGACGTCAGCGGCAGCCCCTGTCCAAAGCCCGCCGTCTCGCGATTGGCCAGCGTGCCGGTCTGCTCCGTGCGCGTCGCGTCCAGGTAGTAGCTCTGGGCATCGAGGTCCACGCGCACGATGGTGTGATCAAAAGCCAGCGGGCTTGGCAGCAGTTGCGCCGCCGCGCCACGCAGGGTGGCGGATACCAGTATTGGCGTCGCACGAATACCGATGCGGTCGAGGAGCGTGGTTAAGAGAGCCACCTTGTCCTTGCAGTCCCCAAAACGCTTTTTTAGTACTGTCTCGGGCGACGCGGGCCGGTGAGTATAGGGACCAATCTCCGTGCCGAAATAGCGGATGTCCTTCTGCACGAACTCAAGCGCAGCCAGCACCCTCTCGGTCGATGTGCTGGCCTGCGCCTTGATCGCATCGGCCTCCTGATCCAGAAGCGGACCCCGTGCGTCAAGCGGGAAGACGGAGGCCCCCCAGCGCGCGACTTCCGCCCAGTCGGCAAACTCACTGAACTGAAGCCAGTGGTCAATGAACGCGCTGTAGGGCGCGCTGGGCTCGAAATCCAGCCTGGGTGTGTGGTCTTTGCGGAATACCGTCTCGCGCAGGCCGTCCACGGTGCGGATCTCGGGCTGCAGGTCCCCGTGCACCATCGCGTAGTGGATTTCGCGGCTCGGGGATGCGAGTAGACGCACCTCATGCATGGTCTCGGGACCTAAGATGTTGCCCAAACCGACAAGGGCGACGAATTTGTCTCCGAATACGGGATTGCTGCCGCGTACGGAGAAGGCATAATCGATCTCATCCCCGACCCGCACGTCGTCCAGCACGATCGAGAGGGTCTCGCGGCCGTCATACATTTGGCGCTCAAGCTGGGTTTCCCGTCGCAGCAGCGGGTACTTGCGATCGAGACGGTTCAACCGTTTGCCTGCGCGCACTAGTTCCAGGTGATGCAGGACCAGCTTCTGAAAGGTCGGATCGAACTGAATCTCGATTCGTGAGCCCGTGTCGAGTCCGGCGCTCTGGTTGATCACCCGTACGACGTGGAGGTAGTGAGTTTCGGATTTCGCGCCGAGTTGATACTGCTCATCGATGACCCGATAGCTCATGGGAGCAGACGATTCAGCGGCGGCATCCTCGGTGCTGGGCGAGGGGGTCACCCACGACGGGGCCGGCTCGACCGTGTAGCCTGAAGGCACATCACTGTGCTGGGCAGGCTTCGAGTGAGCATGAGGAGACGAGGAATTTCCGCCGCCCTGCTCCTGTGCGTTGCTCGCACTCATAGCAACGCTTGCCGCTGCCAGCAACAGCATTTCCCACCAGGCTCTTTCTGACATCAAGGTCACCCCCAAATCCGCCAACGGCACCTTAGACTACGCCGGGCCGCGGCCCAGCCTATCGCAAGTGACGAGGGGCCGCTTCCTGGCAACCTTTCCGACGGCGTCAGGGTCCGGAAGTGGCCCGAAGCCAGCCCATCGCAATTTCCGGTCGATGCCAATACCGCGAATGCTCAGAGGAAAGTTGCACGAACTCGCCGACGATAAATCAAAGCTCCCGCATCGACATACGGGGGAGGAACCCGATGGTCGTCGAGGACCATTGACTCGCCACATGCGATGGACAAGCCGCTCGCACGCACGCCGCTACGTCGCGGCAGAAGGGCATCATACGTATCGCAAGATGCTGAATTTGCGACCAACGCGGGACGGCGGGATGATGAGCGCCAGTAAATTCACCTCGCGAATTCACCGTTGATCTGGCGGGTCGCGATGAGCGGGCGTTGCGTGATTTCAGTAAGTATTGTGCCTTTCTAGGGCACAATTCGGTCACAGCCTAGCGAACCCAGTTTGGAGATTTTTGTCGTAAGCTTTTGTTTTAATTGGTAGCGGGGGTAGGATTTGAACCTACGACCTTCGGGTTATGAGCCCGACGAGCTGCCAGACTGCTCCACCCCGCACCGGAGAGCCGCCTATTGTACCGGGTTGTTTTGTCAACGCAAGTGCGTGCGCCGGATCCCGGATGCCCAACAGCGTTACGGAAGCGCCCGCTGGCAAATGGCGATCAGCGCCGCCGGCGCCACGCCTAGTCCGAAGACCAGCAGCGCGTTGGCGCTCAACACCGAACGCATCAAGACCGAACCGCCGAGCACCGTTGCATCCGTCGGTTCATCGAAATACATGAGCTTGACGATCCGGAGGTAGAAGTAAGCGCCCACGACCGAGAACAGCACCGCGACCACGGCGAGCCACGTATAGCCGACATTCAGAACCGCTTGGATGACCCCGAACTTGGCCCAGAATCCGATGAACGGCGGCAGCCCCGCGAGGCTGAACATCAGAATCGCCATCATCCCGGCGAACCACGGACTGCGCGCGTTCAAACCCTTGAAATCGACCAGTTTGTCGGCTTCGAACCCCTGCCGCGCCAACAGCAGAATCATCCCGAAGGCCCCGCTCGCCACGATGACGTAGCTCACCATGTAGAACATCGCCGCCTGATAACCCTGCGCGGTGCCCGCCAAAATGCCGAGAAGAATGTACCCGACATGGGAGATGGTCGAGTAGGCCAGCATGCGCTTGAGGTTGGTTTGCGCCACGGCGATCACGTTGCCGATGGCGATCGACAATACCGACATGACGACCAGCATCTGGCTCCAATCGGGCTGCGAGGCGGCCAACGCCTCCGGCAGGAGCCGCATGGCGAGCGCGAACGCCGCCAGTTTAGACGCCGTACCGATGAACACCGTCACGCACGTGGGCGAGCCTTCGTACACGTCCGGTATCCACATGTGGAATGGCACCGCTCCCAGTTTGAATCCGATCCCGACGATCAGGAATGCGATGCCGAATATCAAGCCGACATTGTCCGCGAAACCGTTCTGCACGGCGACGGCGATCGCGGCCAGCTCCAGGCTGCCCGCGACGCCGTAGAGAATCGACATGCCGTACAGCAGCGTTCCGGAGGCCATGGATCCCAATACGAAATACTTGATCGCGGACTCCGCGGCGATGCCCGAATCGCGATCGAATGCCACCATGGCGTACAGGCACAGCGACATGAGCTCGAGACCGAGATACAGCGTGATGAGACTCCCGGCCGATATCAGCACCATGCCGCCCAGGGTCGCGAACAGGCCGAGCACGTAGTACTCGCCCTTGAGTATCGCCCGGCGCTGCAGATAGTCGGTCGAATACACGAACACGACGGATACCGTGAGCAGCGCGACGACCTTGAGGGCCTGCGCCATTCGATCCAATTCGAACAATCCGCCGAGCGCCACCACTCGGCCCGAGACGGGCTGCATCACCGCCAGCACGGCGGTCGCGAGCAGAGCGGCCACGGACAGGATGCCGGTCCAATGGCGCTGCGCATCGCTGAGCAGCAGATCGAGCATGAGGATTGCGCAGGCGGCCGATCCCAGGAAGATCTCGGGCGCGGCCAGCACTAACCCTGCGTTGAAATCGGTGACGCTGAAGGAGTTCATGGCGACCTTAGGGGGCTATCTTCGAGACCAGCAACTGCTGGGCCAAGTGCTGCGTCGTGGCGCGCATGACGTCGAGCAGCGGCGCGGGCCACAGTCCGAATAACAACACCGCGGCGGCGAGCGCGCCCAGCACCAGGAATTCCCGGCCGTTGATGTCCTTCAGCGCCGCCACCTTGTCGTTGGCCACCTCGCCGAAGATCACGCGCTTGACCAGCCACAGGGTATAGGCGGCCCCCAGCACCAGCGTGGTGCCGGCGAGCAGCGCGTACCAGACGTTCGCCCTGAATGAGGCCAGCAGCACCAGGAACTCGCCGACGAATCCTGAGGTGCCCGGCAGTCCCGCATTGGCCATCGCGAACAGCACCATGAACGAGGCGAATTTCGGCATGGTATTGACGACCCCGCCATAGGCGGAGATCTCGCGGCTGTGCACCCGGTCGTACATCACGCCCACGCACAGGAACATCGCGCCGGACACCAGCCCGTGCGACAGCATCTGCACGATCGCTCCATCCATGCCCATTTGGACACCGCTGATCCTGCCGGTGTGCGCGACGATTTGGAAGCCGACGAACGCGCCGAGGGTGACGAAGCCCATGTGCGCGATGGACGAATACGCGATCAGCTTCTTCATGTCGCGCTGCGCCAGCGCGACGAAGCCGATGTACACCACGGCGATCAACGAAAGCGCGATGATGAGCCAGTCGAGTTCGCGGCTGGCATCGGGCGCGATCGGCAGGGAGAACCTCAGGAAGCCGTATCCGCCCATTTTGAGCATGATCGCCGCCAGCACCACGGATCCGCCGGTGGGCGCCTCGACGTGTGCGTCCGGCAACCAGGTATGCACCGGGAACATCGGCACCTTCACCGCGAACGCGGCCAAGAACGCGAGGAAGATATAGATCTGTTCCGTGAGCGAGAGCGGCATGCGCTGGAAAACCGCGAGCTCATAGCTGCCCGACTTCAGATACAGGTAGATCAGCGCGACCAGCATCAGCAGCGAACCGATGAAGGTATACAAGAAGAACTTGATGGTCGCGTACACGCGTCGCGGGCCGCCCCATACGCCGATGATGATGAACATCGGCAGCAGCATGGCCTCCCAGAACACGTAGAACAGCACGCCGTCCAACGCGGCGAAGACCCCGGTCATCAAGCCTTCGAGGATCAAAAAGGCGGCGAAGTACTGCCCGATGCGCTTTTCGACGTTCCGCCAGCTCGCGATCACGATCAGCACCGTGGTGAACGTGGTGAGCAGGATCAGCGGCATCGAGATCCCGTCGACGCCGATGTAGAAGTCCGAATGGATGGCCGGGATCCAGGGCGTGCGCTCGACGAATTGCATGGAGGCCGTGCCCGTCTTGAATCCCGTCCACAACGGGATGCTCAACGCCAACGTCGCGCCGGAAGCAACCAGAGACACCCATCGCGCGGCATCCGCACGGTCGCCCAGCGCCAGCACCACGAACCCGCCGGCGATCGGCAGCCAGATCAAGACACTCAGCAAGTGCGCGTTCAGCATCATGGACGCCAGATCAGCCACAACAACAGCGACGCCAATCCCAGGATCATCGCGAATGCGTAGTGATACAGGTACCCCGACTGCGCATAGCGCATCACCGAACTGAACCACCCGACCACGCGGGCGCTGCCGTTGACCATGCCGTCGTCGATCACGGCCTGATCGCCCACTCTCCACAGGCCGCCGCCCAATGCCCGCGCTCCGGCGGCGATCACGTGCTCATTGAACCAGTCGAAGCCGTATTTATCGACCAGGATCGTGTACAGCCATTTGAACTTTCGCTGTGCGGTATCGGCCCACTCGGGCTTGCGGAGAAAAAAGACATACGCGCTCGCGACGCCCGCGGCGGCAAGCCACAGCGGCAGCCCGATGAAGGACGAACCGACCATCGCCCCCGATCCGTGAAACTCCTCGCCGACCCGCTCGAGCACGTTGTTCGCGGGCAGCACGCGGATCGCCTCACCGAAGAAGTCGCCGAACAGCACGGGTTTGACGGTGAACCAGCCGATCAGCGCCGACGGAATCGCCAGGAGAACGAGCGGCACCCACACCACCCACGGACTCTCCTGCAAGTGCTCCCGGGTGTGGTGATCCATGCGCTCCTTCCCGTGGAAGGTCATGAAAAACATGCGGAAGGTGTAGAGCGCGGTGATGAACACCCCCGTGAGCACGCAGAAATACGCAAAGCCCGAGCCATACCGGTGCGAGGCCGCCACCGCGTCGATCAGCGAATCCTTGGAGAAGAAGCCCGACGTGCCCGGGAATCCGATCAATGCCAGCGACCCCACCAGGCAGGTCCAGTACGTGATGGGCAGGTACTTGCGCAGTCCGCCCATCTTGCGCATGTCCTGCTCGTGGTGCATGGCGATGATGACCGAGCCCGCCGCCAGGAACAGCAGCGCCTTGAAGAAGGCGTGCGTCATCAAATGAAAGATGCCCGCGCCGTACGCCGACACGCCGAGCGCCACCGTCATGTAGCCGAGCTGCGATAACGTCGAATACGCCACCACGCGCTTGATGTCGTTGTTGACGATGCCCAGCAGTCCCATGAAGAACGCGGTGGTGGCGCCGATGATGAGCACGAAGGACAGCGCGGTATCCGACAATTCGAACAACGGCGACATTCTCGCCACCATGAAAATGCCCGCCGTCACCATGGTGGCCGCGTGAATCAGCGCCGAGATCGGCGTCGGGCCTTCCATCGAGTCCGGCAGCCAGACGTGCAGCGGCACCTGCGCCGATTTGCCCATGGCGCCGATGAACAGGCAGATGCAGGTGAAGGTGATGGCCGACCAGCTCGTCGCGTGAGTGACGTGGATCAGCCCGCCCGCGAACTTGTCGGTATGCGCGAACACCGTGGCATAATCCAGCGATCCGGTGAAGCGCAGCACCGCCGCAATGCCGATCACGAAACCGAAATCCCCCACGCGGTTGACCACGAATGCCTTGAGGCTCGCAAACACGGCGGACGGGCGCGTGTACCAGAAACCGATCAGCAGGTAGGAGACCAATCCCACCGCCTCCCAGCCGAAGAACAGCTGCAGGAAGTTGTTCGACATCACCAGCATCAGCATGGAAAAAGTGAACAGCGAGATGTAGCTGAAGAACCGTTGATAGCCGTCGTCGTCGTGCATGTAGCCGATGGTGTACACATGCACCATCAAGGAGACGAAGGTCACCACCAGCATCATCATCGCGGACAGCCGGTCGATCAGAAATCCGACCTCGAGCGTGAGGCCGTCGCTCGCCAGCCAGGTGTACACCGCGCCGTTGTACGGCTGCATGCCGTCGACCACGAGTTTCCACAGGACGTACGCCGACAGCGCGCACGACAGGGCGACGCCCGCGATTGTGACGCTGTGCGCGCCTGCCCGTCCGATGGCTCGGCCGAACAGCCCTGCGACCACCGCAGCGGCCAGCGGCGCGAGCGCAATCGTGAGATAGATCGACTGCATTTTTCTTCTGTTTCCCTTCTGTTCCGGCCTGTACTCGTCCGGACCTAGCCCTGAAGCGTGTCGAGGTCTTCGACATCGATGCTGCGCCGTTCCCTGAACAGCACGACCAGGATCGCCAGCCCGATCGCCGCTTCCGCGGCCGCCACGGTCAGGATGAAGAACACGAAAACCTGGCCGCTGATGTCGCCGAGAAAGCGCGAGAAGCCCACGAAGTTGAAATTGACCGCAAGCAGCATCAACTCGATGCACATCAACAGCACGATGATGTTGCGGCGATTCAGGAACACCCCGGCCACCGCGATGGCGAACAGGATGCCGGACAGCGCCAATACGTGAGTGAGCGTGATCATGGTCTCTTCTCGGCTGCCATCTTGACGATCCGGACCCGGTCCTTGGCGCGCACCGCCACCTGCTTGGCGATGTCCTGCGGCTTGCCGCCGCGGCGCCGGCGCAGCGTCAGCACGATCGCGGCGACGCTCGCCACCAGCAAAATGCAGGCGGCAAGCTGCGCCGGATACGCATAGCGCGTGAACAGCGCCGTGCCCAGATCGCGGGTGTTCGAATAATTGTCGGGCAGCGCCGGCGCGGTTTTCAGGGCGACGCCCCCCAGGTGCTTGACCACGACCACGTTGATGATGGCGAACACCACGAACCCGGCGACGGCGACCGCGAGCGGCCAATAACCCGACAGGCTCTTGCGGAATTCCTCGACGTTGACGTCGAGCATCATGACCACGAACAGAAACAGCACCATCACGGCGCCGACATACACCAGCACCAGCACGATTCCGAGGAACTCGGCGTCGAGCAACAGCCAGATGACGGCGCTGTTGAAGAAGCACAGCACCAGGAGCAGCGCCGAGTGCACGGGATTTCGCGCCAGAATCACGCCGAGCGCAGCGCAGACCAATACCGCGGCAAATACGAAAAATAGGATCGCCGGAAACATCACCGGTACCGCGCATCGGCGGCGCGATCGGCCGCGATCATGGCTTCGTAACGTTCGCCGATACCGAGCAATTTGTCCTTGCTCATGATGTTCTCGCCGCGGTTCTCCATGTGGTACTCGTGCAGCCGCGTCTCGACGATGGCATCGACCGGGCACGCCTCCTCGCAGAATCCGCAGTAGATGCACTTGAACAGGTCGATGTCGTAGCGGGTGGTGCGCCGTGTGCCGTCGCTGCTCACCCCCGACTCGATGGTGATGGCGAGCGCCGGACACACCGCCTCGCAGAGTTTGCACGCGATGCAGCGCTCCTCGCCGTTCGGATACCGGCGCAGCGCGTGCAGGCCGCGAAACCGGGTGCTCTGCGGCGTTTTCTCCTCCGGATAATTCACCGTGATCTTGCGCTTGAACATTTCCTTCAGCGTGACCCACAACCCCTGCAGCAGCTCCCAGAGCAGAAAGGTCTTGAAGAAACTGCGTACGGCTTGCATTACGAATGCCCCTTCCACGGACCGACATGGAGGTACACCATGCAGCCCTCGACCAACAGCCAGACCAGCGTCACCGGAATCAGCGCTTTCCAGCCGAGGCGCATGATCTGGTCGTACCGGTAGCGCGGAAACGTCGCGCGCAGCCACAGGAAAGTGAACATCGGCACCAGCGTCTTCAGCCCGAACCAGAAGAAGCTCGGCGTGGCGAGCCATGCGTCCTCGGGCAGGTAGCCGTCCAGGGGCGAGAGCCAGCCGCCGAAGAAGAACACCACGGTCAGCGCCGAAATCAGGATCATATTGACGTATTCGGCGATGAAAAAAAGCGCAAACGCCATGCCGGAATAATCCACATGGAATCCGGCGACGATCTCCGACTCGCCTTCCGCCACGTCGAACGGCGCACGATTGGTCTCGGCGACCCCGGAGATGAAATACACCACCAGCAGGGGAAACAGCCAGAACCAGTTCCAGCTCAATGCCGCGCCGTGCTGCGCTTGGATGATGTCGCCGATGTTGAGGCTGCCGGCCGCCATCAGGACGCCGACCATGGCGAAGCCCATGGCTATTTCATAGGCGACGATCTGTGCCGCGGAGCGCATGGCGCCGAGGAACGCGTACTTGGAGTTGGCCGCCCAGCCGGCGAGGATGATGCCGTACACGCCCATCGAGGTGAGGGCGAGAACGTACAGCAGCCCCGCATCGATGTTCGCGAAGGCGCGCTCCGGCGATAACGGAATCACCGCCCATATGGCGAGCGCCGGGACCAGTGCCAGGAACGGGGCCAGCCGGAACAAGAAGCCGCTCGCATCCGCGGGGATCACAATTTCCTTGAACATCAGCTTGACCACGTCCGCGAACGGCTGGCCCGCGCCCGGAATCCAAAAGAGGTTGACGCGGTTCGGCCCCTTGCGCGCCTGAATCCATCCGATGACCTTGCGCTCCGCGAGCGTGTAGAACGCCATCACCAAAATCAGGCAAACCACGACGATCAGCGCCTGGACCGCGGTCAGCAGCGGAAACGTCCAGTACGGGGTGATCTGCCCGGACAGCCACTCGCGGAGGGGGTTCCAGTCCCACACGGCTACATCACCTCGCGGGTCACGTGCCCGTCCTTGGTCTTCGCCAGTGCTTCCGATCCGCGCACCAGCACGTCCCCTTGGTAGGGTGGCAGGTCCACCCATCGGCCCGAGGGGACCGGACCCTGCGGCCCCGTGCCGGCCGTGAACGCGCCGCCGTCTGGCGCCGCGGCCCGCTCACCGCACGCCTGCTTCAGCGCCTCGCGGACTTCCTCGGAGCTGACATAGTCGACACCGTGGATGGCGAGGAGATTCGCCAGCACGCGCAGCACCTTCCACCCCGGCCGGCTGTCGCCCACGAGTTTTGCGGCGCCGGCCCAGCTCTGCCAGCGGCCCTCCAGGTTCACGAACGTCCCCGACGACTCGGCGAAGGAGCCGATGGGCAGCACCACGTGGGCCACTTCGCGCAGGTTCGCGCTCAAGTGCGTGGTGGCGGCCACGACCAGGTCCGCGGCGCCCAGCGCCTCCGCGCCGACCGCGAGGTCGCTGGCCGGATCGATGCCGCCGAACAGCACATAGGCCTTCCGAGGCGACTCCAACATGGCGCGCGCGCACAAGCCGGGCGCCGTCGATGGCGCGCCGCCGGGTTGGCGATGCGGCACAGCCCCGGCGAGATAGGCCCCGGCCGCATTCGGCCCCTCGGTGAGCAGCCCCACGCTGGCGCCGGTCCCTTGCGCCAGCATGCCGGCGAGCGTCTTGAGTTCGGCGTACTGCGGATGCCGCTGCGCCAGGCAGCCGAGAATGACGGCTCGCCGGGTGCCGGCCGCCAGCACCGCGGCCAGCGCGCGGTGCGCATCGCTCACCGTCGCGGCGGGTACGGCGGCGGGCACTTGCTGGCCGGCCGATGCGGCCGCCGCACGCACCACGGCCGCGAGTTCGCCCACCAGGTTGCCGTCGGCGAGCGCGTATGCCGCGACCGGAAACAGATACTCGAAGAGGCGCGGATTGAGGAACGCGACTTTCGCGCCGCCCTTGACCGCCGCCTTGCGGATGCGATGCGCGAGGAGCGGCATTTCATGGCGCAGATTCGAGCCGACGACCAGCAGGCCCTCGAGCCGCTCGACATCGGCGATGCGCAGCCCCAGGCCCGGATAGGCGGCCTCGGCCTCCTGCGCGCGAAAATCCAGCTGCCGCAAGCGGTGGTCGATGTTGCCGCTGCCGAGTCCGCGGGCGATGCGGGCGAGCAGGTACATCTCCTCGACGGTCGCCAGCGGGGAGACCAAAAACCCGGTCGCGGCGGCGCCGTGGGCCGCGACGGCCTTCTGCAGCCCCTCGGCCGCGGCGGCAAGGGCAACCTCCCAGTCGACCGGCGCGAGTGTCCCGTTGATGCGCACCATCGGCTGCCCGACGCGCTCGGCCGAGTAGATTCCCTCGAAGCCGAAGCGGTCGCGATCCGCGATCCAGGTTTCGTTGATCGCTTCGTTTTCGCGCGGCACCATCCGCATGATCCTGCCGCGCAGCGCGTGCGCATACAGATTGGTGCCGAAGGCATCGTGGGGCGAGACCAGGGCGTGCTGCTGCATCTCCCACGAGCGCGCGTGATAGCGGAACGGCTTGTTGTTGAGCGCGCCCACCGGACACAGATCGATGATGTTCGCGGACAATTCGTGATCGACGCTCTGTTCGATGTACGTGCCCACTTCCATGTGTTCGCCGCGGCCCGTCGTCCCCATCTGCGGGTAGCCCTGGATCTCCTGGCCGAAGCGCACGCAGCGGGTGCAGTGAATGCAGCGCGTCATGTCGGTGGAGACCAGCGGCCCCAGATTCTTGTCCTTGACCACGCGCTTGCGCTCGGCGAAGCGCGAGATGTCGCGGCCGAAACCCATGGCCAGATCCTGCAGCTCGCACTCCCCGCCCTGATCGCAGATCGGGCAATCGAGCGGATGATTGATGAGCAGGAACTCCATCGTCGCTCGCTGCGCGGCGACCGCCTTCGGCGATCTGGTGAACACCTTCATGCCCTCCGCCACCGGCGTCGCGCAGGCGGGCATGGGCTTCGGCGCCTTCTCGACCTCGACCAGGCACATGCGGCAATTCGCCGCGACGGAGAGCTTGTCGTGGTAGCAGAAGCGGGGAATATAGATGTCCGCGGGATCGGTGACCTGCATGATCATCTGGCCCTTGCGGGCCTTCAGCGCCACCCCGTTGACTTCGATGTTGACCAGATCCTCGCTCATCGTGCGCCTCTAGGCCGCGACTGCCGCGGCGCCGGCCGCCGCGGGATCGCCCGCCGGTTGACCTTCCACGATGGAGCGGCCCTTGTGCTCGATCATGTATTGGAACTCGTGACGGTAATGTTTGAGGAAACTCTGCACCGGCCACGCGGCCGCGTCGCCCAACGCGCAGATGGTGTGTCCTTCGATACGGTTCGCCACGTCGAGCAGCAGTCCGAGGTCCTCGCTGCGGCCCTGCCCCGCGATGATGCGCTTCAGCATGCGGTCCAGCCATCCGGTGCCCTCGCGGCAGGGCGTGCATTGCCCGCAGGATTCGGACATGTAGAACCGCGAGAGCCGCTCCAGCGCCCGCACCATGCAGGTGGTCTCGTCCATGACGATCATCGCGCCGGTCCCCACGGAGGAGCCGGCCTTCTTGACGGAGTCGTAATCCATGGTGCAACCCATCATGAGCTCGCCCGGCACCACGGGCACGGAGGAGCCTCCGGGTATCACCGCCTTCAATCGGCGCCCCTTCCAGATGCCGCCGGCAATCTCGAGCAGATCCTTGAACGGAATTCCCATCGGCAATTCGTAGTTGCCGGGCTTGCCGACGTGGCCGGAGACCGAAAAGATCATGGTGCCGCCGGAGTTCGGCACCCCGAGGCCGGCGAACCAAGCCGCTCCCTTGCGCATGATGGCCGGCACCGACGCATAGCTCTGGGTGTTGTTGATGGTGGTGGGCTTGCCGTACAGGCCGAAGTTGGCCGGGAACGGCGGCTTGAAGCGCGGCTTGCCGGGCTTGCCCTCGAGCGACTCGAGCAGCGCGGTTTCCTCGCCGCAGATGTAGGCGCCCGCGCCCACGAACATGTGCAAATCGAAATCGACTCCGGACCCGAGGATGTTCTTGCCGAGCAGGCCCGCCGCGTAGGCTTCCGCCAAGGCGGCCTCGAACCGCGGCACCGGTTCGCCCAGGAATTCCCCGCGGATGTAGTTGTAGCCCACGGTCGCCGTCATTGCATAGCCGCCGATGGCCATGCCTTCGATCACCGAGTGCGGGTTGTAGCGCAGGATGTCGCGGTCGTGACAGGTGCCAGGCTCGGACTCGTCCGAATTGCACACGGCGTACTTTTGGATGGGCGATGAGCGCGGCATGAAGCCCCACTTCACGCCGGTGGGAAAGGCGGCGCCGCCGCGCCCGCGCAGCCCCGAGGCCTTGACCTCATCGATGATCTTCTCGCGCGGCGTGCGCTCGCGCAGAATCCTCTCCCACGCTTCGTACCCGCCGAATTGCCGATAGCCCTCGAGCGTCCATGGCTTCTCGTGTTTGAGCACTTCGAACAACAGCAGATTCTGCTCGTAAGGCATCTACAGTCCCTCAGCCGTGCCGCGCCCGGTCACGTCAGTGCGTCCAGCACCGCGTCGATGGAGGCGGGCGTCAGATTCTCGTGGAAAACGTGATCGACCATCATCATCGGCGCGCCCGTGCAGGCGGCCAGGCATTCCTCTTCGCGCTTCAGGTAAATTCGCCCATCCGGCGTGCTCTCGCCCGTCTTGATTCCCAATTTCTTCTCGACGTGATCGACGACCTCCTGCGAACCGCGCAGCATGCAGGAGATGTTGGTGCACACGGACACGTGATGGCGGCCCACGGGCTTGGTCTCGAACATCGAATAGAACGTCGCGACCTCGTACACCAGAATGTTGGGCAGCCCCAGGTAGGCCGCGACCGCGTCCATGATGGGCGGCGTGAGGAATCCCCGGTTCTCGTGCTGGGCGGCGTGCAGCGCGGCGATCACCGCCGAGCGCTTGCGGTCCGGGGGGAACTTGGCCACCCACGTATCGATCTCGGCGCGCACGTGATCCGACAATTGCACGGTCATTTCGCTGCCACCATGCTCGCTGCGTTCATCGGTCGATCTCCCCGAATACGATGTCCTGGGTGCCGATCACCGCCACGACGTCGGCCAGCATGTGGCCCTGGACCATTTCATTCAGCGATGCGAGATGCGCAAAGCCCGGCGCACGCACCTTGAGACGGTAGGGTTTGTTGGCGCCATCGGACACCAGGTACACACCGAGCTCGCCCTTGGGCGCTTCCACCGCGGCATACACCTCGCCTTGCGGCACGCAGTAGCCTTCGGTCATCAGTTTGAAATGATGGATCAGGGACTCCATGTCGCCTTTCATCTCCTCGCGGCGCGGCGGCCGCACCTTGCGGTCGTCGATCATGACCGGCCCCGGGTTCTCGCGCAGCCATTTGACGCACTGCTCGATGATGCGGTTCGACTGGCGCAGCTCCTCGATGCGCACCAGATAGCGGTCGTAGCAATCGCCGTTGACGCCCACCGGGATGTCGAAGTCCATGCGATCGTAGACTTCGTAGGGCTGCTTCTTGCGCAGGTCCCACTCGACGCCCGAACCGCGCAGCATGGGCCCCGAGAATCCGAGCTGCTGGGCGCGCTCCGGGGTCACCACGCCGATGTTGACGGTGCGCTGCTTCCAGATGCGGTTGTCCGTGAGCAGCGTTTCGTACTCATCGACGCACGCGGGGAAACGGCGCACGAAATCCGCGATGAAATCCAGCAATCCGCCCGAGCGGCGGGCGTTGAGGCGGTCGGCGTTCTTCTTGCTGCGCCACTGCGACTGCTGATATTTCGGCATGCTGTCCGGCAAGTCCCGGTACACCCCACCCGGCCGATAATAGGTCGCGTGCATGCGCGTGCCGGAGACCGCCTCGTAGCAGTCCATCAGGTCCTCGCGCTCGCGGAAGCAGTAGAGAAACACCGTCATCGCGCCGATGTCGAGGCCATGCGAGCCCAGCCACATCAGGTGATTGAGAACGCGCGTGATCTCATCGAACATCACGCGTATGTACTGTGCGCGCAGCGGCGCGGCGATTCCCAACAGCTTTTCGATGGCCATGACATAGGCATGTTCGTTGCACATCATCGACACGTAGTCGAGCCGGTCCATGTAGCCGATGGATTGATTGAACGGCTTGCTTTCCGCGAGTTTCTCCGTGCCCCGGTGCAGCAACCCGATGTGCGGGTCCGCCTTTTGGATCACCTCGCCGTCCATTTCCAGCACCAGGCGCAGCACGCCGTGCGCGGCCGGATGCTGCGGTCCGAAATTCATGGTGTAGTTGCGAATCTCAGCCACTGGGCGCCCCGGGCGTGCCCGCCGGCGCGGCGGCGGGCGCGTTGGTGAGCGCCGGATCATAGCGGTTATCGTGACGAATCACTTTGGGCACGAGGATTCTCGGCTCGATGGTCACGGGCTGGTACACCACCCGTCCCTTCTCGGGGTCGTAGCGCACTTCGACATTGCCCGACAGCGGAAAGTCCTTGCGGAACGGATGACCGATGAAGCCGTAGTCGGTGAGCAGGCGCCGCAGATCCGGATGGCCCCTGAAGAGAATCCCAAACAGATCGAAGGCTTCGCGCTCGAACCAGTCGGCCGAGGCCCACAGGGGAGCCACCGAATCGACCATGGGCTGCGCATCGTCGGCGCAGAAAACCTTGAGCCGCACCCGGTGATTGTGCGAGATCGACAATAGATGATAGACCACCGCGAACCTGCGGCCGGGCGCCGCCCCGTCGGGCGCCGCGCCCGGCGGCGTACCGATGTCCGACAAGCGGCTACCGAGGCCGGCAACGCCGCGGCTGAATCCCGATGAGGTCGCGCCCTCGGTCTTCCATTCGGCGCGGCCGTGTTCGAGATAATCGACGCCGCACACGTCCATGCACATTTCGAATCTCAGATCGGCGTGATCGCGCAGCGTGGCGGCGATCTCAATCAACCGGTCCGCGGGGACTTCGTACGTGAGCTCCCGGGCGTGGTTGGCGACCGGCGTCAGCGCATCGGGAAAGACCCGCGCGAGCGTCTGACGCAAGACCTCGAGGCGCGTCGGGGTCGTCACCGCCGCACTGGAGCCGGCGTCGTCGGTCATCGGATGATGGCCTTGTTGCGCTTGATTTTGCTCTGCAGCTGGATGATGCCGTACAACAGCGCCTCGGCCGTGGGCGGACATCCTGGCACATAGACGTCCACCGGAACGATGCGGTCGCAGCCGCGCACCACGGCGTAGGAATAATGATAGTAGCCGCCGCCGTTGGCGCACGAGCCCATGGAGATCACCCAGCGCGGCTCGGCCATCTGGTCGTACACCTTGCGCAGCGCCGGCGCCATTTTATTCACCAGCGTCCCGGCGACGATCATCACGTCGGATTGGCGCGGACTCGGTCGGAACACCACGCCGAATCGGT
>JBEKYO010000101.1:0-16328 GCA_049510875.1 Steroidobacteraceae bacterium
GCAGCCAACAGATTGCGGTAGTATTTGCCGGCGTGCTCGGCTACGCCCTGTCGCATCTGATGTCACCGGGGGATCTGATGGCCTGGGGATGGCGCATCCCACTGATCGTCGGCTGCATGATCGTTCCATTCATTTATCTGATTCGCAGGTCGCTTCAAGAGACCGAGGAGTTCGCGTCTCGCAAGCACCATCCGACGCCATCGGAAATCTATGTGAGCATGCTCAATCATTGGCGCATCGTGGGCGCTGGCGTGGCCATGGTCCTGATGACCACCGTCTCGTTCTATACCATCACGGCCTATACGCCCACGTTCGGCCGCAATGTACTGAAGTTGACACAGAGCGATGCACTCCTCGTCACTCTATGCGTCGGCGTATCGAACTTGCTCTGGCTGCCGGTGATGGGCTCCCTCTCCGATCGCATCGGTCGTCGACCATTGCTGTTCACCTTTGCTGGTTTGGCTGTCCTTACCGCCTATCCGGCAATGGTCTGGCTGGTCGCGGAGCCGAGCTTCGCTAGACTGATGATCGTTGAGCTTTGGCTTTCCCTCATCTATGCGAGCTACAACGGCGCAATGATCGTTCACCTGACCGAAATCGTTCCGGTCGCTGTCCGGACGGCCGGCTTTTCGCTGGCCTACAGTCTTGCAACCACGGTCGGTGGATCGACCCCTGCTATCGTGACCTACTTGATTCATGAGACAGGTAATCGCGCGGTGCCAGGTGCCTGGTTATCGTTGGCAGCGGCAATAGCCCTCATTAGCATATGGACCACCGCTTCGGCACCGGACCGCATCGCGGATGCTGAGACTAGCGGCCCACGAACATGAACGGCAGGACCCGATAACATCATTCGTCGATGCGGGACCACGGTTGCAGCAGATCCCACAGGTTGCCCGCCGATGCCGCCATCATTACGTTTGAAATCTCGTTAAGCGACGCCTTCTCCGCGATCGATGAGTACGTGATCGCGCTCAAAGCAAGCCGATCGCCGCTGCACGAGCCACGGCCTGAGCCCGCGTGCGCACCTCGAGCTTACTCAAGATGCCCTTGGCGTGTGTTTTGACAGTCTCGGGCGCGATTCCAAGCGACCGAGCAATGCATTTATTGGGCATGCCCCGAGCGATCATTTGAAGAATGCCGACTTGTCGGCGTGACAGTGACCGGTAGGTTGTCGGGGCGGGCTCCTCGGTGTTTCTCCGCGGTCGGTAGAGATTCTCCAGCAATGGGACAATCTGTGGCCCCTCATCGACAAAGACCATCCGCAGCCCGTGTACTGCACCCGTGCGCAGACACTTGATCAGGAGGTCGTAGCCGGCACCGGTGCAGCCCTCCGCAGCGGAGTCCGATCCCTTGAACAGCCCGCGCGTGACACGCGGCCCGCGGCTGTAGGCGATGTACCCTCTTTCTGCTTCACGGTCTCCGTCAGGAGCTGCGCGTACGGCTTCGACGAGCTGCGCTGCCACGACCAGCAAGTCATTTGTCATCGCTTCTTGCATCGGCCTTTCACGTATGACCTCGATGCGGGCATCAGTGTTCGTCTCACCTTTTGCGATGGTGTAGTCGAACTCGTCTGCGGCGTGATTGTCGTTCCTCATGAGCCACCCTCCGATTCTGATTCCCTTGTCCTCGCATGCCCGTGGGAAGTCGGCGCCGTCACCGTCCCCTAGTGTGCAAGTTGGGCAGTGTCTAGTGACATACACAGCCGATGGGCATGGCGATTGCGTTACCCGGATAAAGCCTCGCCGGACTATTGGTTTGAAGGAAATTCACTGCGAGATCGTCGCGCGTAGCGAACGAAGCCTGTGTTACCGCGTCTCGGAAGGGAATAACGTTGCGAAAATTGGCCCACACCGCCGTTGGGCCAGGACCGAATGTGCGATTCGGGTTCTCCAACTTGCGGATATCCATCCAAAATGCGGCGTTGAGCAGATCTTGGCCCAACAACTCCCGCGAGACATCGAGTGCCCGCCGCATCCGCATGAGTTTGAGCATCGGCACGGCATCCAGATCGCCGACGCCCTTGTCGGCCGTCACGCCGTCCGGGGGAATGGGATTGGCCAACGGCTTAAGCTCCTGCCACAGAGCATCCGCAATCATGCCCCCACCGCCTCCCGCCCCGGTGCCGCTGGCACCCTCCGGGCCTGGGTGATTATTCAGGATTTGCGACGCGTCCGTGACCGTGAAGAACGGGTCTTCGAATCGATGCACGCGCTGAACGACCGCCACCATCAGATTGACGAGCGCCACCGGAAACGCCTCCACATCGTTGACCAGTGGGTATGGATCCCAATCCGAATTCGACAAAATGTATCCATGCTTTCCGTGACTAAACCTCCCTCCCCTCACGTAGAATTTCATTAGCTGCGGCGTCGCAAGCTCCCAGGAGTCTTGCGGTGAAATGTCGGGCCGAACGGTCGGATTGTGATCGGTGGAATTGAGCTGGATGAGGGTGCTGTCGCGAAGACGCGCCCAGGCCGACCACACTCCGCCGTCGCGCCACACCGTGGCGCGCAGGCTTTCTGCATCCTGCAGAATTCGATACTCTTCATCGAATAGGTAACCGCCTCGCAGCATGTCGAGCACACGCAGCGCGGCAAAGTTCGGCCAGGGGAACGGCCGGCTGGTTTGCACCGGCATCGACATGGGTCCGACGTTACCGTTCATACCGTCGAGGTCCATCGCCCAGATCAAATCATGCCATTCGATCAATTCGCGCGCGTCATTCACCAGCAGCGCCGCAAATCCCGCCGTCAGAGCGCTGGTTGTCCCCAACGCTTCGTCATTACCTTCCAGGTGAATGGGCTTCAGGCCCGCTTTTGCCAAGGCCTCCGCCGCGGGCATGCGCAATCCTTTGAAGTAGGCGAATCCGCGGCCGGTCATGGCGGCCGCCACCGGTACGAAGTCGGACTCCCCTATCGCTCCGCGCCAGTGAACCGCGGGTGTTACGCCATAGTTCAGCAGGTCGACGATGCCCTTGATATAGGCGGGACTGGCGGCTTCGTAGGTCACGATATTAGCGTTCACCGCCAACATTGCGCGGCCGATGTCCTCATCCGGTATATCCTCGCCAAAACCCGCAAACGGGCCCTGACCAATGGTGCCGGTTCGTGCCTCATGGCGAGCGGCCAACTTGGCCGTATTTTCCGGGGTGTCCGGATCTCCAGTCATCGTTGCAATTTCCCGGCCCGAACCGGCGAGGCGATTGAAGCGATAGACTGCGATTCCCTCGTGTTGCGCCTCCAACATGAGGCCAAACGAGTCCGCTCCGCGCTGTATCGCTTCTTCGCTGATCGCGACTTTCGCGCCATGCCTCGCGATATCGATGACTTGTTCGATCGTGAGGTCGTGCCCGGTCAGCGTAATCGTTTTGCCGGCCATGGTCGCAGTGATTGGCCGATACGGCTCGGTTGCCATTGCCGAGTGAACGAGCCAAAAGCAAAGCAGCACCATGGGGAACGCGCGTGCGATTCGATAACACCGTTCGTGATCCATATTTTGTTCCAATGTTTTGCAGACTTATAGCAATAGGTCTAAGCAAGCTTGGAAGTTCAAATCCAACGACGCGGCCGTGGGTGAATCATAGGCGACGCCCCTACATTTGATGAAATCAAACCTGGGACCGCGACCGCGCCCTCCTCCAACCGGATCCGCGGTATCATTCAGCGTCGCGATTAGCTAAGGCAATTCTCGTATGATGGCGCACCATAACCCATGGCGGTCCGGGTGAGAGCGGCAGCGACCAAGCCTACGTCGAGTTTGACGAAGCCGGCTGGCATAGAAGACATGTTGGACTATCAGCTGTATCTGCTGTACCGCGACTGCGGACACGTGCTTGAACGATTGTGCCAGGGCGAATTTGGCGTGAGCCGGCGGCGATGGCGCATTCTGGCGATTCTATCAGCGGCGGAGGGCATCACGGTCAGCGACCTATCAAAGCGCGCTGAGTTGGATATCGCTCAGACTTCGCGCGCTATTGGCACTCTGGCACGCGAGGGATACCTTAAGCGCTTGGCCAATCCAAAGAACGCACGATTTTCGCAGGTTATCTTGACCGAGAAGGGACGCAACCTCTATCACTCAATGTTCGCCCGCTTCCGTCAAGTCAACCAGCAGTTGCTTCGCGATATGAGTGAAGATCAAGTTCAACATTTGTGTACTGCTATTTCAATTCTTCGAAACACGGCCACTCAGTTGAACGCATCGAGTTCGATCGGTGCGCCGCTGATTCCCAAGTAGCCCGATGTCCCTAGTTTGACAAATGTCCACTGAGGGCACAGCGCCGCCGCACGCGACGCGCTAGTCAAACGGTGTCATGCAGCAGACGCAACTCCATCCGAGCCCTCCCGGCTTCGGCAGAATCTCCCGTTATCCGAAGTCTGCTGCGGTGCAGCAGTTGTTAGCACTATCACTTTTAAGGGAAGGCTGACGTCGTCGCTGCGCTCAGGGCGCACATCCTGTGGCCCCTCGCGCTCCCACCTCAGGAAGTTCGGCACTGATGCTATGCTACGCACGCAACGACGGCCAAACCTAGTTCCCGGGCACAACCCTTTCACCATCAGGCGATCCACGGCGTGCGAGATATCCCTCGAAGGATTCGGTCACCGGTGAGCGACGACATTCGCAACACCGTCGCCGCGGCTCGCGCGGAACCATGCCAGCAGGCCGTGCGCTGACGGAGCTTCCGGCATTCTCGCCGCCGCGTGCGCTGCGCAACGGCCAGCTGCAGACGACGATCGGTAACCTGCCGCCCCAGCCGTGGTTCGCGCGCCGGCGCGGCGCGTTGCTGCTTGCGAGCGCGCGGGAATGGTTGCTCGACTGCGGCGACGGCGTACGGCTGCAGGGATTTCTGAGTCCGGTGCGGGGACGCGGGATGCCGGCCGGGGCGCGAGAGACGCCGGATGAGCCCCTCTGCACGCGCATCGCGGTCGTGCTGCACGGCTGGGAAGGCAGCGCGGAATCCTGTTACGTGATCTCTCTCGGTGCCGAGCTGCTCGCGCGTGGATTCGACGTTCTTCGGCTCAATCTGCGCGATCACGGCGAGAGCCACCATCTCAACCGCGGGATCTTTCATTCCTGTCGCCTGGCCGAGGTCGTCGGTGCCGCGCGGGCGGTTGCGGAGCGCTTTCCGGCGGCGCGGATCTTCTTGACCGGGTTTTCACTCGGCGGCAACTTCATGCTGCGAGTCGCGGCCGACGCGGGCGCCCCCGAGGCGATCGCCGGCGTGGTCGCCGTATCGCCGGTACTGGATCCGGCCGCGACGCTTGGGGCGCTCGAGCGCGGATGGTTCCTCTACCGCCAATACTTCGTGCGGCGGTGGTCACGCTCGCTGCGTCACAAGCGGCGCGCTTGGCCGGATCTGCCTGACTTCGAACCTCTCTTGCGCAGCAAGGATCTGCGTGCGATGACCGCTGGACTCGTCCGTGAGTTCACCGACTTCACAAGTCTCGATGCCTACCTCGACGGCTACGCGATCACCGGCCCGCGGCTCGCGACGTTGCGCTTTCCGGCGACCGTGCTGCTCGCGGAGGACGATCCGATGATTCCTGTCGCCGATCTCGCGCGACTGGCCCCGTCCCCGTATCTGACCGTCGTGCGCACCCGCCACGGGGGTCATTGCGGATTCGTTGAGCAACTCAACGGGCCGAGCTTTGCGGATCGCTTCATCGTCGCGCAGTTCGACCGGTTCGAGCGGCAGACCGCGCAGCGGGCAGTGATTTAGCGCCCAGAGCACGCCTGCGCGCCCGGCCCAGGTGGCAATGTAGCTCTTGAGGAAGGACGTGAACTCTTCAGCACCTGGCGGTAGCTCTCTGCCGCGGCGCCGGCGGAGGACTTCCTCCACCGGCGCCGACCGGCTCAGTTATTGAATCTAGTTCAATTTGATGCCTTCGACCTGAATTCGAAGCAGCACGTCCTGCTTAAATCCATACTGCTCGCCGTAGTTCACGCCAAAATCCGCGCGATTGAAGGTCCCTGAGGCGTCTGCGCCGCAGACCTCCTTCTTCAGCATGGGATGATCAAAGCATTTGAATGAGTTGATGCTGAGTGTCACCGGCTTGGTCACGCCGTGAAGGGTTAACTCGCCAACAATGGTCTTCGGAGCACCGACTGAGAATTCGCTGAACTTGCCCTTGTATTCAGCGGTCGGAAATTTGGCAACGTCCAACATTTCAGCGCTCGCGACATGCTCATTGAGCTTATCCTGGGCGAGGTCGATGCTCGCCGTGTCGATGAGAACATCAACTGCACCCGTTTTCGCCGTGGCGTCGTACGTCACCTTGCCGGTGGTCTTCTTGAAGGTGCCGCGCCAGATGGACAGTCCCCCGAAATGGTCCACTTCGAAGCTCGGGTGAGTGTGGTCCGGATCCAAGGTGTAGGTGGAGGGAGCAGCGCTCGCGGATGCGGCGGCGAGGATGATCAGTGGCAATAAAAAGTGCTTGTTCACGGCATTTCCCTTGATTGAGACAGTTTCAGAATTAACCAATCGTTCCGGCAGCCGCTAAATCGCTGCCGATGCGTACAATCTCGCGCTTGCCGGCGCGCAGTGCCTCCGCGGTGGTATGCACGGAGTGACGGCCGAGCACCAGCGAATGCTGGTGTTTGATGGCGGAGCCCAAGACCAAGCGCGCCGCGCTCTCCGCATAAATGGCAAGATCGGCGCTGGATTCCTCGAAGATCACCAGCTCGCCGGCGCTCACGGGCTCACCGACCCGCACAGCCCCTTGCGACACGGCGAGCCACGCGACCTGATGTCCCGCGGGCGGCCGATAATGCCAGCGCTCGCCAGCCTTGAGCTGCACATCGAGATAGTTGATGCCGGGCGGTGCCGCGATGGCACTCGATGTTTCTGCGTGAGTCCCTAAGATCACACGAGCATTGCCGGCTGTCGGTACTTCCCCCGCCGATAAGTAGCGGCTTTGCGACGGCGCGAGTTCCAAGTGTTCTGGCAGTGCAATCCACAACTGAAAACCCTTTGTGGTCTCCGGGCCGACGGTGGTGCCGGTGTGCCAGACGCCGCGGCCTGCGCGCATCCATTCAACGCTACCCGCCGATAGCACGCCTTTTTGTGCCGTCGTCTCCTCGTAGGTGGTTGCCCCTTCGTGGATGAGGGTGAGCGTTGCAATCCCGGAATGCGGATGCCATCCAAAGAGCGGTTCGCCGGTTGCCGGTATTTTGAATAGATCCAAAAAGACAAACGGCTTGATGAGCTCACCTAAGTCCGATGGGCTGACCAGGCGCGTAATCGGCCCATGGGTCTGGCCGTGCGTTCTATGCACGATGGCGCGTGCCATCGCCGGACTATGCAGTGCCGCGTTCATGCCGCAATCGCCGCGATCTGCTCGCGCGCTTTGCCCATGGCCGCCTGTCGGGCTTCCGGCCCAAGGCCCAGTCCTTCGGCACGTACCACGGTGACATCCGTCAGGCCGATAAACTTGAGGACGCTCGTGAGATAGCTCTCGTGGTGTTCATACGACGCTCCGGCCGATCCGGGTGCGTAGACGTTGCCGCGCGATGAGGCGATGAATACCTTTTTCGCACTCGACAACAAACCTTCGGGGCCGTCGGCGCCATAACGGAAAGTCTTGCCGGCGACGACCACTCGATCGATCCAGGCTTTCAGCTGGCTCGGAATGGAGAAGTTGTACATCGGCGCGCCGACCACAAGGATGTCGGTATCGAACAGCTCCTGCAGATACGCGCCGCCCTTCGATAAGTCGGCCCCCAATTGCGCATCGGTCACGGCGTGGCCCTGAAATGCGGCCAAGTGCGCAGGCGATAAATGGAGCGCGGCGTCGGTGGCGAGGTCTCGGTAAATGACCTTCAAACCGGGACGTAGTTTGACCTGACGGGCGACAATGTCAGCGGTGAGCGCGCGGCTTGCTGAGCCAGCGCCGAGTACGCTTGAGTCGATGTGTAACAGTTTCACGGTGGTCTCCTTCTGGGTTCTTTAAGACATGGGGCGATCCTGCTACGTCTTTACGCATATGAATAGCCGGTATGTTGCGATAGAATGTATCGGACGATGCGATATACAGGACCAAAAATATGCTGGATGGCGTCTCCTTTGATCAGTTAAGGGCGTTTATTGCCGCCGTGGATGAAGGCAGTTTCTCGGCCGCAGCCCGGCGTTTACATCGCGCCCAATCGGCGGTGAGCGAACTAGTGAGCAATCTCGAGTCGCAAATTGGCGTGCAGCTGTTCGATCGCACCGAGCGCTACCCGAAGCTCACGCCGGCCGGTACGTTGCTCGTGGCGGATGCGCGCAGCGTCGTCGCGAACGTCGCTGTACTCAAGGCGCGGGCCAAGGGTATTTCCGGCGGACTGGAGCCGGAACTCTCTGCCGTTGTCGATGTGCTATTTCCCATCGAAGCTATCGCGGAATCGGCGCTGCAATTTCGAGAACAATTTCCGCACACGCCGCTTCGGCTCTACGTCGAGGCCTTGGGCGGGGCGTATCAACCGGTGATCGACGGTCGGTGCAGTTTAGGTGTAGTGGGTTCTTTGCCCAACGCGCCGGCTTCGATGAGCGTCGAGCCTTTGCCGGCGGTGGATATGATTATGGTCGCCGCACGAAATCATCCACTCGCCCAACTCTCCGGTGTGATTTCCAAAGCCGAGCTCGCAAAACATGTGCAGCTGGTGTTGACCGACCGATCGGAACTCACCCGCGGCCGCGAATTTGGTGTGATGTCGCCGCTGACCTGGCGGCTGAGCGATCTCTTCGCAAAGCATTCGTTCTTGCTCAAGGGTCTCGGGTGGGGCGGCATGCCGCTGCATACCGTCAAGCAGGATCTGCAAGATCAGAGACTCGTGAAACTGCGGATTGAGGACCTACCAGAACCGGGCTTGGCACTCCCCATGTTTGCCGTCTACGAAACGTCTCGGCCGCCGGGTCCCGCGGGCCGATGGCTCATTGAGCGCCTGAGGGAATGTCCGTCCCGCGTCGGCGCAACGCGGAATTGACTACTCGTCGCGTTTTGTTTCGTCGGGGCATGTCCGGCTTGTCCGGCTTGCCCGGCATGCTCGCCAATTGTTCGGGAAGATCGACCGTCGTGGTCTTGACAAAAGGCCGGCGGCGCGTCGCCATGAACGCGTCGCCGGTCTCCACCGAGGCTACCCAGCGCTGAGCGTCATCGTCGCGACGGTCACGTGCGGCCAAAGGACGTTGTTGAAAACCAGAATCACAAGCTGCGAGTACTGCAGTTGCAGGTAAGTGCCCTCCGGCCAGAACGGCTCAAGCTCCTTCATCGCCGGGCCTGGATCCGTTTTCAGAACCGGATAGTCCGGGAGACGCACCCACTCGATCCAGAAGGTTGCGCTTGCTGAGTAGACGAAGGCGTTGGGGGTGGTATTTGGTTGGATAGCCAGGGTAGCCGGTTGATAAGGGGGGGCCGGAGGGACAGGCAGGGGAACGGGCGCAGGATTTTGAGTTTGGTTAGCGACCCCCAGGAACGGGATGTTGCTGACGGTCTCGAACAGGCTACCAACGCCCAACGTCGGGATCCCATTCAACGACTGGGAGTCCGTCGTGAGATTGATCTCGATGAAGCCAAGGATCTCCTGGCCTTCGAGCGCATCCCGCAAAACGCTGTTGGGATCGTCGATAAAACCCTGGAAACTGTCCGGGAATGGGCCGCTGCTCTGGTAGGACAGCGGCGAAGGCGCCGGCGGCCCCGGCGGCCCCGGCAGCGGCGCCGGCAACGGCCCCGGCAGCGGCGGCTGATTTGGCACTAGAACGTCCGCGTTGATGTTGATCTCCGGAACCACATGCTGACCGCCGGCTGGGACGGGGCCGGCGGCGTCAAGCTCTACTGGCTGGATCCCGACGCCCGGAGGGTTCGGCGTCCCCGGCGGGAGCGGGAGCGGCACGTTCGTACCTGGATAAGCCCCGGGGAAGGGCATGGGACTGAGCCCAGGATAGACGTTGCCATGGCTGCTGAACGGTCTAAGGTGCGGGATGTGCGGCTTGCCGTGACGAGGCTTCATCTCCGGGGTGGGCCCCTGCATCAGCACCGTGACCCCGTGCGGGATGCTCCCCATCCGCACGATGGTGGCCGGCACAGGCGGAATCGTCCCAGGCGCCGCCGGTACGTTCATGAATAGCCCCGGCTCGATATGGAGTGCCTGGCCCGCTGTCGTGGAGTATCCGGGCGGGAGTACCTTCTTGGACGGCGCCGGATCGGCGTCACTGGTTCGCTGCAGGTAATGCAGACCGTACAGGCTGAGATCGGTCTGTGGGTTCAGGCCTCGGTTGGGCACGACTCCGGGGATCACGTGGAAGTCGAAGGAGTCATTGGTCAGGTTCAGTTCGAGGAGGCGCTTGGTCGGGTTAGCGGGGGCCGTCAGTGGCCGCGATTGTGGATTGTCCGGCCGCCAGATCGCATTGAATCCGAGGCCTCTCCAGCTGCCCGCCAGGAACGCGAGCGGGCCGAGATTTAACGCAGTCGTTATCGGCCCCTGCTGGAAGCGAGGTGGTACGTACGGGCCCGTGAGTTTAAACGGGCAGGTTGGACGTGAAGTCTCTTCGCTCATTTTCAGTTCTCCTTTTCCATGGATGGTCGCCCAATTTGAGTGGATCTGGATGTATCTCTTAACGGAGCCACTGCCTCGTGTAGAGAGTGTCGCCAGACTCAGAAACGCTTCATAGATGCCGATCGGGGTCGGGACATGATGCGGACCGCCGCGTTGATTAGGCCTGCGTCTCGAAAATGGTGTCAATAGACCGTGGTTCGCCAGTGAAAATAAATATTTGGGTTTTTGATGAGGGAATTCGAGCGCTTCCGTCGCTGTTTTTATTTTATAGTCTGGGATAATTGCGGCCCTCGAGTGGAAAGTCGGTGTATTCGATCTGCTTGGTGTAGACCACCTGATCGTTGCCGTCGTCGCAAGTGAGGATGCCGGAATGGGCGGCGTTCACTGGGAAATTTCAGACTTGAATTCATCGGGGGCAACGCGCCTGTTACCCGGCTGCGCCAATTCGCTGCCTCACCCATAGAGACACTTTCCGGGTGCCAAACCCGACATTCGGTTTCGCCAATTGAGTGATGCGATAACTCTTCAACGCGTGCGCTCTATCAGCGCAATATCCGAGTTCACCTGTAGTCGATCGAACACAATTTCCGAGCCCGCAGCCGAGATGTCGAAGTCGCGAACGACGAAGTCCGCCGGAAGCTCGGCGAGTACACGCTGGACACCCGACCGTAGATCGAGGAGCGACGGGTTCTGGTGGCCGATTTCACCCCCTAGAACGAGGAGCGTCTGCGCGTCACGATAGAACGCAACCCGCGCGCCGCGCGACAGGATCACGCTCGGCAGCGGATACGGGCGCCCGTCCGCGGCGGCGGCCCGCAAGGGAAAGGTCGTGCCGACGTCGGCGCCCGAATAGACGAGAAATCGACCATCGGGCGACCAGACGGGATTAACAGAATGCTCCGACACCAGGGGAAGCGGCGGGTCGCCGTTCAGAAAGATGCGGGTCAGGCGCGGGTCGCCTTCGCGGACCACCGCAGACACGATCGATTGCCCATCCGGCGCCCAAGCCGGATTACCCCGCAGTACGAGCGAATCGGACAACACCCTGACGTGCGAGCCATCCTGGTCCATGATGTATAGCAAAGTTTTTTCGCCCTCCTCGACCGAGAAGGCGATGCGCCGCCCATCGCGTGCAATGGCCGGCCCTCCAATGATGTGCGACCTTCCGTTGCTCCAGATCTCGTGGGTGGCTCCGTGCGTCAGCGACCAAATACCTTGTCGGTCGCCTCGCCACGATACATACAAAAGAAAGTCGGCAGCCAGCCGTGGTGTTGCAGCATTCGCTGCGACAAGCGATGGTGCGCCTGCGGCAGCCGCATTGTCGCGATCCTGCGTGATCGGAATGCGCCAAACACTCGTGCGAGCGCTGGCAATCGTCGCCACAAGGCGCGTGCCATCAGCACTCGCGGCAAGGGAGGTATAGCTTTCGAGCCCGGAGCTGATGCGGTGTGGAACGCGCCGCTCGACGTCCATGGCATACATCCACGGCCCCGACCCGTCCCGTTCGGTCGCAAGGTAGAGCAGTGTGCGCCGATCGAGCATCACGGGAAAGGTGACGCGCGTTTGACGGAAGGTCAGCCGTTCGAGCCCCGCGCCGGATGGCTGAATTCGCCAGATGTCCCAGTCGTCGGGCGGCAAACCGCGGACAAAATAGATATAGGCATCGTCGGGCGACCACACCGGAAAGTGGCTATGCACCCCCGCCGCTGCGACATAGATCAAGCGGTCCCCGCGGTTGCCGGCGCCCTCTGATTCGCGCAGGAAATACGGATCCCCCGGTGCGGTGGTGTGGTAGATGAGCCGTTTGCCGTCGCGGGACCAATCGAATTCGCCGACCTCCCGCAGATACGGCTGCAGTGGGCCGCCGGCTGTTGGCACGGCCAAGATATTGACGTCGCCGGCCTGCGAGCCGTCGGCTCGCCTCGTCCACACGGTCACGAGCGACGAATCCACGGAAAAGCCTAGCGCTCGAATTTCGGCGGGGGCGAGTGCGCCCGCGCCGCCATTCGTCAAGTTGCGGTACGCGCCGCTGCCCAGTTCGCTGACCCAGACATCGATTTGCCCGTCCCGGTCCCCCAGAAATGCCACGAATTTTCCGTCGCGCGAGATTGCCGCCGCCCGCTCGGTCCCGGGGAAGTCCAAGAGGCGAGTGAATTTGGCGTTGGCCAGAGGATTACGCCAAAAGTAACCCTTGTCGGCAGCGAACCAAGTCAGCACGCCCGCGATCAGCAGGACTGCCGCTACAGCGCTTAAGCCCGCGAGCCTGCGGTGACGAGATGTAAATGTCCGCAGCCGGTAGCCTGGCGTATCGAGGCGGGCTCGGATCGCTTCGTGATGAAGATGGCGTCGCAAATCATCCGCCAAGGCATCGGCACTTTGGTATCGCTCGGCGGGTTCCTTTGCGAGTGCTTTGAGCACGATGGCATCCAAATTGCCGCGCAGTTGCCGCATCAATTTTTCCGGCGTCGTACTGCGCGCGGCACTCGCTTCCGGCTCGCACTGGGTGCTGGGTTTTTCTACACCAACCGTGGCGATGGCGTGCTCGAGCACGCCGATCGAAGCCGCGCTCTTGAGTCGGTAAGGCCGAACGCCGGTCAGCATTTCGTAGAGCAGCACGCCCACGGAATAGATGTCGCTGCGGGCATCGACGGTATCCCCGTGCAGCAGCTCGGGGCTTGCATAGTCTGGCGTGAGCGCGCGGCCGTAAATATTGGTCAATTGCCACTGCTGCTCCTCATCGGCGGCGCCCAGCAACTTCGAGACGCCGAAGTCGAGCAGTCGCACCTGTCCAGATTCGGTCACAAGTATGTTGGAGGGCTTGAGGTCCCGATGAATGACTTGCTTTTCGTGTGCATACTGCACCGCCTCGAGCACCTGCAGAATTAACTTGAGCCGCTCCGGGATCCCCAGACGATGCGCATCGCACCGGCTCGTCAGCGGTTGACCCGGGACGTACTCCATCGCCAAATACTGCAAACCTGTAGGATCAATTCCCGCATCGTAGAGACGTGCAATAAGCGGATGCTCGAGGCTCGCCAAGATGTCGCGCTCTCGGGCAAAGCGCTGCTCGAGATCGGCTCGCCGCATCGTCAGCATCGGCAGTTTCAGCGCCACTTGGCGATTGAACGCGCCGTCGGCACGACGGGCCAGCCAAACCTCGGCCATGCCCCCGGCGCCTAAGAGTCGAATCAACTCGTATGGGCCCACGCGCGCGCCGGGTTGTAGGCCGCTTGCGGCCACGGGACCGTTGTGGTCTGCGGCACCGAGCTTCGGCAGCGTCGACAATGACTTGAATTCCGCCGCCTGAGAATCTCCCGGCAGCAGCGCGTCGCGCAAGTATTGAGCAAGTTCCCGGTATTCGGGCGACAGCTTGTCGAGCCAGTCACGGCGACCGGCCGCATCGAACGGTAGAGCCTCATCCAGCAGGCGGCTCATCAACGCCATCTGAGCAACGGATAGTGTCATCGATCTGTCAATGCCAGGACCGATTGCGCGCACACGGCGCAGCGGTCATTGATTACCGCAGCGCCGCCGCGAGGATCAGCCGCGCCTTCTCCCAATCGCGCTGCACCGTGCGTTCCGTAACGTCCAGCGTCTCCGCAATTTCCCGCTCGCTGTAACCGCCAAAATAGCGCATCTGCGCCACCTGGGCCAAACGAGGGTCTGCCCTCTCCAAGTCCTCGAGCGCCTCGTGTACTTTGAGAACCGTATCCTCGCCATCGGCAATATCGGCCGCCAGGCTGGTTGACAACGTCAATGGCCGCCAACCGCCACCGCGCTTCTGCGCGATCCGCTCGCGAACGCTATTGACGATCACCGTACGCATCACTTGCGAGGCATAGGCGTAGAACGCCCGTCGGTCCTCGGCACGAAGTTCCCCGGCATTCACAAACAGCAAGTACGATTCGTGCACCAGGCAGGTCGTGTCCAGCACGGTGTTGCGTCCGCCGTCCCGCAAGCGGGCTCGTGCTATCCGGTGCAGCTCGGAATAGGCGGCTGCAAACAGTGCATCGCGAGCTTCCGTGTCGCCCGACCGTATCCGTCCCAGTAGCTCAGTTAGGTGATTCATCGAGTGTCTCAGCATCCCGTTCAGCCTCGACAAGGCTCAAGATAACGCATCCGCATGACTTGCACCACGGCAATGCTGCTCCGCATCAAGCACCGGATCGACAATAAACCACCGTCCTGGCTCGCCAGTTCCTTGAGGGAATGTCGGGTTTGGCCCTTGGACCGTGTCTGGATGAATGAGGCAGCGAAATAGGTCGAAAGTCCGCCTCGACGGAACGACGGCTCTGCCAAACCCCGCGAACTCAAACCGACAATCCAGGAGATGACCATGAACACAATGACCACCGTTAGCCGCTTTCGCACCATCATTGCAACCGCTCTATTCGGCGCCGTCGCCTCGAGCTTTGTTGTGCTGCCAGCGGTTGCCGATAGTTCCGACCCGCCTCAAGTGACCGTGAAATACGGGGATCTCAATATCGCCGGCCCGCAGGGAGCGGCCGTGCTGTACGCCCGAATCCGGCATGCCGCGAGCAACGTTTGCTGGCAATTTGACGGCCAGGGCCTCGACGCCTATGGCCCAAGAGAGGCTTGCATCAATACGGCGATTTCAGGCGCGGTGACCAAGGTGAATGCGCCGGCGCTGTCCGCGCTCTACGGTGCGAAGACTGGAAAGGAAGTGCCGACGCGCCTCGTGTCGCGTTAATGCACACCAGTCGTGGGCCGAACTCCCCCCGCAGTAACGGGTCCTGATTACAATACCGATCAGGACCCGTTTCACAGGCTCAATATCCTTTCGGAGTGAGCGGCGTCGCAACCGCCTGATTTATTTGATGGTGCACCGCCGCTGTCGTACGTAACATCCCCATTCTTGAAGCATATTGCAACGGCATCCGCGTCGACCTCCAGCCGCCGCCGCCCTCGCCTTCCTCATGCATCCTGAGCGGCCATTTATCGAGCGATACCCCTCTTCCCGCGTCGCCGATTAATGAGTGGCCACGTTGGTCTGCTCCAAGCTTGTCGCAGAATAGTAATCATTGGTTCCCCACGAGGCCTTGACCACGCAGTTTCCAGTTGCCAGGACCATGTTGACGGTGCTGCCGCTCACGTAACACGCCGAGCTCTCCGTCGAGAACGTCCGTTTGACCGCGCGCGAAACTCGAGTTGATGTAGGCGCCCGTCGATGATTTGGTAATACTGGGTATTGTTGTTGTGTATTCCATGTCCGACAAAATCTTCCATCAGTGCACTGAGAATCGCCTCGTATCCTGCAGGAAACTTGGCCGCACCAGTGCATCGCGGAATGCTGAGCTCATTTGACAGAAGCTGGGTTGTCGAGAACGGCGGTGCTAGCCTTTACCGGGAGGGAGTCGACCCCCCTGGATTCCAACGAAAAGTTTCTGTCCGTTACATCGAATGTCCTCCTTTCCCAGGTTTATCCTGGCGCTACCGTAAACACCCCGAGGAGCTGGCAACGGCGTATTACTTGCGAGCTTCATCGACGGCGACAAGCTGAAGGACTTCGAGGAGAAGGCCATCATTGCATATCCGATCGCGCCAACGGGACCGCCGATCGGGGCCGACCGCGAAGATGACTGGTTTGGCGACTGGCCGAGAGGGCGCTGACCGGCGCGGTTGACGACAACGAGGACATCCGCAACGATGCCCACTCTGGGCCGGCCGAGTCTCGGCTGTGCGCCATGGAGATTCCAGTGTACAAAGTGTTCCTGTCTTCTCCTGGGGATGTGCTACCCGAGCGGGATCGCGCCCAGGCAGTCATAAAACGATTG
>JBEKYO010000102.1:0-16248 GCA_049510875.1 Steroidobacteraceae bacterium
AAGCTCATGAAGCTCTTGGGCCCCGCGGGGTTCGTGAAGTTCGTGTAGCCTCGTGGAGCTGGGCTTCGTGGGACTCGTGGAGCTCGCGGGCCCGTGGAGCGCCAAATTATCCCGGTTCAGTCGCGCCTGCATCCGAATCGAGATGCCGCACGAATTGGCATTGGTAGTACGAATTGTCATTTCGTATCACGGCATTGTGCTATGACCATTCCAATAAGAACATTGACTATGATCGTCACACGCAACGCGCTTGTGGCCGACGCGCGTTCCGGCGCTCGGTTCGGCGCTCGGTTCGGCGCTCGGTTCGGTGATCGATTGCAATGATAATCGCGGAGTAGCGCACATCAAGACGTCGGCAGCCCGCCGCGCGATAGCGAGCACGCTATTTATGGGCGCGGCCTGCCCGACGGCGCACGCCGATCAGGCGCTTGCCGCGATCGCGTTCGACACGACGAATGCCGGGTCGGGCTCGCTGCAGGAAATCACGGTCACGGCTCAGCGCCTGGAGCTGCTGGGAACTGCGTCCACCGCCAGCGAAGGAGTGGTTGATGACCAGGAACTGCAGCTGGCACCGCAGTACCGCCCGGGTCAGCTGCTGGAAACGGTACCGGGGCTGATCGTGACCCTGCACAGCGGCGAGGGTAAGGCGAACCAGTATCTGATGCGGGGCTATAACCTGGATCACGGCACGGATCTGGAAACCTTCGTGGATGGCATGCCGGTCAACCAGCCCACTCATGCGCACGGTCAGGGGTATACGGATCTCAATTTCATGATCCCGGAGCTTGCCGACGAGCTCACGTATACCAAAGGACCGTACTATGCCAACGTGGGCGACTTCGGCGCGGTAGGTTCGGTGCGCGTCAATTACCGGGACACGATTCCGGATCAGATATCCGCGACCGTCGGCACGCTCGATTTTCAGCGCCTACTCGCCGGGGGCACGGAGGCGGCCGGCGAGGGGCATTTGTTGACCGCGGTGGAACTGCAGCATTACGACGGGCCGTTCGCGACGCCGGATGATGCGCGCAAGGAGAACCTGGTGCTGCGCTACAGCGAGGGCGGCGACAAGAGCGGCTATTCAGTCACCGCCATGATGTATCACCAGATTTGGACAAACACCACCGATATACCGATTCGCGCCATTACCGAGGGATTGGTCGCCAATCGCTTCGGCACGCTCAATCCGACCGACGGCGGCCGCGCGTGGCGTTCGAGCCTGTCGTTCGATCTGCACGAGACGGTGGGCGAGGGCCGGTTAACGGCCAGTGCGTTCTTCATCGATAACCAACTGCATCTGTGGAATGACTTCACGCATGACCTGATCGATCCCCTTCATGGCGATCAGGAAGACCAATTCGAGCATCGTGATGCGCTCGGCGGTCAGGCGAATTACACGCTGTCCATCCCGCTGGGCTCGATCGACAACGCGGTGTCCGTCGGCCTCCTGACGCGCGACGACATGTTGTACGTCGCGCGCCTGCCGAGCGAGGATCGCGTGCCGCTGCCGCCGGCGGATGATCCGCCATCGTTTTCCAACGAGGATCAGGTGTATCTTTTCGCCGGCGCGGCCTATGTGCAGGCGATCACCCACTGGACCCCGAGCATTCGCAGCGTGCTCGGGTTTCGAGAAGACTATCAGCACGGCACCGACATCGATTATCTGGCGGCATTGCACGAGCAGTCCGGACCCGGCTATACCGGATATACCAACGGCGGCACGGCGCAGCAGGCGCTGCCCCAGCCCAAAGGAAGCCTCATCTATTCGCCGGGCGAGACGCTTGAATTCTACCTTAGCGCCGGCAGGGGTTTCCACAGCGCCGACTTGCGCGGGGTCAATCAAGATACGAGCGTTGACCTGGGACTGCCGCATACGCCGCTGCTCGCGAAGCAGGAGGGACAGGAAGCGGGCGTGCGCGCGACGCCTGAGCCGAATCTTGCCCTTACCTTTGCATACTACAATTTATGGCAGCAGTCCGAGACCATCATCGACCCGGACGTGGGCCAGGACACGGCCGGACCCCCAAGCCGCCGCTACGGCTACGAAATCAACGTGACCTACCAGATCAACCGCTGGCTCGAACTCTACGGCAGCTACTCGGGCGATCACACGCATTTCACCCGTCCCTTCGACGACGGCACCGGGCACCTGGGCGAATACATAACGGACGCGCCGGTCGCCACCGGCGCACTGGCGCTGTACGTGACGGATCTCGGTCCTTGGAGCGGCGGTTTGAACTACCGCTATCTCGGCAACTATCCTCTGTCTTCGGGTCCTTGCGCCAACTCGGCCGCCGTGCATGATTTCCCCGGCGTGGCGACTTCGTGCGCCAACGCGCCGACGGCGCTCGGCCAAATCAACGCCAAGGGTTTCGGAGAATGGAACCTCGATGCACACTACGCGCTCCCGGCGGCCTGGACCGCATCGCTCGGGATCTACAACCTGCTCAACACCCATGCGGCGGCAGCGGAATTCTGGTACGTAGATCGGCTGCCAAACGAGATCGGCAGCTATCCGGATGGGCGGGCCGGCGTCCACGAACATCCGCTCGAACCCCTCATGGCGCGGCTTACGATGACCAAAAGATTCTGACCGTGACGCCAGTTGGTTGCCGCGTAGCGCGGCGCCGGCCCATGGCCCGAGACTTGCCCGTTTTCAGTTCGGCTGTCGCGTGATAAATTCCTGGCTGCCCACCCACTCGACCAGGATCAATGCCAGTGAGCAAATCCAGCCTCATCATTGCCATCGCGTCCGCCCAGCTGCTGAGCGCGGCGGCCGCCGGGGCCTGCGACTTGAAGGTCGAGTCGGGTTGGATTCGCGAGGCGCCTCCGACGGCCACTGCGCTGGCGGCGTATGCGACGCTCACGAATACCGGTGCCGCAGCGCTGACGATCACCGCGTTCGGTACGAGCGCGGCGCAGATGGCGATGCTGCACGAAACCACCGTCAAAGACGGCGTCGTGCAGATGCGGATGCTGTCTTCCCTGTCCGTTGCGGGCGGCCTCAAAGTAACCCTGGTTCCCGGCGGCAAGCATCTGATGCTGACGGGGCTCAAAGGGCCGCTCAAAGCGGGCGATCACGTGACCATCTCATTCACGGATGCATCGGGCTGCACAACCGATGCCGATTTTAGCGTGCGATCGAGCGCGTCGAATTAGGCTGCGCCGCCTGGAGTGATGCAGTCTTTTGCCATTGGGTCTATGCTTGAGCGCGATGTTTGGATGGACGCCGGCATAGATGGGCAACGCGATGAATTACCGGGGAAGTCATCGGTGGGCGACGGTCGCCGTCCTCGGCGTGCTTTTCCTGCGCGGGCTCGTTCCCGTGGGCTTTATGCTCGCGCCGATCGATGGAAGTCTGGCATTCGTCTTGTGCGACTTCGAGATGCCGGCGGGTGAGCATCGGCACCATCATCATCACGATCAGGCCGCGCATCTCCAGGGCACCCACAGCGATCCCAGCTGTCCCTACGCCCAAAGCGCCGGGCCCGCGCCGTTGCCCACGCTGCCGGTACTCGCCGGCGGAACGGTATTCGATCTGTTGGTCCCGGCGGCCGTCGTTACTCAGACGTTCGCAAGATTCGGGCCCGCTCGCCATCAAACTTCTCGCGGACCCCCGCTTCCCGTCTGAACCCCAAAACATCGGCTCTGCGTCACCGCCACGCCGTGAGTGGCTGGCGTTGCGCATTGCGGTCATTCTCGGGGTTTTCAACGGCACCTCGTCAGTCGCCCGCCCGCAGATCGCACGCTGCGCCGCGCCGGGGACGTATTCGAGGTCCTTGATACCCAGGAAAGTCATGGGTAAGACAGATGAACGTATCCACCAGGCAACGCGCCGTCGCCAGCGCGCTGTTGATGGGCATTACGTGCTCGCCGGCACGGGCGGATCAGGCATCGGCCACGGACACGAGTTCGAATACGGCGACCAAGGCGGCCACGTCGGGGTCGCTTCAAGAAATTACCGTGACGGCCGGGCGCCTCGAGCTGCTTGGCGTGGCGTCGACCGCCAGCGAAGGCGTGGTCGACGACCAAGAGCTGCAGCTGACGCCGGACTATCGTCCGGGCCAGTTGCTCGAAACCGTGCCGGGATTGATCGCGACGACGCACAGCGGCGAGGGAAAGGCGAATCAATACCTCATGCGCGGCTACAACTTGGATCACGGCACGGACCTGGAGACCTATTTGGACGGCATGCCGATCAACCAACCCACTCACGCACACGGTCAGGGCTACACCGATCTGAATTTCATGTTCCCGGAGCTTGCCGATCAAATTACGTATACCAAGGGACCTTACTATGCCGACGTCGGCGACTTCGGCGCGGTCGGATCGGTGCATATCAACTATCGGGACACGATTTCCGATCAGGCCTCGGCGTCGGTCGGCACCCTGGGATATCAGCGGCTCTTCGCCGCGGGTTCGCAATCCTTCGGGAACGGAAATCTATTGGGCGCCGCGGAAGTGCAGCATTACGACGGTCCGTTTCTCACGCCGGATGATTCGCGCAAGGAGAACGCCGTGCTGCGCTACAGCGAGGGCGATGAGCGCAACGGCTTCTCCGTGGCCGGCATGGTGTATCACAACATTTGGACCGCCACGAACGTGGTCGACCTGCGGGCGATCAGCGATGGCTTGGTGCCCAATGTCTTCGGCACGCTCAATCCGACCGATGCGGGAGAGGCCTGGCGCGCGAGCCTGTCGGTGGACGGTCATGCGAGCGTGGGCTCCGGCCAATTGTCGGACAGCGTGTTCTTCGTCGACAACCAATTGCACATGTGGAACGACTTCACGTACTACTTGGTCGACCCGGTCCATGGCGACCAGGAAGATCAGTTCGAGAACCGGCGGGCATTCGGCGGCCGGGCGGATTACGCGCTGCCGCTGCCGTTGGGGTGGTTTACCAACGAGATCCAAGCCGGTGCCCTGACGCGCGACGACATCGTGCACGTCGGGCGTCTACCGAGCGAGGACCGGGCACCGCTGCCGCAGGCCGAAACGGACGATCCTGCGTCTTTCTCCAACAACGACATGGTGTACTTGTTTGCCGGCGCGGCTTACGTGCAAGCGACCACGCACTGGACGTTGAATTTCCGCAGCGTGCTCGGATTCCGCGAGGACTATCAGCACGGCACCGACGTCGATTATCTCGCCGCCTTGCATGAGGAGACGGGATATACCAACGGCGGCACGGCCCGGCAGGCGCTGCCCCAGCCCAAGGGCAGCCTCATCTTCACGCCCAACGACGCCCTTGAGTTCTACCTGAGCGCGGGCAGGGGGTTCCACAGTGCCGATCTGCGGGGAGTCAACCAGGACACGAGCGTGGACTTGGGATTGCCGCATACGCCGCTGCTGGCGAAGCAGGAAGGCCAGGAGGTCGGCCTGCGTGCGGCAGTTCAGAAAAACCTCGCCTTTACCTTCGCGCTCTACAATCTCTGGCAGCAATCGGAGACCGTCTTCGATCCGGACGTCGGCGAGGATTCGGCCGGCCCGCCGAGCCGCCGCTATGGGTTTGAAATCAACATGACGTACCAGATCAATCGCTGGTTCGAGATTTATGGCAGCTTTTCGGCCAACCACTCGCGCTTTACCCAGCCCTTCGATGACGGCACCGGACACCTGGGCACCTACATCGCGAACGCTCCGGCTCGGACTGGCTCGCTGGCGCTGTATCTCAACGACTTCGGCCCGTGGAGCGGGGGCCTTGAGTACCGGTATTTGGGCGGCTATCCGCTCTCCTCGGGGCCGTGCGCCACTTCGGCCGCAGTGAAGGACTTTCCGGGAGCGACCGCATGCGCCGATGCGCCGACGCCGCCCGGGCAGGTCAACGCGCCGGGCTTCGGCGAGGTGAATCTCGACGTCCACTACGCATTCGCGTCGAGCTGGACCGCATCGCTCGGCGTTTACAATCTGTTCAACGTCCACGCGTACGCGATGGAGTTCTGGGCTGTGGATCGGCTGCAAAACGAAATCGACACATACCCGGATGGGCGCGCCGGCATTCAGGAGCATCCGCTCGAGCCGGTCAATGCGCGATTTACGCTTGCCAAGCGATTCTAGCGTCAGGCGAAGTCTCCGGCGCCGGGCTCGAGCCGCCACGCGCACGACATCGGGTTCTTGACGTCGGTACCGTGAGCTAGAACGCGTGGTCGAATGCGACCTCCCCCTGCACCGCCACCTGATAGGCGGAGACCTTGCGCTCGAAGAAGTTCGTCAGCTCCTGAACGTCCTGCAATTCCATGAACGAGAATGGATTGCGCGAGCCGTAGATCGTCGGAAGATTCAGCTTCAACAGCCGTTGGTCGGCGACGTATTGCAAATACTCCCGCATCTCGATCCGCGTGAGTCCGGCAACCCCCTCGGAGAGCACGTCCTCGGCAAAGGCGGCCTCGCATTCCACCGCCTCTTGGATCATGGTTCGCACCTGTGAGCCCCAATCGGCGTCGAACAACTCCGGCTCTTCCTTGCGTACCGTCTCCAGCACTTCATAGGCGAAGGCCATGTGTGCGCTTTCGTCACGGAACACCCAATTGGTGCCCGAGGCCAAGCCGGGCAACAGCCCGCGCGAACGCAGGAAGTAGACATAGGCAAATGCGCCGAAGAAGAACAAACCCTCGATGCAGCTCGCGAAGCAGGTCAGATTGAGGAGGAATTGGCGTCTGTCGTCCAGGGTATCGATGCGATGCAGATCCAGGACGGAATCGGTCCACCGCTGGCAAAACTGCGCTTTGCGGCGAATCGATGGGATATTGTCGACGGCAGCGAACGCGCGCTCGCGCTGCGCCAGGTCGGGCACGTAATTGTCCAGAAGCGTCAGATAAAACTGTACATGCAGGGCTTCCTCGTAAAGTTGGCGGGACAGATACATGCGCGCTTCCGGCGCGTTGATGTGCTTGTAGAGGCTCAATACCAGGTTGTTCGCCACGATGGAGTCGCCCGTGGCGAAAAACGCCACCAGACGTTCGATGAGGTGGCGATCCGCGGGGCTCATGCGCCGCTGCATGTGGCCCAGATCGATTTGGAAGTCGATCTCTTCGACGCTCCATGTGTTCTTGATCGCAGCCCGATACATCTCATAGAACTTCGGGTAACGCATTGGCCGCAAAGTGAGGTTGAAGCCGGGGTCGAGCAGGCGGCTCACTGGCAGGCCTCGCAGTTCTCCGGATTTTCAAGCGAACATGCAACCGCCGCACCGTCGCGCGGGGCGCCGGCCTGTTGTTCACGCACGGTCGTCTTCGAGATCTGCGTCGCCGGGCGCGACCGCAGGTAGTATGTCGTCTTGAGACCCTGTTTCCAGGCGTACATATACATGCTCGACAGCTGCCCGATGCTCGGGCTGGCGGCGAACAGGTTCAAGGATTGGCTTTGATCGATAAAGGCGCCGCGCTCGGCCGCCATCTCGATCAGAGCCTTCATCGGCAATTCCCACGCGGTGCGATAAATACTCCTGACCTCTTGCGGCAGCGACTCGAGGCGTTGCACGGACCCGTCGGACAGTTTGATGGCATCGCGCACGTCGGCCGTCCACAGCCCCAAAAGCTTGAGCTCCTGCGCGAGATAGGCGTTCACCTGCAGAAAATCGCCCGACAACGTCTCGCGTTTGAAGAGATTGGAGATCTGGGGTTCGATGCACTCATAGCAGCCCGCGATCGAGGCAATCGTGGCGGTGGGTGCGATCGCGATCAGCAGGCTGTTGCGCAGCCCATGGGACCCTATCTGCGCCTTCAGATCGCGCCACCGGTCCGGGTTGACGGGTGCGACGCCCCACGAGTCGAACTGCAATTCGCCGCGCGCGGCGCGGGTCTCGGGGAAACTCGCATGTGCGCCGAGCTCGCGAGCCAGTTCGGCGGAGGCGCGCAGCGCGTGAAAGTAGATTTCCTCGGCAATGCGGCGCGACATGACCCGCGCCGCCTCGCTGTCGAACGGCAGCCGCAGCTTGAAGAAGACATCCTGCAGTCCCATGACGCCGAGGCCGACCGGACGCCACCTCATGTTCGATGCGCGCGCCGAGGCGATGGGATAGAAATTGAGATCGATGACGCGGTCCAATTGGCGCACCGCCAGCTCGACGGTGTGCGCCAGCTTTTCGAAGTCGAACTCGCGATCATCGACGTGCCGCGCAAGATTGATGGAGCCGAGGTTGCATACTGCGGTTTCGGCGTGGGTGGTGATCTCGACGATCTCGGTGCAGAGATTCGACAGGTGCACCGCGGCCGGCGGGTTCGCCGTCTGATTGCAGGCGCGATTGGCTTTGTCCTTGAACGTCATCCACCCGTTGCCGGTCTGAGCGAGCGTGCGCATCATTCGCGCGTACAGATCCCGCGCGGGCAGGATCTTGCGCGCCAGGCCCCGCGCTTCGGCTTGCGCATACGCCTGCTCGAAGGCGTCGCCCCAGAGGTCGGGAAGCTCGGGGACGTCCTTTGGATCGAACAGCGACCACGCCTCGTTGCCCTCGACGCGCTTCATGAACAGATCGGGAACCCAGTTGGCGATGTTCAAATGGTGGGTGCGCCGGGCATCGTCGCCCGTATTGTCGCGCAGTTCGAGAAACGCCTCGATGTCGGCGTGCCAGGTCTCGAGATACACGCAGGCCGCGCCTTTGCGCTTGCCGCCCTGGTTGACCGCGGCAACGGAGGAATCGAGAGTCTTCAACCACGGAACAATGCCATTCGAGAGGCCGTTGGTCGAGCGGATCAGCGACCCTTCGGAGCGGACCCGGTGCCATGCAACGCCGATGCCACCCGAGAACTTCGACAACAGGGCGATGTCCCTATACTTGTCGTACACGCCCTCCAGCGAGTCGGGCGGCGAGTCGAGCAGGAAGCAGCTCGAGAGCTGCTCGTGCAGCGTGCCGGCGTTGAACAGCGTCGGGGAACTCGGCAGGTAGTCGAGGGACGAGAAAAGCCGGTACTGCTCGATCGCGTCGTTGACGGTGGTGCTCAAGGCGACGGCAACGCGCATCCAGAAATAGGGCGGCGTTTCGATGACGAAGCGCTGCGTCGGATGCTTCAACAAGTAGCGGTCGTACAACGTGCGGATGCCGAAATACTCGAATCGCCGAGTGCGTTCCACGTCGATGGCGTCATTGAGTTTGCGGGCATTCGATTCGACGAAATGCAGCACCCGCTCGTTCACCAGCCCTACATCGAAGCCGGCGCGGATCGACTGGGAAAAGGAGTAGATCCCCAATCCTTGGACCTCCTTGTCGATGAAGGCGGCCAGCAGCCGCGCAGCCAGCTTGGAGTATGCCGGTTCGTCCGCCATGAATGAGGACGCGGTGCGGATCGACAGTTCGTCCAATTCGCGTGTCGTGGCGCCATCATAGAGGCCTGCGATGGTCTTCAAGGCCACTCGCATGGGATCCACGTCGGGAGTCCCTTCGCAGCAGCGCGTCACGGCGCGTACGATTTTGTTTACGTCGATGGGTTCGTGAGCTCCGGAGCGTTTCTTCACGCTCATCGGAGCACGCGGCGCCGGCGGCGGGTTCAAGTTGAACTCGGGCTGCCGTGCGCCGGAAAGCGGCATGTTGGCGTTGTTCGGTAAAGCGTCCTGCTGCAATTCTGTGTGCATTCGATGGTCCTCGACATTCCCCGGATGAAGTTGGAGTTCTTTCGAAGAAACGACGGAATGAGGCCCGCGCGCCGCGCAGGCGAGAACATCCCGGCCGCTCCTCCCACGAGAGCTCCAACGCCGCACCACATCCCTTTCGGGATGAGGATCGCGGCAGGTCTTCGGACTCACGGGCGTGCGGCCAAATTCATGGCCGGCTCCTACTTCCTGCCGCTTCCCGAGCTACGACTTGCGTCGGGTACTCAGTGCCAATGGCAAGGGTCGTTCCCATTTACCGCTGCGGGGCAGCTCCGGATTTGCACCGGATTCCCTATTAGGCCCAGAATTTGTGCTGGACACCGCGATGGAACACAAGATATGGTGTTTTTGACCTGGCGTCAACGCCCGTCGACCGGAGCTGCGGGCGCGCGCCAATAGGCTCTGCAACTGCCAAAAAACTCTATATAATCCGCGCGCACTTCCGATTCGGTTTGCTCGGGACCCGAAGATCGGCCTGAAAATACGTTTGGCGCTTTCAAGTTTTTGTTGGGTTAGGCGCCCGTAGCTCAACCGGATAGAGCACCGGCCTTCTAAGCCGGCGGTTGCAGGTTCGATTCCTGCCGGGCGCGCCACCTCGTCTCGGAAGGATGACGATGGTGGACGTAGCTCAGTTGGTAGAGCCCCGGATTGTGATTCCGGCCGTCGCGGGTTCGAGTCCCGTCGTCCACCCCACCCCCGACAGCGGAGCCGCTGCGAAGTGCGTTTGGCGGACATGCACTCGCACCTGCACTCCCTTTCCAAGTGGCAGGATGCACAGGCATCCGAGTAGATCGCGGCGCCGCGGCGCATCGCGTCCGGGGTTCGCGGGCGCGACGCTCGGGGCCGCCGCCTGGCTCTTCAAATAAACAGCCATCGCGCGGCGGTCCGCATCGCTCATGAGCGAGGTGGAATACGTAACGACATCAGCCATAGCACCCCCGGCGCCGGCGTGCACGTTGCGGCCGTTGCGCAGGTACTCGGCCGCTTCATCGATGCTCCAGGCACCGAGACCCGTGCGATCGTTGGCCGTCAGGTCCGGCGCGACCCAGTGGCCGCGCGGTACAGTTGGGCGGGACTGAATCGGGATTGATAGCCCTGTTCCGGCGTGCCCTTGGGCCACGGGCCGCCTAAATAATAGTGATCGCCGCGCCCAAAGCTCCCGGCAAGCTGTCGATCAAGAAACATGGGTACGTTCGCTTCGAGAGCCCCGGGACCGACCGGATCGTTCGGAATCAGGCGCCCCAGCGCGGCCTCAATGAAGGCTCCCTCTTGGGGCGTGAAAAAGGAATATCCGGATCCTGAGACGCCGGGCGGTACGTCCGCTGTGCCTTCTTGCCATGGAACAGCGCCTCGAAATGATTGCGAGGGACCGCCGAGTTCGCCGTCATGGCTAGCCGCCGCTGCCACACCGCCGAAACCCACGACGGCGCTTCCGATCAGCAATCGACGACGCGCCAGGTTTACCTCAATCCTTGGGGGAGATCGGAGTGCCATCCACGGGGTTGCCTCGAGGCCGGCCCGGCTCGAGGTCGGCGATTCTTTCGCCCAGAGACCCGGATTCCGGGTCTGAACTTCGAACATTGTGCTTGTCCTGCGACGACATGAGGGCCCCTCCTGCGGCCATGTTTATTTCACTTTCTGAATCAACCAGAGCCCCAGTTTTCGACGTGGGTTCAGTCCAAAGCTCACGAATGCCGTGTGGCCTTCCCAAAGACGAACGATGGGAATTCCCTCGTGAAGGACTCGGTGAGCGATTACCTCGGCTCGGCCCGCGATTCTCGGCACCGACTTATCCGCCGCGCCAAACACCGGTTTGTCCGCCACGCCCAACGCCGGCTTATCCGCCGCGCCCAAGGCCGGGAGTTGATCTTCATAATTTGCGCTGATCGGCGTGCGGCGAACCGATGGAAAGGCCGCCGTCGGCGAGATTGCACCGGACGGTGCGGACAGGTTGACGGGCGCGCGTAAATCAAGCGGAGCGACATTCCGGAAATCCGCAGCGGACCCAGTCAATTCGCCGCGTCGCGGCATGTAGGGTTGCGGCGACGCGCGTGCCGTCACTAACGCCTGACTATCCGGCGCGGCCGCCATGATATCGGTCGCCATGCAGAGGCCGAACACGACCCACGCCACCATGAAGTTAATGAGGTTGTTCCCCAAACTGTACATGGTTGGAATCTCACCATGCCGACCGAGCGGTTGCTATTCGAGCGATGGACGTAATGCGGGTAGGACACATCCTGCAGCGGTTTCATGGCTCCGCGGCGAGGTGTTGAACTCGTTGTTCCTGAGCCACCCTGGCGAGTTCGCAGCCCCGTAGGACGTGCGACGACAATCGCTTGCGCGATCGGCCGCTGCCGCCGCCGTGTAGCGCGATTCCAGAATGGAATCTCACTAACCCACGCACAAGGAGTCAGCCATGAAGATATTAGCAAGCGCACTGATCGCGCCCTGGCTTATGGCCGGCTGCATCAGCAGCAGCAGCCCGCCGCCGCCTGCGAAAACGACCGTCGTCGTGCCTCAGAATGGAACGACAGTCGTGTGCCAGGACGGCAGTCAACCTCCCTGCAGTTGAGACAGGTTGACGATTGGGGCAGGGATGCCCCGGGGGCTCAGGCCCGTGATGCCCGCTCGTGGGGCGCCAGCCTGAGAAGGTCCACGGCTCGGTGGGCGAACTGTGCGGCATTTCTGACGCGCCGATGCGCGATACGCCCATTCCCGTACATGCGGCTTTCGCTGATGCTGTCGGCTTGGAACCGAAGCTAGGGAGTGACCATGAAACACGCTGTTTCGAATACACGCAGTGACGCCTTTTTCAATGAGCTGGTGGACGGCGTCGATGATCTGTTGAAACGCATTTCCGACATTGACAGTCCAGAGATCACCAAAATTCGCACCAAAGTTCAAATCGCTCTCAGCGCGGCCAAGAGTGCCTGGCAGGACACGACCGACTATGCGAACAAGCAGGTGACGACCTCGCTGCATTGGCCACTCGAACGTATGCGCGAGTCGCCATGGCGTGCGGTGGGCATTGCGACGGTGGTGGGCATCGGCGTGGGAGCATTGCTCGTAAGATCACGCGGCGACTAGGCGACCGATCCGACAACGGTCCACGGAACTGCGTCCATGACGGATGAACACACGCGCGACCGAAAGCCGGACGACTCCGCGAAGGCAGATGCGGGTTCGTTATCCGAGCACATTGATCAGAACGTGGAAACCATAGCGGCGCTGCAGCGGCGCGACCGGGAAATGACCAGTGCCCCTCGGCGGCTGGTCGAACGCATCAGCCGTTTCATTGGGCGCCCGGCGTATTTACTCGGTCTGCTGGTCTTTGTGGTCGGGTGGATAGCCATCAACGTGGGGAAGCCCGTTGGCATTGCGCCCTTCGATCCACCTCCTTTCGAAATGCTCGACGGGATACTTACGTTCAGCGCCTTGGTCACCGCAACTATTGTATTGATCGCGCAGCACCGGCAGACCAAGCAGGAGCGGCAGCACATGCATTTGGATCTGCAGGTCAGTCTTCTCACGGAACAAAAGGTGACGAAGCTGATTCATCTCGTCGAAGAGCTGCGGCGCGATTTGCCCATGGTGAAGAACCGCGACGATCCACAAGCGACGGCACTTCAAGAGACGGCCAATACGGCAGCGCTCATTTCCGCGATGGACGCGGTTGGCCTTACCAACGAGGCTGTTGGCCTTACCAACGAGGCAGACCAGGCGGTGGTGGACCGATTAGAGGCGAAGGAGCGAACGGAGGCGAAGGAGGGCTAGCCGCGGATCATCACCGATCCCCTGGACGGCGACTATTGATTCGCCGGCGGCGGCAAATGTTTCCCCTGCTCGGCCTGCGCAATGAGCGCCGCACAATTGGCGTCCTTGGCGAGTCCGCCATCGACGAAGGCCAGCACAGCCGCAAGCGGCGTCAGCAACGCCCCGAGTGCGATCGCGCCGCCCGCTTGACGGAGAACGTTACCGGGTTCGAGTCCAATGTCCGGATGCGCCAGGGTACCGTGAATCTTGATGGGCGATCGCAGGCGCAGCAAGTGCACCTCTTTGGGCCGACCGCGCAATGACAAATTGAGCGCCTCATTCCGAAGATTGACATCGCCGTCGCCCGTGACAAGTACGTGCGTGGTATCGACCAGAAGAGAATTCGCCTTCAGGTCTCCACTGTCCGCGTGGAAACTCGCCACGCCGCAACGTACCTCCGTGTCAGCCTTATTTTTGGTCAGCAACAGCCCTAACCCTTTATCGAGATCGATCCCCGCGAGTTCGGCGAAGGAGGCGCGCATGGTGCCCTTGGGCAGAACCAGGGTCAAGTCACCGTTGGCGTTCGCCGCCGTCTTGTGCACGGAGCTTCCCGTGCCGTGCAAACGTATGCGGCCAACCAATTCACCGCTGAGCGGCGTGGTGTCGCTGCCCTTCGCTTTGAATTGCGCCAGGTTCACGTTATCGAGCTTCAAGTCGATATCGGATTCCGGGACTGCGGCACGGGCATTGATCGCGACGCTGCCGGAGAATTGGCCCTCGGGCAGCGTAAACTCAAGCGGGTTCAAAGTAAGCCTCGCATTGTCCAACAGCAGGCGAAAGCGCACCCTCTTCATGGGCAACTTGGCCGTAGTGATTGCCACGGCATCGAAGCGCACGTCAGCATCCATGGCGCGCACGCGATTGAGCTGCAGATCCGCGTCCGGCAAGAGGAATCCCGTATTGTTAGCCTGCGGGTCGGCGGCCGCGACGGCCGGACGCGCTCGCTTGCCCGACTCGGAATCGGGATTGACGGCGCTCGAAGTAACCGTCGAATGCGCGAGGGTATCGGATTGGAGCTCTGCGGAGGACTGGGTTCCCAAAGCCGCCGCCAAGTCGGCGAGGTTCAGGAGCTTCGAACTAAGATTGGCGGTGAGTTTCGGACGATCAGTGCTCGTGTCAATGGTAAGTTTTCCGCCGATGTCGCTGGCGCCAATCCGGCCTTGGAAGTCATCGATGCTGAACTTAAGTTGGTCGCGTACCGCGGTTCCGGTGACGTCGTAGGGCGGGGTGTTGGGCAGCGCCAGACCCGTTAAATAGTAGACATCCGCGAGATCCTTGCCGGCGAGGTGAAATTTCGAGGTAACGGCGGCGAGGTCGAAGGGGTGCCGGATCTCAGTATGCGCGTTGAGCTTAATGTCCGCGGCGCTGAGTGCCACTTCGAAGCCGTAGGGCTTGCTGGTGTCGGCATTGAAAAGCGGGCTGCCATCGACGCGCAGGTCAAACGGCTTTCCGTTCAATTGTCCCGACCCGCGCAGCATGAGCGCGCTGTCCGCGGCCGGCAGTTGATGCTCGGAAATTGAAAACCGGCCGTGGAACTTGAGTTTGCGAATGGCGTCGTTCGCCGTCAGCGTTCCATCGCTCACGCTCAATTGCTTCACCATCGGCAAGTGCGCCGGCGTCGAGTGGTCGCCTTTCACGGGCTTGCGATCGACCGGCGTGGAGAAGTCCCAATTGGCCCGGGAGTTCGCATCACGCTCAAGGTCGATGATTGGCCCCTCAATCCGTATGCGCCGAAATTCCAGACGGAGCCCGAGCAGCGCCAGCGCATTCAGCTGGGCATCGATGCGACGCACGGCGAGCATCGGTCTATCCGATATCCAGTGGGGATTGGCCAGTCGAAAACCCTCCACCGTTATGTCGGGATCGAGGCGCATGAAGCGGACTCGAACATCACCGTCGATGGATGCTGCGCGCCCCGTTTTCTCCGATACCACGCGAACTATCAGATGCTTCCAGACCCTGTCAGGCATCAAGATCAAGCCGGCCGCGAGGAGTACGATGAGCGCTACCGCGGCGAGCACGACGCGTTTCGCGATGGTTACTGCGAGCGCGCGCGGCGGCCGCGTATTGGTCGGAGGGTCGGGCGATTCGGCGGGAGTGTGCGACATTGGCTATCGGCGAGATCATACGTGCACCGCTGTACGCTAGCTGTCGCCGAGAATCGCCATCGGCGGTAGTCCGAGTCCCGCGGCCGCTCGCGCGGGCACGATGCGGGCCGTCTTTTCGAATGCGTCATCTGAAACTCTTTGTAGCTTGCTCGGCTAATTGCGGTCGCGTGGAATCTCGAGCAAATAAAAGGCATCTGCAAGAATTGTCATCCCGCCATTCATGGCTCGCTGTAGGGTATGGCAATGGAAAGCGGTAGGCCGATGCCGACAATGCGCCCGTGGAATGCGTCGTCTAATCGGCGGACTGCCGCGAGAGGTCGACGCGAGCTTGCATGATCGCGGCACGCTCGACGAACGCGAAAGTGTGGAAGAAAAAGCAGAGCCGGGAAGCGTCTTGGTTGGTGTCAAGCCCAATGGCAATAGGCATTCGCGTATTTGTTGCCGGATCTGGTATTTATGAGCGTGACGGGTATACTGCGCCCGTCAAATGAACAGGGGCACACATCCCCCGTGGCAAGAGCGTGTTCAATGATGACGTTTTTATTGCCGCATTTGAGATGAGTTTTCTTTTGGAAATCAATAATTTGGGCCGTTAGCTCAGCTGGTAGAGCAGTTGACTCTTAATCAATTGGTCGTAGGTTCGATCCCTACACGGCCCACCAATTAAAGCAGTTTGCATCGGACTGTCATCGCCTTTCTGAGCCACCATCTAACGTTGTGGCTAACGTCCCGCGGAAAC
>JBEKYO010000103.1:0-16170 GCA_049510875.1 Steroidobacteraceae bacterium
AGCCTGGCCTTCTGAATCCGCTCGAGGGGCAGGCTGTGAGGCTGCCCGTCCACTTCCACTACAATCGAGTCCCCGCTCATCAATTTCAACAGTCCGACGAAGCGGCGCCGCCCGTTCAGGGGCAACTTGAGTTCGGCGACAATCCGTTCACCCAAGAACCGCTCGAAATGCTCGCGCTTGCGCAGGATCCGATCGAAACCCGGGGAAGACACTTCCAGCGTGTAGTGGCCCTTGATCGGATCCTCGGTCTCGAGCACCTGACTCACCGCATGGCTCACGAGCGCGCAGTCGTCCACCGTGATGCCCGCCGCATCGGCCCCCGCCGGCCGGCCCTCCCGCGAGCCGCCGCCCGGCGCCCCGGCCGGCCGCCGATCGATGAAGATCCGCAAGACTCCGCCCCGCCCTTCCCGCGCAAATTCCACATCGATCAACTCGAAGCCCAATGCCTCGATCGGCGGCTCCAGCAAGCGCATCAAGGCATCACGCATGATTCGAACCTTTCCGACGGCGCCTCAAACAAAAAAGGGGACCATCGGCCCCCTGTATCGCAATGCATAAGACCCCGTCGGGGCACTCAAGACAAACCGACCGCGAACGCTCCCGCGGGACCATTCGCTAACCTTAAGCCAGATTGAGGTGCCCCCGCCGAGGGGCGCGATTATAGGCAATGCCAATTGAGGCGTAAACCCTGATCGAACAATCTCCTGGCCCGGAAACGATCGGGGCCGCATCCCTGCGGCCCCGATCATCACGTCAAGTCTATGACGCTGTTACCAGCGCTTCGGACCGCGCGAACCACCACCACCACCACCACCACCGCCGCCACCGCCGCCGGTGCGCTCTTGGGCCTCGTTCACCTTCAGCGCTCGCCCGTCGACATCGTGGCCATTCAAGGCCTGCATGGCACGCGCCGCATCGGCGCTGGCCATTTCAACGAAGCCGAAGCCGCGGGGCCGACCGGTATCGCGATCATTGATCAACGCTACCGACTGTACAGCGCCATGCTTTTCGAACAGCGCACGCACCGCGGACTCGTCCATTGAGAACGGGAGATTGCCAACATACATTTTCGTCATGTGAAGAATACCTACTACAAAAGAAGCTATCGGCCGGTCACGTCTGCCCAAGGATTTGAAGCGGGATGCCAGCCACCTGGATCGAAGAAACCTGCTTTGTGGGTTGTGGTCAAGGTGACGCCGGAGCGGCGCGGTGACCAGAAACGGACCAAGTAGAAATTCACGAGCCGCTGCGGATATTACAGCAAATTACTGATTAATACGAATATTGTTCGGGGGTGTGGCTAGGGGTGCCTTAGGGGCGCGTCCAGCAGGACAGCACCGCGGGACTGGCCCGGTGCGCGCTCAGCACCCCGCACGCGGCCGATTGGGACAACAGGCGCAAGCCTGCCGCAGCGCACAATCGCTGGGCCAGGGCGGCCTCCGGGTGCCCGTGATTCGCCATGAGGAACCGGCCTCCCGGGCAGAGATTATGGCAAATGTGCCTGAAAAGCCGCTCCGGCGTAAGCAGCGACAGGGGCAGCCGCCAGGCCAGGATGGCCGCCGGCGCAACGAACGGGAACCATGCCGTAATCACGTCGGCGGGCAACTCGCAGTGCAGGTAATCGGCGACCACGAAGCGCGCATTGGGCAGGTCGGCGAGGTAACCGGCCGCGTAGTCGAGCCGGGTTCGCCCGTCGCGGAATAGACGGTGGCCCTCGACCTCGACGCCCACCAATTCCTGCGGGCGGAAGAACGACTGCCATGCGGCAGCGTACCAAAAGCTGGCGCAGCCCACGTCGCAGACCACGCCGCCGCCGGGCCGGGCCAGGCCCGAGCTGTCCCAGGCGCGATCGAGCATGTCCAGATACTCATAGTTGTTGGTGCTGGTGGCGGCGTTCAATCGTTGCTCGAACTGCACCTGGTAACGGCACTGCAAGGCGGCTATTCTCTGCGCTTGTTCGAAATCCAATTCCGGCAGGCGAAGAGCCGGCGTTTCATGAAATGCCCCCCGGGTCCACGCTACGCGCTCCGAAACGCCATACCAGAACCGATGCCGCAATGATCGCAAACGTTGCATCAATGAATACACAGGCTAAATGCTATGCGGGACCGGCGGCGGCGTCGAGGACTCGCGGGCATTGTCGATGCGCGTAGAGTTCCTGCGGCCGAAGTACTGGCTGACCTGGGCGGGATTGTGCGTGCTGCGCGGCATCGAGCTGCTGCCCTTTGCGGCGCAAACACACGTGGCGACGGCCCTGGGCGTGCTCATCCGGCACTTGCCGCTGGCGTACGTGCGCATCGCCGAGCGCAACATCGCGCTGTGCCTGCCGCACCTGTCGGCCCGGCAACGCGCGGCCTTGATCGATCGGCACTGCCAAAGTTTGGGCATGGCGCTGTGCGAGACCGCGACGACCTGGTGGAGCAGCGACCGGCGCGTCGCGCGGCTCGCCGAGGTCCATGGATTGGAGCATCTGGAAGCCGCCTTTGCCAAGGGCCGGGGCGCCATCCTGATCGGAGGCCACTTCACCACCATCGAGATCGCCACCCGCATTCTGGGCACCGTGGTGCCGATGAACGTCGTATACCGGCCCACCAAGAACGCCCTGCTCTCGCACATCATGCACAGCAGTTTTTGCCGGCACGGCAACCCGATCCGGCACGACGACATTCGCGCCATGATCCGGGCGCTCAAGCACAACGAGGCGGTTTGGTACGCCCCCGATCAGAGCTACCGCAACAAGGGCGCGGCCATGGTGAACTTCTTCGGCATCCCCGCCGCCACCACCACGGCCACATCGCGCCTGGCGCGCATTTCCGGCGCAGCGGTGCTCACGTACTTTCCGGAGCGGCTCCCCGGCCGCGCCGGATACCGGGTGGTCATCGGTCCTGCGTTCGAGGATTTCCCCGGCGGGGACCTCATCCACGACGTCGAGCGCTTCAATGAACTCCTGCAGGCGCAGATTCTCAAGGTGCCCGAGCAGTATCTGTGGATGCACCGGCGCTTCAAGGGATTGAGCGCCGATTACCCGGATTACTACGGCCGCGATTCGCGCCGGCGAGCGCCGCTGCCGGCGCCGAAGCCCTTGCTGTGAAGCGGGCCGCCGGCTGCTAGATCGGCGCGCGCAGCTCCTGTCGACGCTTCGATTTGAGCACGGCCCCGTAGATCAACCCGACGGCCAACCAGCTCGTGCCCACCTTGACGGCGAGCGCACTCATGCCCGAGAACACCAACAGCACGACGATGATTCCGCTGATCGGCACCGCCCAGTGCGTGGCCCACGCGCGCGACTCGAGCCGCCAGGCGAAGCGCGCCAGCACCGACACGTGCAGGAACAGAAAGCCGGAGAGCGCGCCGAAGTTCACGATCGAGGCGAGATCATCCAACTTGTTCTTCATATAGAGCGCAACGCCCAGCGAAATGGCGGCGGTGAACAACATGCCGACGTAAGGGGTGTGATAGCGCGGATGAATGCGCGCCAACACGCCCGGCAGCTGCCGATCGCGCCCCATGGCGTAAACCACGCGCGCCACCCCGACCTGCATGGGAAGCGCATTCGACAGGCCCACGATGGTGACGTATGCCCAGGCCAGCACCGCGGCCGTCCACGGACCCGTCGCCCAGGCGGCGAGTTCATACACCGCCGCCGACTGATCCTTGATGACGATGCCGGGCAGGAGATTCCCGAGCACCCAGGTGAGGCCGACGAAAAACACGGCGGACAGGACCAGCACCGCGATGATGGCGCGGCCGACCACGCGCCGATCGCCGCCCTCGACCTCCTCGGCGAGCGTCGACACCGCATCGAATCCGAGGAACGACATGATGCAGATGGACGTGGCGCTGAAAATCCTGCCCGCGTCGAAGGCGTGCGCATCGAACACCGGCTTCAGCGTGAGGCCGCCGTTGCCCTTGCCGGCGTGCAACGCAATCAGGCACAACCCGACGAACCCCAGCAGCACCGCCACTTGCAGGCCCACCGCGACGAAATTCGCGCGCGACGTGACCGTGATTCCGAACCAGTTGACGCCGGTGGTCACCGCCACCAGCACCCCGATCCAGACTCCCCGATCCACCCCCGGCACCAGCGTTTCGAGCGCCACCGCGATCAACACGTAGACGAAGGCGGGAATGAGCAGATAATCGAGCAGAATCATCCAGCCTGCGATGAAACCGGGGAACACGCCCAGGGAATGGCGCGCGAAGCCGTACACGGAGCCGGCCGTCGGCAGCGCCTCGGTCATCGTCGCGTAGCTTCGCGCCGTGAAATACATGCAGACGCCGCCGAGCAGATACGCGAGCACGATCAAGCCGTTCGATTCGCTCCATACGAACCCGAGCGTGCTCAACGGCGCGAACGGGGCGATGTAGGCCAGTCCGTACAGGATGAGATCCCAATACGTGAGCGCGCGCTTGAGGCCGGTTGCCGCCGCCTCCGTGCTCATGGGGCGACCGCGCCGGGCGCCGCGCCCGCCGCCGGCGGCACGGGTTGCACCTGCACTTCAACGCTATGCACCGCCGAACTCGCGCCCATGTCGCTCTTGCAGCCGGCATTCAACACATTCACGTTGGCGTGGCCCGGGTCCGTGGCGAGCCAGCGGCCCTTGTGCGCGAGCGCCACGCCGCGCGGCAAGTCCGCGCAAATCACGACCTGCAACTCGAGCCGGCCGCAGCCGTTGTAGACGATCGCAGCCTGGCCGGCGGCGAGGTCGCGCTCCGCCGCATCGCGCGGATGCAGCGCAATCGTCGCCGGGCCCAGGCGCTTGCCGATCTTGTCGACGTTGCCGAAACTGGTGTTGAGGAGCCACGCATGGGCCGGCGAGAGCAGTCGCAGGCCGCCCGGCCCGGGGCGCGGGTCGGCGCGGCACAGCGGAACCCGCGGCAGTCCATCGGCCTCGGCCTGCGCGGACGCGATCTCGATGCGGCCGCTCGGCGTGTCGAACACTGCATCGGCGAATTGTACGTGGGGCGCCGCGGGCACCCAGATCGTGCCCTTCGCCGACAGCGACGCGAACGTCTCGCCGAGTCCGCTGCCCGCCAGCAGCGCGGCCAGCATGTCCGCGTCGGTCTCGGCGAATTCGCGCTCGTTGAATTCCATGGCCTGGCCCAGGCGGCGGAAGATCTCCTGATTCGGCAGCGCGGCGCCCATCGGGTCCATGACCTTGGTCTGCGCCGAGAGCGTCAAATGAAAGTACGAGGCGATGAGGTCGTCGAATTCGAGGAAGCTCGCCGCCGGCAGCACGTAATCGGCCAGGGCCGTGGTGTCGGTCGGAAATATATCCAGCGCGACGGTCAGGAGATCCTCGCGCAGCAGCGCGCGCCGCAGCCGCGCCTGTTGCGGACAGGAGGCCACGGGATTCATGTTCCAGACGATGAGCGCGCGCGCGCGCGCGGGATCCTCGAGGACCTCGACCAAATCCATGTGGCTGATCGCCGGCGGCGACTCGCGCTTAAGGTGCGGCGCGCAGAGGTACGCCTCGTCCACGCCGCGCGCTCGCAGGTTTGCGTTCAAATACAGGAAACCCGCGCCGGGCTTGCCCAGATTGCCGGTGATTGCGGGCAGCAGCGCACAGGCGCGGACCACGTTGCCGCCGTGGGTTTGCCGCTGTAATCCCTGGCCCAGCCAGAGCAGGGAAGGGCCGTGCGCATACAGCCGCGCGACCTCCTCGATCAGCGCCGCGGGCACGCCCGTCACGCCGCTCACCCACGCGAGGTCCGCGGCGGCGACCGCGGGCGCGAGCGCGTCCCAACCGAGCACGTGGGCTGCGATGAAATCCGCATCGATCAGGCCGTCGCGCTGGATCACGTGCAGCAGGCCGAAGGCCAACGCCGCATCGCTGCCCGGGAACGGCTGAAGATGAATGTGCGCGCGCGCCGCCGTGGGCGTGCGTACCGGGTCGATGACGACCACTTTGCCCGGCGCCTCCGGCAGCCAATGCTCGTGAGCATGCGGGGCCGAAGCGTGCGGATTCGCGCCCCACACCAGAATGCAGCGTGCCTGCTCGGCGGCGCGCGGATCGAAGCCGTCCACCGACGAGCCGTACAGGTAGCGCAGGGCCACGTGGCCCGCCATGTTGCAGATGGTGTCCGGCGCGATCTCGGTGGCGCCCAAGCGGTTGAAGAAGCGCATCGGCGCCATCCCGGCGAGCAGCGACACGGTGCCGGTGTAATGCGCGTTGAGGATGGCGGCCGCGCCATGCGCAGCGACGATGCGCTTGAGCCGCTCCGCGATCTGCCCGATGGCCGCGTCCCAGGAGATGGGCTCGAACCCTCCCCCGCCTTTGGCGCCGACGCGCCGCAACGCGCTGGCCAGGCGCCGCTGCGGATCGCGCCACTCGCGGTTGTACGCCGTGGAACACTTCCCGCACAGCGTGCCGCGGTTGACGGGATGCGCCGGGTTGCCGCGGACCGCGGTCACCACTCCGTCGCGCTTGATGACCGCTATGCCGCACGAATCGTAGCAATCGCGCGGACAGGTCGTCAGCAACACCTCGTCGCGGCCGCTCTGCGCGGTCACGGCGTGGCCGGCTCGCCGGCCTTCTGCAAAAGCTCGCGCCGCAGCTGCGATGCTTCGAGACGCAGCGGCCGCGAGCGCAGCCGGCCGATCTCCTCGGCCGTGAATGGCCGAAAGTCGGCGGGCACGTGGTCCTTGTCGAAGCGCCAGAAGATCCAATTCATGAGTTCGGCCAGGTCCGCGTCCGCGAGCGGCGTCGTGGCCACCCCGGGCACCCGCCCCAGATATTCGCGCCCGCCCGGCACGGCGAGAAATCGGGCGACGGTGTCGGCGAGACCTGGAGCGGTCCCGGCGGAGCCGGTGCCATCCGGGCGGTGGCACCCCTGACAGTTGAGCGTCCAATTCTGCCAGGCGCGCTGCGGATTCGACACGCCCGCCGGCGCGGCGGCGGGCGGCGGTTGGGCGGCGGCGGTCCCGACCACCGCCATCAGGCCTGCTGCCAGCAACCGGGGCCTCGGCCGTGACCGTCCGGCGCGCCCGGCCGCCGCAGACGGGCGGCTCATGGACCAGCCGGCGTGGGGCGCAACGCGCGCGTGCTTTGCGCCGATCGGTCCGGGTGCCGCGCGCGCGCCTCCGCGACATCCGCCGCGCTCAGCACGGGGGCGCCGGTGTCTTTGCCGCGATCGCCGGCGAGGTAGGTGAGCACCGCGGCCACTTCGGCCTCGCTCAATACCGACTGCGCCGGCATGACGCCGCGATAACTCACGCCGTCCACCTTCAGGTCGCCCATGAGTCCGGTGGTGACGACCATCACCAGGTAGTCGCGTCCCTGCGGAGTTTTTGCAAATGCGACGATCTGCTCGTGTAACGATGGAAAGCTGCCGGGTATGCCGGCCGCGTCCGGCCCATGGCACACCGCGCAGCGAGCGGCGAACACGCCGGCGCCCGACACCGGCTCCTCGGCCAGGGCAGCAAGCGCGCAAGCCGCCACCGCAACCAGGGCGGCAGGCGCCGCCCAGGCCGGGAAGGCGCGTCTCACGGCGGCCCTATTTTTGATCAATCGCCACACCCAGGATGATGGCCGTGGAGCAGGTATAGGACTGACTCTGAGTACCGAAGCACCATGTGACCTCGTTGTTGTTCTGCGGCCGCACCACCGGCCGATCGCCCTGATTGTTCTGGCACGCACAGCGCCCCCAGGCCACTCCGCCGCAACAGTCATTATACGAAATGATGTAGTTGCGTTGATCGGCCGGATTGCGGCAGGTGCCGATCCAGGTGATCGGCGACATTTCCGTGCCCGGCGGACAGGAGTTGACGCTGCCGCCGTAACAGGCGCAGAGCGAGCCGTCGATGGCGCAGTAGCGCCAATAATCGCATTTCGTCGTATCACCGGGGTCCTGCAGATTATCCGACACCTTCGGAGGCGTCAGTCCCGACGTGGGATCCGACGAGGATGCGCCGGGTTCGCCCTCCGCGCCCCTGGCCACCGGCAACAACGGCAAGGCGGCCGCCCCGGCCAGGAAGCCTCCGAGAATGCTGAACATGCTGCGCCGCGAGGTTCGGCTCGCGAAGCCACGCAGCATCTTTTCCGCCAAACGATCGAATTGAGCCACTTTATTCTCCCGAAGAGGCACGCCTCTGCCCGCGTTGACTGAGGTATTGCTGAATGTTGCTGACGCCCGTTTCCTTGGCAACGAATAAACTTTCCAAATGCTCGCGCGTATTGACCAGTCCGCTCGACGAGAGCTTTCCCGCTTCGTCGATCAACACCGCGTAGGGCAGCTTCGCGACCGCGTAGCTGCGTCCCAGATGCTCCGACACCACGTACGGGAATTTCTCCAGGTCCTTCTCCTGAACGAACTGCGCGTGCCGGTCCGACTCGCCGTCGCTCGCCAATATGATGTCGAGCCACCGCCGCTCGGCGTTTTGCGCGGAGCGCACCGCGGGCAGCAGCGCCTCGCACACTGTGCAATCGGGCGAGACGAACAACAACAACTGGCTGCGGCCATCGCGCACGCCGCCGATTCTCACCGCCGCGCCGGCCAGGGTGGTCAGCGTCATCTCGGGCGTGGAATCACCGGGCTTGAGCGGTTGGCGCAGCGACAGCGCGCCTGCCGGCGCAATGCGCTGATGCAGCACGCCGATTTGCCGCGCCAGCGCCATGCACACCGTACCCAGGATCAGCAGCCCCAGCCACAGGGCAATCTGCGAAGCGATCACGAAACTCATAGGACTTCTCCGCCGCGTAACGGCCGCAGGGCCATGACTTGATCCAACGCGCCGTACAACGCCAGCAGGGCAAAGCCGCCCAACCACTGCGAGCCCTGCGAGGCAACGCCGCCGCCCGTGGCCGATACCCAGGCAATGAGCACGGCCGCGCCTGCCAGCAGCGCATTTCTCGCCACCTGGAATGCGCCCAGGGGCCGGGCCGTCGGCCCGAAGCTGCACCCGCAGTCGACGTCGCGCCGATTCTGCAGGATGGCGCGCACGATGAGCCCGAGGTAGCAGCTCCAGATCACGGCCGCCGCCGCTGCCCCCGTCGCCCGCTGCGCGGGAACGAGCAATAACGCCCCCGCCAGCAGTTCGGCGCCGATGGCCGATCCGAGCGCGGCCGCCGCGAACGAGGCGGGCACGCCGGCGAACTGCAGGACCACGCGTTGCGACTCGCGCCAGCGCAACGCCTTGTGCACGGCCGCTGCGGCCAGCAGCAAGGCGTCGAATACCGCCAGTTGCGCCATGAGCGCCTGAATCGATGCGGCCACCGGCGCCCCGTGCATCATCAGCGAATCGGCTCTATCTGCATGCGGGTATGGAACCCCGGCAAATCGAGGCTCCTCACGTAAGTCCCGTCGCGCGTATCGTACACGTCGAGCCGCTCTGCCGACTGCACCAGCAGCAGAGGCACGGCGTCGTGCGTCAAGGCGATCGATGATCCCGGGCGAACCAGCCGCATCCGCTTGACGCGGGTCTTGGTGGCCGGGTTATAGATCCACACCTCGTTGGCCGGGTCCTTGTGCGTGCCTTCATGGGCGTCCGCCTGCATCAGGATGTAGAGCAGCTTTTGCTCGTCGGTGGCAATGAGCTGCCAGCCGCTCGGACGCCAATGGCCGGCCGCATCCGCCGCCGGCACCAGCTGCCAATCCGGCAGCACCTTCACGTCATCGCCCTTCATCTCCACCGGCTGCAGGCGGCCGTGCAAACTTGGAAAATAACGCACGCCGGCCAGCATCGCGGAGGCCGTGAACAAGGGATCGGTGTCGAGCGGATTGAACGGCGCCGTCTCGCTGCGGCCCGCCACGGCGCCGTTGGCGTCGAGCCGGATCGTCAGCATGTTGCCGCTCGCACACAGCGTCGAGAAGCCGCGCGCGCCGCTCGGATATACCAGCGAGCATCCCGGTATCTCGATCGAGCCCAGAACCTGCCGCTTCACGAGGTCGACCACGGTCACCGAGGAGGCGGGCGTGAAATTGAACACCAGCGCCATGCGCTGATCGTCCGTGAACGCCGACAACCCTTCCATGGCGGTGATGAGTGCGCGCTTCGTTCCGGGCAGCACGATCTCGCCGATGGCATTCAAGGTCTTGGTGTCGTAGATGGTGATGAAGTCGGTGCGCGTACCGCGCGCACCGCGCGACCAAACCGTGTCGGCCACGTAGATTTCCGGACGCTTGTCGGACACCAGCAGCGTCGCGGAGTCGTGCGCCTGAAGCTGGCCCTTCACATCGCGCGAGTCGCTGCCGACGTTGCGCAGCTCGATCCGATCGCCGGCGTAATTGAGGAAACTCCAACCCGTCGGATAATGTGCGGGCAGCGTTTCCACCTTGGGTATGGTTTCGGGCGGCAGCGGCGCCGGAAACTCGGCGGCAGGCGCCGCGCCCGCAGCGGCCGTGCCGGCAGCGACCCATGTGATGAACCCTACGCTGGTCGCCCTGAAGATAGTCATCGTCATTTTGTGAGGCCTCTCTTCGCATTGGAATTGCGAACTTTACTGACGTAAATCCGGTTGCCCATGAACCAGGTCTCGAGCACTTCGGTGTTGCGGATGTCCTGCGCGTGACCTTCGTCGGCGAGTTTCAGGATGTCCTGGTTGAGGACGATGAAGTCGCCGGACTTGCCCACCTCGATCGATCCGGCCTGCTTGTCGCGCCCCAGAAAGCGCGCGCCGTTGATGGTATAGGCATCGATCACGTCGCGGATGCCGATGGCCTGCCCCGGACTCAGCGCGCTTCCGCCGGGCAGAGCGCGCGTCACCGCGCGGCTCATGTTCACGAAGGGCCGCGGATCCGAGGTATCGACCGGCGCATCGGAACCGGCCACCAAAATCGCGCCCGCTTCCTTGCTGCTGCGGACCGGGTACACGTTCGATTCGTAGTAGCTGCCGGGTGGATGCAGCGCCTCGTAGCTGTTGCCCTGCACCGGTTGGATGAACGGAATCACCGTCATGTCGTAATCGGGTTCGACGTCGGCCCATGCATAGGTATAGGCGATATAGAGGTGGTCACGCCCGATGCGGGCGACATCGTCGGGATTGCCAAGCTGCAGGTGGGCGATGCCGTCGCGCGTGCTGATGATGCCGTCCGCGGCGCGCGCGCCCTCGATCGCATCGACCGCCGCCCGCACGGCCGCGTCTCCGATGGCATGAATGTGCAGGTTGAAGCCCGCGGTGTGAAAACGCTTCGCGAACTCGAGGATCACGCTGCGATCGTGCTGCAGCTGGCCGCTCGACACGGCGCATTGCCCGGGGTGATGGCCGTGACTCCTTTGAAACGCGTCGATGCTCTCGGCGGATGCGTACTTCGCCGGGTTCGCGCGCACCTCGACGCAGGCCGCCGACGCCGTGTCCACATAGCCCGTCACCGAGAGGCGGCCGGCCTTGTCCTTGCCGAAAATCGGCTGCAGGAACGGCTTCAAGCTCGGGCTGTCCGGGAGAGTCGGCGGAACGGCATAGGGGTTGCCCTCGAGAACGCCGTCGGCAAACAGTTTCACCGTGTCGGCCTGCAACAAGGGATTCGACGCATACTTGTCGCGCACCGCCACGGCTTTCGCAACCATGGCATCGTAATCGACGTTGCCGCCGGGGAGCCGATACGCCTCCGGGTCGTAGAACTGCGCGAGGTTGGTGCGGACGGTGAGCTGGTGGCGCGCGAGCAGCAGGTCGTAGACCGGCAATCCCTCGGGCGCCGCCATTGCATCGAGCATGCCGGTGATGCCGACGCTGTTCAAGCGCTGCGTGATGCGCTCCGGCGACTTCAGCACGAGGTCCAAGTGCGCATAAACGATGGAGATCTTCTCCATGGTGAAACGCGCGTCCTCGTTCACCGCACCGTTCGGCTCGCCGTTGCCGTCAACCCCGATCAACTTGGCATATTCGGCGAAATCACCGGCCATCGAGGCCTTGGTCAGACCGACCGTTTGGCCGGCCTTGTTCTTCGCCTTGGCGAGCGCCAGGCTGTTGTAGGCGCCGTGGTGGCCGTCGTTGCCGAACAATTCCACCGGGTTGTCGGGAGCGGCGCGGTCGAGCGCCGCGCGCAGGGTGGAGAACACCCGGTCCGGCTCATTGCCGCCGGTGTAGTTCCACTGATAGACCATCAGCCACGCGCCCGGCGCCGGCTTGTACTTGCGCGCGCATGCGCGCACGAATGCCGACAAAGCGCTGAGCGTTTTCTGCGGCCGGCTGTCGAGATTGCAGACGTCGAAATCGACGATGTCGAGCGGATGAATGTGCGAATCGATGAGTCCGGGCAGCACCAGTTTGCCGCCCAGGTGCAGCACGCGCGTGCGCGCGCCCACCCAGGCATCGGCATCCGCCGCGTTGCCGACGAACACGATGTTGCCGTCCTTGATCGCCAGCGCCTCGGCCATGCCCCGCTGAGGGCGGGCGGTATAGATCCGCGCGTCGGTGACGACCACATCGGCGGGCGTCAGCCCCTCTGCCATGCCCACCCGAGGGGCCCAGGCCATGAGCGCCGCTGCGGCGCACGCGATCCCCGGCGTACGTAACCCCAATTATCCATCTCCCGTTCTTGTCGCGCGGCGGTCGGCGCAGGCACGGAAGTGTACGTGAACCACCGCGGGCTGAATACAGGAGCCGCTGCGAGCACACCCGGTGAGCCAAGGCGAATGCGGAGCCAGGCCTCCGGGCCTGCCAACGGGTATATTGGCCACATGAGTGTCGCGCTGCGCAAGGCCGCCCGCGGGGATGTTCCCGTCATCGAATCGTTGATCGCGAGGTCCGCCCGGGGCTTGAGCGCCGCGGAATACACCCGCGGCCAGATCGAGGGCGCGCTCCGCGGAGCATTCGGCGTCGATTCTCAGCTGCTCGAGGACCAAACGTATTTCGTCGCCGAGGAGGATGGCGCGATCGTCGGATGCGGCGGCTGGAGTTATCGTTCGACGCTGTTCGGCGGCGACGCGCGCGCCGGCCGGGATGCTTCCTTGCTCGATCCCGGGCGCCAGGCGGCGAAGATCCGCGCCTTTTTCGTCGATCCGCAGCAGGCGCGGCGCGGCATCGGTTCCCTGCTGCTGGAGCGCTGCGAGCAGGAGGCGCGCGCGCACGGCTTCACGCAGGTCGAGCTCATGGCGACGCTTCCCGGCGTCAAACTATATGCGGCGCGCGGTTACGCGGGAACGGACCGGGTCAGTTTCGATGTCGGCTCCGGGCAGACGATCGAATTCGTGCCCATGCGCAAGACCCTCCTCTAGCGCCACAACTCTAGCGCCATAACTCTAGCGCCACAACGCCGCCCAGCCTTCGGCCCCGAGCGCGCGCAGCCGGCGAATATTGTCCTGGTAAATCGACGCCGGATCCGCAACGCCGGCCAAAGCCCGCTCCACGCTCGCCTCGCGCAGCAGATGCAGCACCGGATAGGGCGAACGGTTGGTATGATTTTCGATGTCGTCCGGCGCGGTTCCCGCAAACTGATAGTGGGGGTGAAAGCTCGCCACCTGAATCTCGCCTTCGAGCCCCAGTTCGAGAACCGTCGCGTCGCATATCTGCAGAAAATCGTTGAATTCCACGAAGTCATTCAGCACGCGGGGATGAATCAGGAGGGTCGTTTCGCATTGCCGCGGCTCCACCGTCTGCAGCAGCAGCAATTCCGAGCGCAGCTCCTCGAGCAGCCCGGCCGCGCTCCGTTGGCCGCTGACGTGGAAGCGTACCCGGCCGCTCCGGTAGACGCCGTCCGCGAACGGACACAGATTGAGTCCGATGACGGCCTTCTCCACCCACCGGCGGGTGGCAGCGATGATCGCATCGTCGTTGATGGCTAATCCTCCGTGCCCGCCGGCAGTCTAATGCCCGCCAGGTCATGTATCCTAATCGCCGCGAATAGTCACCGTGGGACTCTACGACGATGCAACATCCCATTCCCGCCACGCTGATCCCAGGAGACGGCATCGGTCCCGAAATAGTCGACGCCACGCTCGCCGCGTTGGACGCGCTCGGCGCGCCCTTCGCATGGGAGCGCCATATCGCGGGCCTCGAGGGCGTGAAGTCGGCGGGAGACCCGCTTCCCGCCGACACCATCGACAGTATCCGGCGCACGCGGCTCGCCTTGAAGGGTCCGCTGGAAACGCCCTCGGGCGGCGGCTACCGGTCGTCCAACGTTCGCCTGCGCGAGGAATTCAAACTCTACGCGAACCTGCGCCCGGCGCGCACGCTGATTCCGGGCGGCCGGTTCGACAACATCGATCTGGTGGTGGTGCGCGAGAATCTCGAAGGGCTCTACATCGGCCACGAGCACTTCATTCAGATCGACGACGATCCGCATGCGGTCGCCATGGCCACCGGCGTCAACACGCGCCAGGGCAGCCGGCGGTTGCTCGATTTCGCCTTCGCGCACGCCGTCGCCGCGGGCCGCAAGAAAGTCGCGATCGTGCACAAGGCGAACATCATGAAAGCCCTCACCGGAATTTTCCTGGAAACCGGGCTTGAGCTCTACGAGCGCAAGTACAAAGGCAAATTCGCCCTCGAGACCGTCATCATCGACGCCTGCGCCATGAAGCTCGTGCTCAACCCCTGGCAATTCGACGTACTGGTGACCACCAACCTGTTCGGCGACATCCTCTCGGACCTCGTTGCCGGCCTGGTGGGCGGCTTGGGCATGACGCCCGGCGCCAACATCGGGATGGACGCCGCGATCTTCGAGGCGGTTCACGGGTCGGCTCCGGACATCGCCGGCAAGGGAGTCGCGAATCCCACCGCCCTGCTGCTCGCGGCCGCCATGATGCTCGATCACTGCAAGCTGCCGGAACTGGCCGTTCGATTGCGCCACTGCATCGACGAGACCCTGAATGTGGACAAGGCCCGCACCGGCGATGTGGGCGGCCGCTCGAGCACGGCGGAGTTCACGCGCGCCCTGGTGAAACGTATTGCCAACTCCTGAGGATAGCGGGAGCGGATCGGGGCGGCGGCCGGAACGGCGCACGCCCCCGGTCATTTCGATCGTCAACGTCGCCAAGTCATACGCGTCGGGCGTCGAGGCCTTGCAACCGATCAATCTCGACATCGAACAGGGCGAGATCTTCGCCCTGCTCGGACCCAACGGCGCCGGCAAGAGCACCCTCATCAACATCGTTTGCGGCATCGTCACGCCGAGCGCGGGACGCGTGATCGCGGACGGTCACGACATCGTTCGCGACTACCGCGCGGCGCGATCGAAGATCGGACTGGTGCCCCAGGAACTGACCACCGCCGCCTACGAGACGGTCTGGGACACCGTTGCGTTCAGCCGCGGCCTGTTCGGCCGCGCCCCCGATCCCACGTATGCCGCGGGCCTGCTGCGCGACCTCTCGTTGTGGGAGAAGCGCGGCAGCCGGATCATGACCCTCTCGGGCGGGATGAAGCGCCGCGTCATGATCGCCAAGGCGCTGTCGCACGAACCGGAAATCCTGTTCTTGGACGAGCCGACCGCGGGAGTCGACGTGGAACTGCGGCGCGACATGTGGAACCTGGTGCGTAAGCTGCGCGCGCGCGGAGTGACCATCATCCTGACCACGCACTACATCGAGGAAGCCGAAGAGATGGCCGACCGCGTCGGCGTCATCAACCAGGGCCGGCTGATACTGGTCGAGGAAAAAACGGCGCTCATGCAGAAACTCGGCAAACGGCAACTGACGCTGCACCTGCGCCACCCGCTGGCCTGCGTCCCGGCGCAACTCGAGGCATGGAGACTCGAGCTGCAGGACGACGGCAGCAATCTGGTCTACACGGTCGACGGCGACGGCAGCATGGACGTGTCCGCGCTGCTGAAGAGGATGAGCGAACTGTCGATCGACATCAGGGACCTGCAGACGCGGCAAAGTTCGCTCGAAGACATCTTCGTCAGCCTGGTCAGCAACCGGACACGAGGCGGCCCGTGATCCGCCTGGCATTCAACCGGCACGGCGTATGGGCGATCTACAAGAGCGAGATTGCCCGCGCGCTGCGCACCCTGGTGCAGAGTCTGGTGACGCCGGTCATCACCACGTCGCTGTATTTCGTGGTATTCGGCTCGGCCATCGGCGCTCATATGAGCACCGTCGACGGCGTGGCGTACGGGGCATTCATCGTCCCCGGGCTCATCATGCTGCCCCTGTTCACCGAGAGTCTGGCCAACGCGTCGTACGGCATATTCTTTCCGAAATTCATCGGCACCATCTACGAAGTCCTGTCGGCCCCGATTTCCTATGTGGAGATCGTGATCGCCTATGTGGGCGCGGCGGCGACGAAATCCCTG
>JBEKYO010000104.1:0-15719 GCA_049510875.1 Steroidobacteraceae bacterium
AAGTCCTCTGAATTCCGTCAAGTCGAGTTTGCGCGCCGCCGACAGGTCGCCATCGCGGGTATCCAGACCTGGGTTGTCAGCTGCGAAGACCTAGTCCTATCGAAGTTGGTGTGGGCGCTGGATTCGAACTCTGAGTTGCAGCGGCGGGATATTCGCCAGCTCCTCGCCGTGGCGATCGATATCGACTATATTCGCAAATGGGCGCCAAACTTAGGCGTCACAACGTTGCTCAACGAGCTGATGCAATGATCGACACTTCGGCCGCGGTATCAAAGATTGTTGACGATCATCATCTCGCTATGACGGCCGCGGAGCGATGGCTGGCAGCGTCCTCCTTATTCGAGTCGGCCCGCCGGATCGTCGAGTCCTCCCTTCCCGGCAACCTAACGATGGAAGAGCGGCGGCTTGCTGTAGTACGGCGCTTCTATGGTAGTGAGTTACCGGACGCGGCGTTGATCGCACATGCGAGATATGTTTCGGCGACTCATGACTGAAGGTCAGTCTGACAATCCACCTCACTATGGCGATCGTCCGCAAGACCATCACGTTGACGCCCCAGCAAGATGACTAGATCAACGCGCAGGTCAAAGGCGGCCGCTACACCAACGACAGCGACGGTGACTCCAGGGCGTTAATGATTCCGACGATTCAGATTCTGGTCCTGCTACTGATCGTGATTGCCGCCGTTGCGGTCGCGGCGGCGCGCCTGAAGATTCCGCCGGCGATTCTGCTGGTGATCACGGGGGTGATTCTGGCGCTCGTCCCCGGACTGCCAAGCGTGAAGCTGGCGCCGGAATTCGTTTTGCTGATCGTGCTGCCGCCCCTCATCTACTCGTCGGCGGTGGCGATGAGTTGGCGCGAGTTCAAATTCAATCTGCGCCCCATTTCGCTACTGGCCGTGGGCTGCGTACTGTTTACGACGATCGCCGCCGCTGCGGTGACCCATTGGCTGTTGGGTTTCTCATGGCCGGTGGGCTTCGTATTGGGGGCCATTGTTTCGCCGCCGGATGCTGTGGCGCCGCTGTCCATTGCGCGCAGAATGCAGCTACCGAGGCGGCTCGTCGTGATCCTCGAAGGTGAGGGCCTCGCGAATGATGCCAGTGCACTCATTCTGTATCGCTTCGCGGTGGCGGCCGTCAGCTTGAGCGTGTTTTCGTTCGATAAGGCCGCCGCCATGTTCGCTGCCATTATCTGCGGCGAAATTCTCTGGGGCATCGGCGTGGGTTGGCTGATGTTGCGATTGCGGCGTTGGGTGCAAGATCCGCGAATCGAGATCATGCTCTCGATCCTCACGCCGTTCCTGGCTTACTGGCCGCCGGTGCATCTTGGCGGCTCCGGCGTGCTCGCCACTGTGACTGCCGGGCTCTATATCAGTTGGAACGGCCTCAAGCTGATCAGTGCGGCAACACGGTTGCAGGGCATTTTCTTCTGGGATTTTCTGATTTACTTGACCGAGGGGTTTGTGTTCCTGATCACCGGCCTGCAGGCGCGAACGCTCATTGCCGGCATTCACGGTGATTCACTGCCCGATCTGGCCATCTCCGCGGCCGTGGTCTGCGCTGTGGTCATCTTGGCTCGCTTCGTGTGGATGTTTCCCGCTACGTATCTCCCGCGCTGGCTGATTCCTTCGCTTGCTCGTGTCGATCCCTCGCCACCCTGGCAGTGGCCCTTTGCGCTGGCCTTCACCGGTGTGCGCGGCACGGTCTCTCTGGCAGCGGCGCTGGCAATTCCGCTCACAACCGATATTGGTGCGCTGTTTCCCGACCGCGATCGAATTCTCTTCCTCACCTTCTCGGTCATTTTGGTGACCCTCGTGGGCCAGGGTTTGATGCTGCCCGCCGTGATCCGGGCACTTGGGCTCGCCAATACGGGCCGGCGCGAGCGTCACGCCGACAGAGTGGAGGAATTTGCGGCCCGTCAGCAGGCCATCGAGGCCGCCATTCAACGACTGGACAGATTTGTCGCAGAGCGAAAGCTCGCCGAGGACCTCGTTCGGCCGCTGCGGGCGCGACTCCGCGATCGGCTTAAGGCTGTCGAGCATCGCAGCGATGGCGATGATGGGCATAAGCGGCTCACCGCGCTACATGACGAAATTGAATTCACCCTAATCGAATCCGAACGGGAGCAGATCAATGAGCTGTATCGAGGCGGCAAGTTAAAAGATGAAGCGAGGCGCCGAATCGAGCGGGAGCTCGATCTGCGCGAGGCGCAACTGACCAATGTGCGGGCCGAAGACTGAGCACAATGAGTTCCACTCGCCCTGCACAGCTTGTCTATTTGTTGCGCGTTGCAGAGCAGCCCGACTATGGTAGCGGCGCACTATTGGACGGGTCAGGATATTCCGAACGACTTGAGGCAGTCATTGTTATGCTGAGCAGTATGAAGCGATCGGAAGCGTACGCGTGGCTGCTGGCACTTGCATCCTCAAGCTCCTTCGCGCATGACGCCACTCAACTCAGGGGCAGTGGATCTCTGCCCACGGCGAGTCACTCGGTTCGCATTGTAACCTTCGGTGATTCCACGACAGCAACCGCACGGGACTGGGCGCCCGAGATCAAGGAGGTCTATTCGGACTGTCTGCCCGGAGCACTTGCCCCGCAAGGTGTTGGCGCGATCGTCATTAACGCCGGCATCGGCGACACCACCACCCGGCAAGCCGTGGCCCGTTTGGATCGTGACGTACGCCGTCATCATCCGGACCTCGTGGTGGTGCAGTTCGGCATCAACGACTCCTGGATCGACGTGGATGAGGGAAAAACCAAGCCCCGGCTCACGCGAGCCGAGTTTCGTCGTAATCTCATCATCATTGCCCGACGTCTGAAGCAGGACGGGGCTCGAGTCATCCTGATGACGCCGAATCCCATGCGTTGGCGCGATCCGTTTTACATCAAGGCTTTCGCCGAACATCCGGGACTGCTTGACGTGCAAGCTGCTCGCGGTATTGACCTGTTGCTGGATCAGTACGCCAAGGATGTCCGCAGTGTGGCGAAAGGCGAGTCATTGCCCTTGGTTGACGTTTTCGACGCCTTCGAGCGCTACGGAAAGATTCCCGGCCAGGCGATTGACGATATCCTGCTCGCAGGTGACGGTATTCATCCGAATCAGGCGGGTCAGCGCTTGGTGTGTCGGTTGCTGGCGGCCCAAATTGTCGAGTTGCTCATGCCAACCAGCGTTCGACCACGCCGCGCTACTGGTGGTCGTGGTCCGCTTGTTCCTTCTCATTCTGCGACTTGGCCTTGGCAAGCTTCTCGGCCGCCGCCTTTTGAGCCGCTGCCTGCGCCGCCGCAGACTTCGCGGCTGCTGCCTTTGCTGCCGCGGCGCGGTCCGCCGCAGCCTTGTTGGCGGCCAGCTTGTCCTGCGTGGCCTTCTGCTCAGCGGCCTTCTCTTGAGCGGCCTTCTCTTGAGCGGCCTTCTCTTGAGCGGCCTTCTCTTGAGCGGTCTTCTCTTGAGCCGTCGCCTTCTCCTGTGCAGCCTTCTGCTCTGAGGCCTTCTCTTGAGCCGCCTTTTCCTGTGCGGCCTTCGCCGGCGCGGGATTTTCGGCCGCCTGAGCGCGCTCGATTTCCCCCTGACGCGCCGCCGCCAGCGGTTTGCCGGCATCCGCGGCGATCTTTATCGGCGGGCCGGGCTTGGCGGCGACAACACCGGGGCCGGTAAAGGAGCCCGGCTTCACGGTCGCGGCAATCGGCGGATGTCCTTGGTTATGACTCGCGAGCAGCACCGGATTCGCCGCCGCCTGCTGAATGTGAGTGACCTGCACGGCAGTCGGTGGGACGTGCGGGGCGCTCGCAGCCTTTAGCTCCTGCGCCGTCGGCACCGCCCGCGCACCACCCGGGCCACCGCTGTAGCTAACGTTGTTGATGGTCGTGTTGTTAATGGTCGTCGTGTTCACGATGTTCTCGCGGTACACGTTGTGCACGATCGTCGTGTTGACGTTGGTCACCGCAGTGTTGTACTGGAACGAATTGTTGACCCAGCGCCCGCCGCCGTAGCCGGCACCGCCGTAGCCGGCGCCGTAGTTCACGCCGCCATAAAAGCCGACGCTGCTGCCCCAGTAGCCGGCATGAAACGCGAACGCGCCGGCAACGAAGCCCCAGTAGCCGGGTGTCCACAGGAGTCCGACCTGCGGAGGCTGCACCCAGGTGCCGGGCACCCAGAAGTAGCCGCTCGGACCGCTGTGCCAGCAGCCCGGCGTCCAGATGTAGCCTTCCGCGGGCGGTGCCGGCTGCTCGTAGACCGGCAGCGGCGGCGGTGCGGCTTGCACTGTGACGACGATCGGCGTGTACCCCACCGTCACCGCGGCCGTCGGCGCAGCGTAGACGATCGGCGTCGGCGGTGGCGGAGAATAGGCGACCGGCTGCACCGCACAGGCTGTGATCCCGGCCACGGACGCCGCCGTGAACCCTAATCGGAGTATTTTTGACGGATACACAACTTCCTCCAGAAACAGAGCCAGAAATTGAACGAACTGCCGCGACGATCCTGCTCGGTCTCGCCGCTTGCAGTATCGTGCCTGCGATGACGCCCCTCTGTCGGTGCGTTGGCGTACACGGAGCACATGGAGCGCAACCGGGTCCTGGGGGTGTGCGATGGCGCGTGCACGGCCTGCTTGGTCTTCTTGTAATCGAATACCAGAAAGCCGCGTACTGTCAGCCGTTTGACGACGATCACACTGAAGTCGTCGCCGGGTTTGGTATCGCCGGTGTAGCCGGAGATCAATCCGCACAAGGCCACTCGGCCGCACAGAACCATGCGTGACAACACGGCCTTCATGATGTCGCCACCGACATTCTCGAAGTTTACGTGGATGCCGTTCGGCGTTACTTCCTTCAGTGCCTGTTTCCAGTCATCTAATCAGGGGACCACGGCCAGTCTGGCTGGTGGACGAGCGGCGAGCTGCTGAATAAAAAAATCGACGAAGGCGCGAATCTTCAACGGCAGGTAAGTTCGGCTAACATAGAGGACGTACAGCTTCGGGTCCTCCAACGGATAGTCAGTGAGGACAGGGGTCAGGACTGACTTGAGCGGCGGGTCCTCGAAGAAGGTCTCCGGCAGCGCGGTGAGACCGATGCCGGCGGCCACGGCGTGGGCCGCACCGTTGAGCGAGCGGCAACGCAAAGCGACCCGGACCGGAACTTCGATCTTTTCCTTCGGCCCGATGAATGCGATGGTGTCGCGACTTCCGACCGCGATGTAGTCATGGCGGGCAAGCTCCTCGGGGGACTGCGGGGCGCCATTGCGCTTCACATATTCGCGCGAAGCCGCGATGAGCACGGGTATCGAACGAACCGGTCGGGCGATCAGTCCGGGCGGAAGTGAGCCTCCGGGGGTCACCCTCAGCGCCAGATCGTAGCCTTCCTCCACGAGATCGACGATCCGATCTTCAAAGGACATATCGACGAGGATCTCCGGATAGCTGCGTCGGAACTCGGCGAGTACGTCCGCCATGCGCTGCCGCGCGAACCAGCTCGGACACGTTACTCGCAATGTGCCGCGGGGCGCGGTGCCGAGGGACCCCAATTCCAGCTCTGTCGCTTCCAGGTCATCCAGAATGGTCTTGCAGCGCTCGAAGTAGACTCTGCCCGGCTCCGTGAGGCTGAGGGTGCGAGTGTTGCGGTTCAGAAGACGGACCCCGAGCCGCTTCTCCACATGCGCCACGTGCTTGCTGACCATCGCGGTGGAGAGGTCCATACGCTCGGCCGCGGCGACGAAGGTGCCAGACTCGACTACCTGGCGGAACACTTTGATACTGGTCAGCGTGTCCACCCGCATAGTATACCTATGAACGCGGGGTCGTGTCCTGCCGCCAATCGCCGCCGAGTGCCTTGTAGAGGGTCACCCGATTGGCGAGCTCCGCCTGCCGAACCGCTACCAGCCCCAGCTGCCCGGCGTAGAGCGATCGCTGAGCGTCCAGGGTGGCAAGGTAGCTGTCGAGGCCGGAACGAAAGCGCATCTCCGCGAGCCGATAGGCATCGGCATCGGCTCCGACGAGTGCTTCCTGTGCGCTTCGTTGCTGGAGGTAGGTGCCGCGCGCGCTCAGGGAGTCGGAGACTTCACGGAAGGCCGTCTGTATCGCAAGCTCGTATTGCGCAACGGCGGCATTCTTTTCGATATGAGCGAGATCGAGGTTGGCGATGTTCTGCCCGCCGGCAAATATCGGAAGGGTGATGCTGGGGGCGAAGCTCCACGCGCCCGTGCCCTTGCCGAAGAGGTCCCCGAGCCGTCCGCTCGCTGTGCCGCCGGAGCCCGTCAGCTGGATGCTCGGCAGGAACGCGGCGCGCGCGGCGCCGATGTTGGCATTCGCCGCTCGCAGGGCGTGCTCTGCACTCAAGACGTCGGGCCGGTGCGTCAACAGGTCCGAGGGCAGGCCCGCAGGAACGTCCGCGAGCAACCCCTCGGCGTAGATGTCCCGCGGAGCAGGCATAAGATCCGTCGGAATCTCCCGTCCTAGGACCAACGTGAGGGCGTGCGTGTCCTGGGCCAGCTGCCGCTGGTACTGGGCGAGACTCGCGCGCGCCGACTCGACCAAGCTCTGCGCCTGACGGAGGCTGAGGAGCGTCGTGGTTTCGCGATCGTACATCGCCTGGGTCAGCTGGTAGGACTCGAGCTGGCTCTGCAGCGTCTCGGACGTGAGGTTCACGAGTGCTTCGTCGGCGAGCACCGCGAGGTAATCGCTTGCTACCTCGGCGACAAGGCTGATTTGGGTGCTGCGGCGCGTCTCGCTCTGCGCGAGATACTGCTCGAAGGCGGCGGTCGTCAAGCTGCGCTGCCGGCCGAAGAGATCCAGCTCGTAATTGGTGAAGCCGATTCCGGCGCTGTAGTAACGGAAGGTCGTGGCACCGGTGCCGCTCGGCACAAGGTCGCTGCCGCCGGATCCGCCGACGCCTCCGAGCGGTAGGGCACCGTTCGCGGGCAGCTTCTCGGCGAGTCCCGAGCCAGTGGCGGAGATCGCAGGGAAGAGGTTGCCGCGCTGGATGCGGAACTGCGCTTCGGAGGCCGATACGTTCAGCACGGCGACGCGTAGATTGCGGTTGTTTTCGAGTGCAATCTCGATCAGACGCGCAAGATGCGGATCGGTGAAGAAGTTCCTCCAGCTGATCTGATCGGCGGAGTCGCCGGGCTGGGCCGCGCCCGATGTGACGCCTGGGGCCGCGGTGGAGGTCGCTGACGTCGGAGTGCCCGCGTCCGCCGGCCAGCGCTCCGGGACCGGCGACGGCGGCCGTTGATAGCGCGGCATCAAGGTGCACGCGCTTAGCGCGGCGGCGGCGAGGCATGCAGTGGCGATACGCTTCATGGGTTTACTCTCCCGCGGCCGGTACAGCCGGCAGAGTAGACGCCTCCCCGGCAGCGCGCCGCCGGGGCTCGGCAAGGCGCAGCACGGCGACGAAGAACGCCGGCACGAGGAAGATCGCGAGCACCGTGGCCGTGATCATTCCGCCCGCAACTCCCGTGCCGATGGCGTTCTGGCCGCCCGATCCCGCACCTGAGGCGATCACGAGCGGCGCGACGCCGAGGATGAAGGCGAAGGAGGTCATCAAGATCGGCCTCAGCCGTTGCCGCGCGGCTTCCGTCGCTGCATCGATCAGGTTGCGGCCGGCTTCGTGGTTCTGCTTGGCGAACTCCACGATCAGGATCGCGTTCTTGACCGAGAGACCCATGGTGGTGAGCATGCCCACCTGGAAGTAAATGTCGTTGTTCAGTCCACGGGAGAACGTCGCCAGTACGACGCCGCAGATTCCGAGCGGGATGACGAGCAGCACCGCCGCGGGGATCGCCCAGCTCTCATAGAGCGCGGCGAGACACAAGAACACCACGGCGAGCGACAGCCCATACAGGAACAGCGCCTTGGAGCCGGCCCGCTTCTCCTCGTACGAAAGCCCCGTCCACTCGTGGCCGATGCCGGGCGGGAGCTGCGCCCCGAGCCGCTCCATCTCGGCCATGGCCTCTCCGGTGCTTCGCCGGAGCGCCGGTTCGCCGAGAATCTCGACCGAGGAGAGGCCGTTGTAGCGCTCGAGCTTCGGCGAGCCGTAGGTCCACTGCGCATTCGCGAAGGCGGAGAAGGGCACCATCTGCCCGCTGCCGTTGCGCACGTACCAGCTCCCGAGGTCCTGGGGCAGCATGCGCGAGGGCGCATCGCCCTGGACGTACACGCGCTTCAGCCGCCCGCGGTCGATGAAGTCGTTGACGTAGGAGGAGCCCCACGCACTCTGAATCGTGTCGTTGATGTCGGACAGGGTGAGCCCCTGCGCGGTCGCCTTCTCGCGATCGATCGAGATCCGGTACTGCGGCTCGTCGTCGAGTCCATTGGCGCGCACGCGGGCGAGGAGCGGATCCTTCGCCGCGAGGGCGATCAGCCGGGTGCGCGCCTGCATGAGGGCCTCGTGGCCGAGGCCGGCCTTGTCGATGAGCTCGAAGTCGAAGCCCGTCGCGTTGCCGAGCTCGAGCGCAGCCGGCGGCGGGAAGCCGAAGACCATCGCTTCCTGAGTGCCGGCAAAGTGCTGGTTGAAGCGCGCGGCGAGCTGCTGCACGCGATTGCGCTTGCCAGGGCGCTCGTCCCACGGCTTGAGTGGCACGAACGCCAGCGCCGCCGTCTGCCCGTGGCCGCCGTAGCTGTAGCCGCTCACAGTGAACACCCCTTCGACCGCCTGCTTCTCTTGCGTGAGGAAGTAGTGGCTGACCTCATCGAGCACACGGAGCGCGTGCGAGTCGGTCGCGCCCGGAGGAGCCGTCACCTGCACGAACATGAAGCCTTGGTCCTCCTCGGGCAGGTAACCGCCGGGGAGGCGCAGATAACCGAGCGCGGCGATGCCAGCGATGACGAGGAGCGCGAGGAGCGCCCGTGCGGGGCGCCGTGTGATGCTCGACACCTGCCGCCCGTAACTCGCCTGGCTGCGCGCGAACCCAGTGTTGAACCAGCCGAAGAAGCCGCGCCGCCGCCTGCCGTGCTCGGGGCGCTTGAGGAGCGTGGAGGTGAGGGCGGGTGTGAAGATCAGGGCGACGAGCACCGACAGGATCATCGAGGAGACGATGGTGATCGAGAACTGCCGGTAGATCACTCCGCCCGATCCACCGAAGAAGGCCATCGGTACGAACACCGCCGAGAGGACGAGCGCAATGCCGACGAGCGCGCCGGTGATCTGCTCCATCGACCGCTTCGTCGCGTCCTTCGGGGGGAGATGCTCCTCCTCCATGACGCGCTCGACATTCTCGACCACGACGATCGCATCATCGACGAGGAGCCCGATGGCGAGCACCATACCGAAGAGCGTTAAGCTGTTGATCGAGTAGCCGAAGGCAGCCAGGACCGCGGCGGTGCCGAGCAGCACCACGGGAATCGCGATCGTCGGAATGAGTGTCGCACGCACGTTCTGCAGGAACAGCAGCATCACGAGGAAAACGAGCCCGATCGCCTCAGCGAGCGTCAGCATCACGTCCTTCACCGACTGCCTGACGAAGGGCGTGGTGTCGAGCGGATAGACGACCTTGAGCCCTGGCGGAAAGATCGGCGCCAGCCCCGTGATCACGGCCTTCACCGCCGCGACGGTATCGAGCGCGTTTGCGCCGCTCGCCATCTTGATCACGAATCCCGCCGCCGGATCCCCGTTCCATTTGGGGATCGTCTGGTAGTTCTCGCCGCCGAAGCCGATCCGCGCCACATCGCGCAGCCGCACTTGACTACCGTCGGTCTCGACGCGCAGCAGGATCTCACCGAACTGCTCCGGCCTCTGAAGGTAGGTGGGACCGATGATCGTGGCATCCAGCTGTTGCCCGGCGACCGCCGGTTCCCCGCCGAGTTCGCCGGAGGCGACCTGGATGTTTTGCGCCTTGATGGAATTCGCGACGTCGACCGAGGTCAGCCCGTAGTTGTCGAGTTTCGCCGGGTCGAGCCAAATGCGCATGGCGTACTGCGCGCCGAACAGCTGGAAATTGCCAACTCCGGGCGAGCGGCTCACCGGATCCTGTACGTGCGAGGCGACGAAGTCGGCAATGTCGGAGGCATTCATGCTGCGGTCGGTCGAAACAAAGGCGGCCGCCATGAGGAAGTTCTTGGCCGATTTTGCGACCTGCACACCCTGCTGCTGTACCGCCAGAGGCAGGCGCGGAAGGGCGAGTTGCAGCTTGTTCTGCACCTGGACCTGCGCGATGTCGGGATTCGTGCCCTGCGCGAAGCTCAGCGTGATCGTGATGCTGCCGTCCTTGTCGCTTTCCGATGACATGTACAACAATCCATCGAGGCCGGTCATCTGCTGCTCGATTGGCTGCACGACCGTGCCCTCGACCGTCTCGGCGGATGCGCCGGGGTAGGTGACAGTGATCGCCACCGAAGGCGGGGCGAGCGGGGGAAATTGCGCGACCGGGAGGTTGAGGAGCGCCAGTACCCCCGCCATCATCATGAGGATGGCGAGGACCCACGCAAAAATCGGTCGGTCGATGAAGAAACGAGCCATGAGACACCTTCGGATGGTGAACTGTAGTTCAGCGCGCAGCGAGCGCGAGCTGGGAGCGCTCCGTGGCGCCGTCATTCGCGGCGACCTGCTTGCGCACGATCACCTGCATACCGGGTTTGACCCTTTGCTGACCCGCCACGATGAGACGGTCGCCTGCTGCGAGGCCGCGCGTGACGACCCACTGGTCACCGATCGCGTGATCGACTTCGACGCTGCGCTTCTCGACCACATCGTTTGCGCCCACGGTGAAACCCGTCGCAGTGCCATCCGGGGCGTGGGTGATGCCCTGCTGGGGGGCGAGAATCGCGCCCTCACGTACGCCTTCCTCGATGGTCGCGCGCACGAACATCCCGGGCAGCAGAAAGCCCTGAGGATTCGGGAAGATGGCCCGCAGGGTGACTGAGCCCGTGCCCTGATCGACGGTGACTTCCGAGAACTCCAGCGTCCCCGGGCGCTCGTAGTGGCTGCCGTCTTCCAAAAGAAGTTGCGCCGGCGCCTGGTCGCCGTCGACGCGGCGGATCTGGCCGGCGGCCAGCTCGCGCTTCAACCGCACGAGCGTCGTGCTCGGCTGTGTGAGGTCCACGTACACGGGATCGAGCTGCGTGACGGTGAGGAGACTGGTCGCCTGGTTGGCGGTGACCAGCGCGCCCTCGGTCACGGACGAGCGTCCGGTGCGCCCGCTAATCGGTGAGTACACTTTCGTGTAGGCGAGATTGATCTCGGCGGCACGCACGGCCGCTGCGCCCGAGGCGACATCCGCCTCGTCCTGCGCCAGCGTTGCGACTGCGTTGTCGTAGTCCTGACGACTCACTGCATGCGCCTCGGAGAGCGCTTGGTAGCGCTGCTCGATCGAGCTCGCTGCAGTGACTGAAGCACGCGCATGTGCCAGGGTTGCCCGGGCACTCGCGAGCGCTGCCTGGTAGGTTGCCGGATCGATCTGATAGAGCTGCTGACCGGCACCGACCAGATCGCCTTCCCTGAACAGCCGCTTGAGCACAACACCGTTCACCTGCGGACGAACCTCCGCAATCCGGAAGGCCGATACGCGCCCCGGAAGCTCCGTGGTGAGTGACACGGCCGTCGTATGCAGGTCGACGACGGTCACCGCCGGCTTCGGCGGAGGTGGCTTAGCAGGCGGGGTGCAGGCGCTCGCGAGCACGCTCGCTGCCCCGAGGAGCAGACTCCGCAAAATGTGATTCTTCACCGTAAAGACCATTTGTCGAAAACTCCTTGGTGACCGCTGCCGTTGCTTATCACTCTCCATCAGATCGGTTGCCGCGAATTCGAGGCTGTGCGGGTAGCGCATCTTTCTCACGGCGTGATGCAGCGTATGGGCTGGGCGAGTGCAGAACAACCGGCCCCACGAACATGCAGCGTTTCCCGGGAGTGAACGCCCTGCGTGCGGCCGCTCGGCTGCGTGGCAGCGTCGGCAGTCGAGCCTCAGTTGCCGAGCGCAGCGAAACTCCCGATAAACGTGTCATCCACCGGGCACATGGGAGCGGAGGCGGACGCTCGCTCGGCAACAGCTGCGTCGTCTGATGAATGGACGTGAATCCAGAGTCGGCCACTCGCCGCACAACTCGCGGCGTATTCGAAGAGCGAGTGCTCCGTGTGCGGTTCGAAGATGAAGGCATCAGAAAGCGGATATAAAGCCGGAATTGCCGCATAGTCGAGCGCAATCCCGCGCTGACGCAACGCGTCCACCGTGGATTGCAGCGTGGCACGGGTCATGTGGCTGAGCCCGGCGGAGAGACTGCGCTTGAAAATCGACAAGGCGTTGGCATGGGTCCGACGCGGTGGATCGCGCAGCGGCCCGTTAATGATGACGCGCACGATCGCCCGGGGCGTGCTTGAAGTGGAGTGCGGCAGATCGGCAGCAGCCGGAGCGATGAAGAACGACAGCGTGACGGCTCCGTCCACGTGGGTCTCGACATGGGTCCGATCCTGGCTGCGAAACTTCACGACGACCGGGGGGAGCATTCCCGGAATACTTGCGGAAGCGAGCAGGAGCGTCTGGAACAGTCGCTTCGCATCCCTGCCGCCATGAAGCGCAACCGAGCCCAGGTCCCAGATGACAGGCTCACCGGAGGCGAAGTCGGTCGTGGCCACGAGCAGCAAGCGACCTTTGGACGCTTCGACGGCGACCGCGGCGACCATGTCGTCGTCCGCATAGCGCTCAATGAGCCGCCGCAGTGGCTCACCGCGGTAGACGCTCGAGCCGAACAGGACACCGAACACGCGGGGCTGCAATAAATCGTCGGTGGCACCCGTCGTGAAGATCTCTGTCATCTGTGCGCTCCACTCGGCCCCAAGGAAGGCGAACGGCGCCAACAGGGCGCCGGCGCTGACTCCCGTCACCACCATGAACTCCGGCCGCGCTCCGCCGCTCGTCGAGCCGACCAAGGCGCCCGCTCCGAAGGCGCCGCTCGACCCGCCGCTCGATAGGGCGAGGATGCTCAGCGGACGCTCGCCGAAGCTCGCCTGCAGTTGTCGGGCGACTTCAGCCGAAGGCCGAAGGGTAAATTCGCCATCGGGACCGAGCGTGCGGACGCTGAACGCGATTTCGGCCGGTTCGCCTGAATCGGTCGTCGTCGTTGGTAGCACAGGCCCAAACGATGCGCAGCCCGCTAACAGCGCGGTGGCCCACAAGATTGCGAGGGTTGACCCATGATGGCGGGTAGCTGGCATGGGCGAGTCACTGCATGACCCAACCATGGCTCACGATGAGCGACTGGCCGGTCAGGGCATTCGATTCGAACGAGGCGAAAAACAGCGCGGCCTCGGCGACGTCGCGCGTGGTGGTGAATTCGCCGTCGATGGTGTCCTTCAACATGACGTCCCTGACGACGGCATCTTCGGGAATCCCAAGCTTCTGCGCCTGCTCGGGGATCTGCTTGTCGACCAACGGGGTGCGCACGAAGCCCGGGCAGATGACATTCGCGCGCACGCCGTGCCGCGCGCCTTCCTTGGCAACCACCTTGGCAAGCCCGATCAGGCCGTGCTTGGCGGTGACGTAAGGCGCTTTCAACACGGAAGCTTCCTTCGAATGCACGGACCCCATGTAGATGATGCTGCCGGCCCCTTGCCGGTACATATGCCGTAGCACCGCCCGGGTCGTTAGAAAAGCGCCATCCAGATGAATCGCCAGCAGACGTTTCCAGTCCTCCAACAGCAGCTCATGGAGCGGGGCAACGATCTGAATACCGGCGTTGCTCACCAGTATGTCGATGCGTCCGAAGGTCGCGATGACGGCGGCGACGCCGGAGTCGACCTCCGACTCACTCGTGACGTCCATCCCGACGCCCATGGCACGCGCGCCGCCGCGCTCCAGCTCGTCCGCCGCTGCGTGCGCGGCCGCAGTCTTACGATCGGCGATCACCACCGAAGCGCCCGCCTGGGCAAAGGTCTGGGCAATTTCCTTACCGATGCCGCTCGCGGCCCCGGTGATGACCGCAACCTTGTCGTTGAGTTGCATTTATGTCACTCCGTGTTAGTTGCGTGAGAAATCATTCAGCGATGCGATTTAGGCCGCCCGGCGGCGCACGGCTCATTCGCGCCCGTTCTGCGACAGATCGAACGTCATGACGCCCTCGAGATTGGCGGGTCGCTGCAGCACCTCGGGATGGCGCAAGGCGTGGACCGTGTCGTAATAGCCTGTGCGCCAATGATCCTCCATGCTGAGGCGCGAGAATTCGTAATCCTTGGAGTCGCCTTCGTACTGCTTGGTGCGATAAATGAGCTGCACCAGGTTGTAAACCTTGGGGTGGACATGCGCCTTTAGGAACGCGAGTTCCGGGCTGTCTCTTAGTTCCACCGGGAGTTTGTGGAAAAGAGTCGCGAGCGCATTGCGCATTTTCTGCGCGTGCTTGAAGCGATCGGAGTTGTTGCGCGTGCGACTCGAATACTGGATCTCCTTCTGCCGCGTCATCACCTCTGGCATGGTGCGCGGCAGCGCGCCCCGTGCGCTCCACAGGTCCACCTGGAAGGCGAGCGTATCGCGCGGCGGCTCGCTCTCGAGCACCCACTGGAGCGGTGTGTTGGAGATCAGACCACCGTCCCAGTAAAACTCGCCCTCGATCTCGATGGGCGGGAATCCGGGCGGCAGGGCGCCGCTTGCCATCACATGCGCGGGCCCGATAGTGTGCGTGCTGTTATCAAAGTACAGGAAGTTGCCGGTACTCACGTTGACGGTCCCGATGCTGAAGCGCATTTCACCCGCGCTGATGCGCTCGAAGTCGACCAGGCGCTCGAGAGTTGCCTTCAGTGGAGCAGTATCGTAGTAGCTGGTCGCTTCCAGGCTCCCTGCAGGCTGCAGCCAGGAGATCGGCACCCGCGGGGAAAAAAATCCGTTGACGCCGCCCAGCAATGCAGCGCCCGCGCTCAGTTGGTTCATGAGTCCACGGGCGAACTCGCCGCGCACCCCCCAAGGCGCCTGCGCGAATTGTGCAATGCCTTCCCAACCGGCCTCTGTGGTGATGAGCTCCCAGAATTCGCGCAGCTTCGCGACGCGGGCCTCGGGGGGGTTACCCGCAATCAGGGCCGCGTTCACCGCGCCGATCGAGATGCCCGCGACCCAGTCCGGTATCAGTTGCGCTTCCGATAGCGCCTCGTAAACACCGGCCTGATAAGCCCCAAGGGCACCGCCCCCCTGCAGAAGCAGCGCGATGCATTCAAAGGCAAGTGGCGCTTGCGGCCTGTGATGCTTGCCAGCGGTCGCTTTTGGTGTGGCATGAGCGGACATGGTGGGGCTCGTGTGTTTGTGTGGGCTTGACGGTACGAGCCACCCGCGGGCGTAACAACCAGTCGAGCGGAAATGCTGCATTTCGTGACGGCAATGCGGTCATCGAGGCCACGAAGTCATTTCGCTGAGAGGTCTGGCCACCCGGACAGTGCCAGCCCCGGGGTTGTTTCATATGGAGCAATACAGCATGCACGGGGCGTCGCTGGTGCCCGTGCGGTGGTGGCACAGACCCTGATAAGGCCAGAACCGATGTACTCAGCGGGAAATGATGCGACTGGCGAACGCCAGCACCGCCGCCAGAGTTCGCCGTGCGCGCGCCGCAATCCACAACCGGTGTCGCAGCGTGAGTACCGCGAGGGCAATCAGCGTGCCTCCCGGCAGGGAGAACAGAATCGGCACGAACGATCCGAGCCGGCGCAATCGAGCGCGGACCCTGGGCCTCCAGTTTCTCCACGACGCCGAACGCGACCGGCCGGCAGGGAGAACCATCACTCAGCGCGCCGCAATTGGCCCGATGAATTGATCATCCGCCG
>JBEKYO010000105.1:0-15718 GCA_049510875.1 Steroidobacteraceae bacterium
CGAAGCCGTCGCCGCCATCGAGATACAGCGTACCGCCGCAGTGCGCACCGGGATAGACGCGCAGTTCAAGCGCCCCGGCCGGCCGTTCGGCCGTGCTCTGCACGAGCGGCTGCAGCGGCACGATGCTGCCCCCGCGCGCATAGACGCCAAGCGTGTCGAGGGAGGGCGTCACGCGCAGGTGCGCGGACCCGGGCGTTTCAAGCCCCGTCCCGGCGATGCGCATGCCGGTCCACCAGTCATACCAGCCGGTGTCGGGCAGTGTCACCCGGTAGTCATCGGGCATGTCCGCGAAAGGCGGCGGTGCGATCATCAGGCTCGCGCCCAGCATGAACTGCGACAGCGGCTCGCGGTCGGGCCCTGGGCGGATCGCCTCCGTACCGGGAAACTCCAGGAACAGCGGCCGCATGATGGGCAACCCGGTACGCGAGGCCTCTTCGGCCAGGGTGTAAATATACGGCAGCAACTTATACCGCTGCTCGACGAAACGCCGCCTGATGGAGGTGTGAGGCTCACCATGAAGCCATGGCTCACGGGGCGGCGATTCTTGGAAGCAGTGATTGCGGAATAGCGGCGCGAACGCCCCCACCTGATACCACCGCGTCAGCAACTCGGCGGACGAATCGCCGAAAAATCCGCCAAGATCCGCGCCGCACATCGAGAAACCCGAAAGACCCAGGTTCAGCATCATGTTCACACCCAGGCGCAGGTGGTTCCAACTCGCGGAGTTGTCCCCCGTCCAGGTCGCCGCGTAGCGGTGACCACCGGCAAAGCTCGCGCGCGTCAATACGAACGGGCGCCGTTCGGGCCGCAGCGCCAACAGGCCTTCGTACGTCGCGCGCGTGTTTTGCATCCCATAGATGTTGTGCACCTCCGCGTGCAGCGCTTCGCGCGAAGCGGCTCCCGGCTCCTCCACACGGTGCGGCGTGTCCAACGGCATGGTGCCGCCGGGTCCGTCCGCTACCACGGGCTCGTTCATGTCGTTCCAGAACCCTGCGATTCCGGCGGCTGCAAACTCCTGGTAGAGTTCCCCCCACCAGGTGCGCGAGTTCTTGCGCGTAAAGTCCGGGTATGCCGAGGGCCCGCCCCACATCGCACCAACAAACATGCTGCCGTCCGCGTGCCGTACGAAATGATCGCCCGCCTGGCCCGATGCGAAGGGCTGATACGCGGGAAGATTCCGGGCAACCACGGGCAGGTGCGGGTCGGTAATGGCGACGGTCCGAAACCCCTTCGCCGACAACTCGGCCACGAAGGCGCCAAATTCGGGAAAGCGCCTGGGGTCAGCGGTAAATGGCCGCATCCGATCCTGAAAATCGATATCCAAGTACAGTGCGTCGCTCGGAAAACGCGCTGCCCGCAGGCCGTCCGCCACCGAGCGCACCTCGCCCGCCGTTTGCCACCCGTATTTGCTCATGTGGTGCCCGAGTGCCCATAGCGGAGGCAGCGGCGGGGTGCCGGTCAGGTGCGCGTATGCCGACACGACCTGCTTGGGGGTATTCCCCGACATGAGATAATAGTCGAGCGCACCAGCCTCGGCGCCGAAACAGAAAACGTTGCGCACACGCTTGCCGAAATCGAAGCTGCTGCGGTGAGTGTTGTCGAGCAGGAGACCAAAGCTCGCCGATCCGCGCACGCCGACCACAAACGGGATGCTTTTGTAGATCGGATCCGTGGACTCCTGGTAGTTCATCGGATCCGAGTTCCACAAAGTGAACGACTGATCGTTGCGCGCCAATGGGCCGGTCTTATCGCCGAGCCCGAAAGCTTTTTGCGTCGCCGGGAAGGCCTTACACACGGAAAATCCGCCGTTCTGGAAGACCACCGGCCAGCCCTGCGCATCCTCGCTGACGATCTCGCCCTCGGGATCGGTGACTACGAGCCGCGCAGAGCCGCGGTCAATCAGTACGCGCAGCGCGCCCGTGGAGAAACCCACGGCTGCTGCGGTTTGCAGCGGCTCCACCGCCGCCGGCGCGGTTCTGGCGCCCTCCAACACCACCCAGGAATGATCTTCTGGCCATTGGTCGTGCAGGCACATGCGCACCCGCAGGATGTCCCGGCGCACGGCCGTCACACGCATCGAGATCGGCCCCGCCGCGACCTCGATCCCACCCGGAAGAAAGCGCACCAGCGTCACCGCTCCGGGTGCGACGGGTCCCGTCAATATCGCATGCTCCGCATGTGCCCGCCCTACTCGATATTATTGATGAGGGAATTGCCTTGATTCGGCGCAAAAATGATCTTCGACGCTCCGGCTATGCCCGCAAGATCGTTCTCCGTGGCCGCCGTATTGGTCGTACCGGGACCCCCGGTTCCGCTCGCGGAGAAGTACAGTCCCGTCGAGGCGGCGGCCCCGCCCAGCGAATTCATGGTATTCGACGCAACATTGCCCTGGTTCAGATTGAACATTCGAACGGCGGCGAAGCCGTTTCCAACCCCCGTGACCGTGTTCCCGGTAACCGTCAGAGCCGAGGCCGGGTGCTCGGCGCCCGTGGCGTCGTTCGGTCCGACCTGCACGGCGTCACCGCCGTTGGCGCCAATCGCGGTATTCGTGATGCCGGATTGAGCAGTGTCGGAAATCACGATGGTCGCGGTGCCGCCCACGCCCGGCGGTTCGATTGTACCGTGATCGAAGCTAAAGCCGGTAATATTGCCCACGGTCGACAAGGCCATCTCGCCATAATTCCGGATGGTGAAATTCTCGAACTTCAGTGCGCTGATACTTCCGCCGACCGCCGTGATCTCGACCGCGCCGAAGGTCCTGTTGCCGCCGGTCGTGTCGATGACGCTGTTCTCGAGCGTGATGTTCGACACAGGATTCGACGGCCCAACGGAGGAAATATACACGCTCTTATTGTTTCCCGAGCCGCTCACGTTGTTGAACACGACATTCGAACACGTCCAACTGGTATAAGGTCCGACGTCCTGCGGCCGCTCGCCAATGAGGATGAGCGCCGCTTGATCGCTGGTGCCCACATTGTTCTGAAACAAAATGCCATCGGTGCTCACATTCGTCCACAGGGGAGATGTCGTTGAGGTCAGCGGGACGCAGGCCTGATAAGTGCCGTCGCCGCTTTGAATGTTGTTGTCGTGAATGTAGACATTTGCGGGTTGCCCGGCAGTGGTCGCTACCGTCGGCTCGTTTCCGACGTGGCGGATACCGGGATTTCCGGTCTCGGGAAACGTGCCCGTTGCGGTTCCATACGCAATCTCTTGGTTGCTGCCCCGGATGACCATGACGCCGCCGCTTGCAGTCACGGTCCAATGGAGCAGTGAAAAATTATTCACCCAAAGTCTCATGATGATATCTTCGCTGGCCGCGTAGTGCGAGGCAACCTGCAGTCCGTCGACGGAGATATTGGTCAAGGGGGTGGTCAAGTCCGACTGGGTGATGGCATAGCTCGCGTCCCCCCCGCCCGTGACATAGGATTCGATTTGGCAGCCGGACTGCATCGAAATCTTCATATTCGAACGCCATAGCCACGGCCCCATCGCCACGATGGTCTTGCCCGCCGGACAATCGCCGACAATGCTGACGTTGGCGGGCAACGCATTGAGCGCTGCGGTGTTGTCGGTCACACCGTCGGCAACGACTCCCATGGTCGACCAATTGGTCCCGGACGGCGGCGGCGAAATCGCAGCCGTGCCGGCGGAGCCGCCCCCGCTGCACCCCGCAATGAGCAGGACGCTGATGGTGAGTAATGTATAAATCGCTCGGTTCAAGCGCATGGATCTCATGTTCAATTCCTAAGTAGGGGTCGCGCTGCGACACGAAGTCGATGGGCCACGCGCCCATGCCGTCGCCGCGCCAAACAGCGGCCAAACCACGCCGGGACACGGAACGCCGACCGGCATCCCGGTGCATCGGTCCCGATACTCTTGGTGATGCAACCTCTCACCCAAGGGCCAAATCCTCGACTACGGCTTTAACTTAACGTCCCAGTCGGGCATAGGTTGACAGCCTCCGTTGCCCCGGTCTGCGCCGCGGGTCGCGAATTTGCCGAGAAATGCACCCAAGTCGGGGCGGAGGTCCCGGGCATCGCGCGTCCCGCGGCGATCCTCGTCGGCAAAAAAAATGCTGCGGCGCGGGATCCCCCACTGGCCGACTCTCAGCTTCCCGGACGGCTCTCCTGCCGGTCCTGGGTCGCGGCTCTATTCACGATTGTTGCTGATGTTATTGCCCTGATTCAGCACAAAGACGATCTTCGTCGCGCCGCTGATGCCCATCAGGTCATTGCCCGTGGCCGCCGTGTTGGTTGTCCCCGGGCCTTCCGGACCGCTCGCCGAGAAGAACACTCCGGTCGATGAGGCGGTTCCAGCTACGGAATTCATCGTATTGTCGGCGACACTGCCCTCGTTCAAATTGAGCATGCGAACGCCGGCGAAGCCGTCCTCGATGTTAGTGAAAACGTTCCCGCTGATGGTCGCTGATGAGACCGGGTGCCTCACGCCGGCTTCGTTCGGTCCAATCTGCAGCGCGTCCCCACGATTTGCGCCGATGGTGCTATTCGTGATGGTCGCTTTGGATGTGTCGTACAGCACGACCGTCGCGGTACCGCCCGTGGTCGGGGGGTCGATTGCTCCGTGATCGAAGCTCAGACCGGTCACATTGCCGACCGTCGACAAGGCCATGTTGGCGTAGTTCTTGATCGCGTAATTCTCGAACGACAGCGCGCTGATGCTGCCGCCGACCGCCGTGATCTCGACCGCGCCGAATTCCCGATTGGCGCCCGCTGCGCCGATGACGCTGTTCTCGAGCGTAATGTTCGACAAAGGATTCGAAGGACCGACCGACGAAATGTAAACGCTCTTGTTCATGCCCGAACCGTTCACGTTGTCGAAGACGATGTTCGAGCATGACCAATCGGAAAAAGGCCCGACGTCCTGCGGCCGTTCGCCGATGAGGATGAGCGCGGATTGAGCGCTGGTGCCCACATTGTTCTGAAACAACATGCCGTTGCTGCTCACGTTCGTCCACACGGGAGATGTGGTCGACGACAGCGGCTCGCATGCCTGATAGGTTCCATCGCCACTTTGAATGTTGTTGTCGTGAATGTAGACATTTGCAGGTTGCCCGGCAGTGGTGGGGACCACGGGTTCGTTTCCGACGTGCCGGATTCCGGGATTTCCAATCTCGGGAAATGTGCCCGTCGCCGTTCCATACGCGATCTCTTGGTTGCTGCCCCGGATGACCATGACGCCACCGCTTGCGGTCACGGTCCAATGGAGCAGTGAAAAATTATTCACCCAGAGTCTCATGATGATATCTTCGTTCGCCGCGTAATATGAAGATATCTCCAGGCCATCGACGCTGATATCCGTCAAGGGACTATTGATGTCTGCCTGGGTAATGGCGTAACTCGCGGTTCCTCCGCCGGTCACATAGGATACGATGCGGCAGCCGGACTGCATCGAAATATTCAGATTCGAATGCCATATCCACGGCTCCTTCACCACGATCGCCTTGCCTGCCGGACAATCGCCGACGATGTTCACGTTGGCAGGCAGCGCATTGAGGGCGCGGGTGTTGTCGGTGGCGCCATCGGCGACGACCCCCAGGGTCGACCACTTCTTCCCGGGCGAGGAGGTGCCGCCGCTCGACGAAGAACTGCCGCTGGACGACGAGCCGCCGCTCGACGATGAACCGCCGCTCGACGATGAACCGCCGCTCGACGATGAGCTGCCGCCCGACGATGAGCTGCCGCTCGACGAGGAGCCGCCGCTCGACGAGGAGCTGCCGCTCGACGATGAACCGCCGCCCGACGATGAGCTGCCGCCCGACGATGAGCTGCCGCCCGACGATGAGCTGCCGGAGCTGCTCGACGCGGGGCTGCGGGCAACAGTCCCGCTCGCCGTGCCCGGGATGGTCAGGCCGGTGCCTCTCGAAGTCGCTGCAGGGGGCATAGTGGGGGCGACGCTGTTCGCTGCACTTGTACCGGTGCTCGTTGTAGAGCTGCTGCCGTCGGAGCCCCCGCAGGCGGCCACCGCCAGGCTCAAGCCCAGCACGGAGACGCGCAGTCCCAGAACTTCGAGAATTTTAACCGTCACCATCTCGCGCTGCCTCGCTACAATTTCCAAAGCCAACTACCCTGCGATCAGCTTCACGCCGCAATCTCCTATTGCAATCGGGCGTCGGATCGAAGGCTTAAGAGTTCCCGACTTGCGGCGGGTCGCTCCTTGCTACACTGCGAGGGCTATTCTTTCTTCAATCAAGCGTGCTGGACAGATGTCTGTACCAGGCTACGTCGCCAGACAGCGACAGCGCCGCCGGCGCGGACTTTCCTCGCCGGTGAACTCGCGAGATGTGAACTCCAGCAACGACGGCGGTGGATTCTGGTCTTTCCAAGGTGCGTCGTTTATTCTTGATTGAGCATTGTGAGGAACTGCGGATGAGCGCCCATACTCGAGATGTCAAACCACAGGAGATCGTTGAATCCGACGCGTTTGCCGCCGAAGCCGAATCCCATTTTTCCAAGGGCCAGATGGAAGAGGCCGAGGTCGCGATCCGCAAAGCGATCCGCGCCGCCCTAAATTCACCCGTACTGGAGTTGCAGCGCAATTGGCAGCACTATTGCATTCTCGGGCGCATCTGGTCGGTCCAAAAGCGGCTCGAGGAGGCCCTTGGCGCATTCCGGCATGCCGTGCAATTGGCCCCGCCGAACACCGCGCCGCCGCACTGGCTGCTCGGACTGTGTCTGCTGAAGAAGGGGCAGCTTGCCGAGGCGGAGACCGAGCTGCGTGCGGCCATCAGGCTCAATCCCAAGGCATCGGCCTTCCATACGAGCTTGGGCGCGGTATTCATCCAGCAATGTTTTTATGACGATGCCCATGCGTCGCTGCACCAGGCGATTCGCCTGGATCGCAAGAACATCGAGCCGCATATCCTGCTTGCGGAGTTGCTGGTCCTGCAAGGCGATCCGCGCGGCGCGGAAAAATCCCTCGCAAAGGCGCACGCACTCGCGCCACAATCCCCTCGCGTCCTGTGGGCCCTTGCCAAACTATTCGAAGAGCAGGGCAAAACCGACAAGGCGGTCGAGTACACGAGGAAAATTCTCGCGCTCGACCCGACCAACACGGGCGTTCATATTCGCATCAGCACTCAATATAAGAAGGCGGGGCGGCTTGGCGAGGCGGAAGAGGCGCTGCGGGCGGCGTTGCTGGTGCAGCCCACGGCCGCCATTTTTCAAAATCTCAGTCTCATCCTGGAGGCCCGGTCGCGAAGCGCCGATGCGCTGGCGGCCATGTCGGAGGCCTGCCGGCTCGATCCCGGGAATCGGGCGTATCGAGCCCGCCTTGCCGATCTGAGCGCCGGTAAGACGGCCGGCGCCGGTGTGCCCGGCCCTTCGGAGAAGGGCCCGGAGCCTGCGGCACGGCCCGAATCGCCGCCTCGAGAGGCGCGGCTGATCGACAAGCTGCGCGCGTTTCGGCTAAAGAAGAAAATTCACTGAGGCCGATCCCCGGTTCATCCCATCACTTGATGAGATAGTTGACGATGAGCTCGGCAGCCTCCTCGGCGTCCATTTGGCTGGTATCGATCCGGATTTCCGGGGCTTCGGGCGCCTCGTATGGGCTGTCGATTCCCGTGAAATTCTTCAGTTTTCCACTGCGGGCCTTTTTATAGAGGCCCTTGACGTCCCGTGATTCGGCGACGCCGAGCGACGTGTCGACATGGATTTCCAGGAACTCCCCCGGAACCATCATTTCCCGCACCAAACGCCGCTCCGCCCGGAAGGGCGAGATGAACGCGGTGATCACAATCAGTCCGGCATCGGTCATCAGCCGCGCGACCTGGCCGACGCGCCGGATATTCTCGACCCGGTCCGCTTCCGTGAAGCCCAGATCCTTGTTCAGCCCGTGCCGGATGTTGTCGCCGTCGAGAAGGAAGGTGTGCCGGTTCATCCGAAACAGCTTTTTTTCCACGAGGTTCGCGATGGTCGACTTCCCGGCTCCCGACAGTCCGGTAAACCAGAGGACGGCAGAATGCTGATTCTTGACCCGGGCGTGCGCCTCGCGCGAGATTTCGAGCGGTTGCCAGTGCACATTCTGGGCCCGGCGCAGCGCGAAGTGCAGCATTCCCGCGGCGACAGTGGCATTCGTAATCTTGTCGATGAGAATGAAACCACCGAGCGTGCGGCTGTCGGAATACGGCTCGAATGCGATCAACCTGTCGGTCGATACCGTGGCGACGCCGATCGAATTCAGTTCGAAGGTCTTTACCGCCAGGTGTTCCATGGTGTTGACGTTGACCTGATACTTGGGCGCCGCGACGGTCGCCGATACCGTCTGCGTCGCGAGCTTGAGCCAGTACGGCCGGCCGGCCAGCATCGGTTCATCGAACATCCACACGATAGTTGCCTCGAATTGGTCGGCAACCTGCGGAGGAGCATCGGCGAGCGCAATCACGTCGCCGCGCGAGCAATCCACCTCGTCGGCGAGCGTCAAGGTCACCGACTGGCCCGCAACCGCACGCTGCAGGTCGCCGCCCTGAGTCACGATGCGTGCGACCGTCGATTTCTTGCCCGAGGGAAGTATGCGTACCGCATCGCCGGGCTTTATGGCACCCGACGCAATGAGCCCGCAGAATCCCCTGAAATCCAGGTTGGGCCGGTTGACCCATTGCACGGGCATGCGAAATGGTTTGAGCTGATCGGCGGTCGCGTCGAGCGGCACGGAATCGAGGTGTTGGATCAGGGTCACCCCCGAGTACCAACGCATGTTGTCCGAGAGCGTCGTGATATTGTCGCCCCGGAACCCCGAGATGGGTATTGCCGTGAACTCCGCGATTCCGATGCCGGCCGCGAAGGCACGATAATCGGCCACTATGTTGTCGAATACCTGCTGGTCATAGTCCACCAGATCCATCTTGTTGACCGCCAGCACGAGCTTGCGGATGCCCAGCAGATGCACGAGGTAGGTATGGCGCCGCGTCTGCGTCAGTACTCCCTTGCGCGCGTCGATGAGGATAACGGCCAGATCCGCGGTCGAGGCGCCGGTCACCATGTTGCGCGTGTACTGCTCGTGTCCCGGCGTATCGGCCACGATGAACTTGCGCTTCTCCGTGGCGAAGAACCGGTAGGCAACATCGATCGTGATGCCCTGTTCCCGCTCGGCGGAAAGTCCATCGACCAGCAGCGCAAAGTCGATGTTCTGGCCCTGCGTCCCCACCCTCTTCGAATCCGCCTCGAGCGCGGTCAACTGATCCTCGAATATCATCTTCGAATCGTAGAGCAGCCGCCCGATCAGGGTGGATTTGCCGTCGTCGACCGATCCGCACGTGATGAAGCGCAGCAAGCTCTTGTGTTGATGCTGCAAAAGGTAGGCATCGATATCTTCGGCAATGAGCGCGTGCGCTTTGTAGGACGCCTCCGGAACCGCGGCGGTCACCATGTTAGAAGTAACCCTCCTGTTTCTTCTTTTCCATCGACGCGGATTGATCGTGATCGATCGCGCGACCCTGCCTTTCCGAGGTCGTCGTCAGGAGAATTTCCCGAATCACCTGCACCAGCGTCGTCGCCGTACTCTCGACCGCTCCCGTGAGCGGGTAACAGCCAAGCGTGCGAAATCGGATCGACCGCTCCACCGGCACTTCACCGGCGCGCAATGGGAAACGCTCGTCATCGACCATCAGCAGCAGCCCATCACGCACCACCGTGGGACGTGCCGCCGCCAAGTATAGGGGAACAATCGGGATATTTTCCAGGTGGATGTACTGCCAGATGTCGAGTTCTGTCCAGTTCGACAGCGGAAATGCACGAATGCTTTCGCCGCTCGCCTTTTTGGCGTTGTACAGATTCCAAATCTCCGGCCGCTGATTCTTCGGTTCCCAGCGATGGCTGGCCGAGCGGAAACTGAACACCCGCTCCTTGGCGCGGCTCTTTTCCTCGTCGCGCCGCGCGCCGCCGAACGCCACATCGAACCGGTATTTGTCGAGCGCCTGTTTCAGCCCTTCCGTCTTCCACAGGTCCGTATGCAATGAACCGTGGTCGAAGGGATTGATTCCACGCGCGAGAGCCTCCGGGTTCTGATACACCAGGAGCTGCATGCCCGCCTCCGCAGCGGCGCGATCACGCATGGCGTACATGGCTTTGAACTTCCACGTGGTATCGACGTGCAACAGCGGGAAGGGCGGAGTCGACGGATAGAATGCCTTGCGGGCGAGATGCAGCATGACGGCGGAATCCTTGCCGATCGAGTACAGCATCACGGGCCGCTCACTCTGAGAAACGACCTCCCTGATGATGAAGATGCTTTCGGCCTCCAGGCGTTCCAGATGCGTCAACTGCGTCACTTCCGGCAGGTGCGCTTTGGCCTTCATGCGAGCACCATCTTCGCGCCGACGACGGCCAGCATCACGGAAATGGCGCCGCGCACCAGTTTCTCCGGCGCATAAGCGCTCAGCAATGCGCCGAGCATGATGCCGGGAACGGACCCGAGCAACAGATTGCCGAGCAGCCCGAAGTTCACGTTACCCAGCAGCAGATGGCCGCTGCCCGCCAGAATGGTCAACGGAATCGCATGGACAATATCGGTGCCCACCAACTTGCTTGCCGTCAGCCTGAGCGGGTACAGATACAGCAACATGACCGCGCCGAGCGCGCCGGCCCCGACGGAAGTAAACGTCACCAGGAAGCCCAATATGGCGCCCGCCACCACGGTAAGGGCGGGCTGAACGGATTTGAACTCGATCGGCCGCTCGCCGCGCATGCGCGCGCCGAACGCGTGAAACCGCTTGCGAAAAATGGCGGCGAATGAACTCAAGATCAGAGTCGCGCCCAAGGTCCTGAACATCATTTGGTTGTGACTCTGCCCGGATCCCGTCTTGTACAGCCACACCAAAGTCAGCACCGCCGCCGGTATGCTGCCATAGAACATGCGGCGCAGGATTTGCCAATCGATGGACCCTTTCTTCCCGAGCACCCAACCGCCGACGATTTTCGTGATGGCCGCGAACCAAAGATCCGTGCCGACCGCCACGCTGGGCGCAATGCCAAAAAGCAGAATCATGATCGGCGTCATGAGCGATCCGCCGCCCACGCCGGTCAGGCCGACCATGAGGCCGACAACGAATCCAGCCGATACATTGACCCAGGTTAGCGGCATCACGGATGCAGGCCGGCCGCAGGGCGAGCGACGCCGCCGCCCGCCTCAGGCTCCATGAATTGCACGCGCGACAGGTCTTTGCGGCGCAGGAGATCAGTCGTCATGGTCATAGGTATTCATATTCGGTAACGAGCAAACTGAACCAATCATCCAAATCACATTATGCAGGTTTGCCAAGCATCGCTGAAAGTAAATTCGCGCGCCACGCAGCGCGCCTTATGTCAAGCCTGCGCGGCCGGTGGCGCCGACGCGCAGCCTGATCCGCCGCATCGCCGATGCAAGAGGCGGCGTTGGTCACGCGTGCAGGTCGGCGGCGACGCCGCGGCTCGCGAGCGGTGCGGAGGGCGCATCGTGCGTTTGTCCGGCTCCGCTCGAGGTTCCGCTTCCGCTTCCGGTCAAGAGAGTCTCGGCCGCTTCGAGCATCGCGCACGCCCGCTCGAGCGAGGACTGCAGAATTCCCACATCCTCATCGCCCTTGGGTGCGCTGAAAGCGACGCCGGCCAGGGGCTTTCCGCTGACGGCCATCATCGCCTCAGCTGCCTCCGCGGCGATGCTCGCCGTCAACACGGCCTCGATTTCGGGTTGATCCAGCACGATCAAGCGGCCCAACTGCGTTCGCAGCAGCCCCATCTGGTGTCGCCCTGACATCAGCGGGGGCCGCGCGCCGGCAAGCACGCGAAGATTGTCCTCATGAAGATTGCGCAGAGCCCGCAGGCCGACGCCGAGCGCACTGCGCAGCCGCTGCGCTTCGAGGCGCGTGCGCTCACGCTGAGCGCGGCGCGAAAATCCCTGGGCGCCGAAGATGATCATGGCCATCAAGCATAGTTGGCCCATATGTTCCCAGCCGCTTTCTAACATCGTAAGCCCTCCGCGAAGGCGCATCGCCTTGCGCACAGCAACCGTTGATCCCGGGCATTATTATGGGAGAGCATTCGCACTCTCGAGGGGCTCCGAACTCGATAGACGGCCGAGCGCAAGCGCAAGCTGCGCGCGCGCGACTTGCCACCCCAATTGCGCGTTGATCTGCAGCTGATGCGCCAGCGCGGCGGCGGCCTGGGCCGTCAACACATCCAGGATCGAGCCGACGCCTCCCTGGTAGCGGCCCAACGACACTTGCAGGTTGTCGTCGGCGGTGTGGACGAGATCTGCGGTGAGCTTCAGCTGTTGATTGGCGGAATCAAGCGTGTAGTAGCCGCTCCACACGTCGAGGCTCACCTGCAATCCGACCTGATCGACATTCACCACTTGCGCCTGCAGTGCCGCCTGCGCCTGGCGCACGTCGTAGGACACCTTGAAGCCCGTGAATATCGGCACCGTGATGGAGATGCCCACTTGATTGTAGTTCTCGGTCGCCACGCCGGTCGTGGCGCTGTAGCTATGCAGGGCCCCGATTTGGATCGAGGGCATACCCTCGGCGCGCGCCACCGTGATGTTGGCCTCCGCCGCATCGCGTTGGGCCTGCGCCGCCTTGAGGTCCGGCCGCTGCCGCACCGCCTCGGCCATCAAATCCGCCATGCGTGCGGACAGCGCGGGCACTTCCGCAGGCACCGGATTCGCCGCGAGCTTGAATCCTTCATCGGCGTTCAGGCCGAGCGTCACGGCGAGCGTGCCGCGCGCGGTGACCGCGGTTGCTTCGGCCTGCACGCGTGTGAGCACCGCCTCCTGATAGGCGGTCTGTGCCTGCAGCACGTCGCCGAGCGCGGCGACGCCGCCTTGCGCCAGCGCGCGGGAGATTTCCAGCGTCTGCTTGGTGACCTCCTCGGTTTTTTTAGCCGATTCCACCAACAGATCGTCGGCCACAACGCCGAAATAGGCCTGAACGACGGCCCCCACGGTGGATTGTACGGCCCGGCTCGCGGTGTAGACCGCCGCGTCCAACAGGCTATGTGCGCTGTGAATGCGCCCGGTGCGGTTGCCGAAATCGTACAGCGTCCAGGTCAACGTGGCGGCGGCATCGCCGCTGTTCTGATCATTCGATACGATTTCGCCGTTGACATCCGCATGCGCTCCAAACTGGCGGGTTTCCGAGCCGGTCACCGCTACAGTCGGCAGCCACGCGCTCTCGGCGCTGCCGAGCACGGCGGCTTGCTGATGCGCTGCGACCCACGCAGCACGCGTCTGGGGATTGCGGCAGAGCGCGAGGCTCACCGCAGCCGTAAATGTCAAATTGCCGACCGGGACTTTGCATTCGCGGCCGACCGGGTCGGTCAATCCGGGAGCATCCTTGCGGATCACGCCTTCCGTGTTGAAGGCATCGGGCGGCGTGCCCCACCAGGGCGTGCCCGCAACGGCCGGCACAACAACGGCGCCGAGCGCCAGCGAACACATCGCCAAGAACCATCTACGCAGCGGCAAACGCTTCATGCCTATTTCTCCTTATGTTATCTGCCACGCTTCTATCCCTGTGCTGCGACCTTTTGCGTCGGATCGCTGCGCGGCGGCCGCTCTTGGAATTGCGCCAAGCGCGCCGCCGCATGTGGATGGCCGTTCTGCGCAGCCTGCCGATACCAGTGAGCGGCCTCCTGCCGCGCCGCCTCGGTGCCGGCGCGCTCGGCGACCAGATCCCCGAGCGCGAGTTGTGCCGAGGTATGATTTCGCTGGGCCGCTGCACGATAATGCCGCTCGGCCGCCTCGACATCCGGGGAAACGCCGAGGCCCCGGCGCAGACACACGCCGAGGTTGTACTCGGCATCCACGTTGCCCTGCGACACGGCGCGCCGTAGCAGATCGACCGCTTCGGGAAACCGTGCCGCGTGGTCGGTACTTTGCAGAATCAGGCCGCCGAGCAATACCATCGCCGCCGTGTTGCCCTTGTCCGCGGCCGCACCCAACCAATGCTCCGCCGCGGCTCTGGAATGCTCGACACCGATACCCTGCAGGTAAAAATCACCGACCATACGCTGGGCCAGCGCGTCGCCCTCCTTGGCGCGCTTGCGCCACAGATCGAAAATGCGCGCCATCTCCTCAGGTCCCGCCTTGGCGGCGAGCCGCATGGAGGTCAGTGCCATGGTCGCTCCTGCGTGACCCTGCTGCGCAGCGCGTTCGTACCATGCCATGGCAGCGGCGGGATCCGCCGTCACTCCGTCGCCGGTGGCCAATACGTCGCCAAGCCGCGCCTGCGCGAGCGCATTGCCGCCCTGGGCCGCACTGTCGAACAAGCTCGCCGCGCGCTCCTCATCCTTGGCGACGTGCTTGCCTTCCAGATACCACAAGGCCAGCTTCGATTGCGCATCGGCATCGCCCTGTGCCGCAAAGCGCTCGAGCAGGGCGAGCACACGATCCGCGGGCGGCGCATGCGCCATGCCCGCCTCGCAGTTGCCCGCCAAGAGACAGGCGGCGGCGGCGCTGCCCATTTCAGCGGCACGCAGCAGCCAGGCCGCCGCAGCCACATCATCCCGCGGGATGTACGCGCCCGTCGTGAACTGGTTGTAGAGGGCCCACGCCGCCTGAACGCTGCCCGCCTGGGTCGCCTGTTCGAGATGACGCAGGCATTGGGCCGTATTTTGCGAGACGCCGAGACCGCGCAGATGCAGGAACGCGAGATTGTAGTAGCCCTCCCCCACGCCTTTGGCAGCGGCCCGCGCATACCATTGCGCAGCGGCCAGATAGCTCTTGCGTGCGCCGTCGCCGGTCGCGTAAATCACGCCGAGCCGCAAGCACGCCGCGCCATTGCCGAGCTTTGCGGCCTTACGGTACGAGTCGCGCGCGGCGCGCTGATTGCGCGGGGTACCCAGCCCGTTATTCTGCAGTGTGCCGAGGTTGTAGAGCGCGTTGGCATCGCCATGGGCAGCGGCACGATGGAACCAATCGGCGGCTGCACGAAAATCTTGCGGCAGGCCCACGCCCTCCGCGTACAAGGCGCCGAGCCGGCCATAAGCACTGGTGACGCCCCGCTCGGCTGCCTTCGCAATCCAGCGTGCCGCTTCCGCGGGATCGCGCGGCACGCCCTGGCCGGCGAGATGCAGGTGGCCGAGCAGATACTGCGCCTCGCCATCGCCGAGTTCGGCGGCCTGACGGCAATAAACGGCCGCCGTATTGGCGTCGGGCTCCGGGCCCGAATCGAACAACAAGGCCAGCGACAGCAGCGCGCGTACGTGGCCGCGGGAGACGGCGCGGTGCAGCCAGGTTTCAGCCTCGGATGGGTTGACCGGCACTCCCCGGCCGCAGCGGTAGATCTCGCCCAATTCGTACATCGCGGCCGGCTGCCCACGCTCCGCGGCTTCCTGGAGCAGAGCGCGCGCGCGCTCCTCGTCGCGCGGGATATCATTGCCATAGAGCAGCAGCAAGGCGAGACATTGCTTGGCGGTGGCGTTTCCCTGGGTCGCGGCCTTCTCCAACCACTCGAGCGCCCGCGTCGGATCGCTGTACTTGCCGAAGCTGCCGGCGCAGAGCATGCCCAATCCAAGCTGGCCGGCCATGTTGCCCTTCAGCGCCGCAATCGAAAACCATCGCTCTGCGGCAACCGGGTCCGCCTCGACGCCGAAACCCGTGGCGTATTGGTAGCCCAGGCGCGCTTGCGCGCCCGCATCGTCGGCCTGTGCCGCCGCCGTATTCCAAATGAACGCCTGCTCCGGATTCTTTTTGACGGAGAGACCTTGGGGGAAAAGGCGGTTGAGCACGG
>JBEKYO010000106.1:0-15495 GCA_049510875.1 Steroidobacteraceae bacterium
AGCAATGCAGCTAAAGAACCAAGATATATCTTGTAGTCACGCATTATATATAAACCAAAATCATGAACCAAAATCATGAACCAAAATCCCGACTTACTCATGTGCGCCGCCGCCACCGCCACCGCCACCGCCACCGCCACCGCCGCCACCGCCACCGCCACCGCCGCCGCCGCCGCCGCGCGCGTCGCGGCGTGGCGCCGCGCCGTCCAAGAATATGTCAATCACCAGGGCGACGTGTGCGGCAAAATCGAGTTTCGCCATGTCGTCGGCGGTCCCGAACAACAGGCACTGGTGTAGTTCGGTGCAGACCATCTGCAGGAACAGCGAGGCCGCGCGCTCAGGATCGGCAAGCGTCAAGGTGCCCCGGTCGACTTGTTTGCGGAAATAGCCGGCAACCGCATCGTCGATACGCTGCTTGGCGCTGCAGCGCATCTTGGCGGCAAGTTCGGGAAAGCGCTGCGCCTCGGTGGCCACGATTCGGAACAGGGCGCCGGCCTCGGGATCGCCGGCGCGACCGGTGATGACCCGGCCGATCAGCGTGAGCGCCTGTCGGGGCTCGAGCCGATCGAGCTCCTCGGCGGCCAAGGCCGTGACCATGTCCCGGTCCACGAGCCGCCCGATGACGGCGCCCAGCAGATCGGCCTTGTTTTTGTAACGCTCGTAGATGGTGCGGGTGGAGACGCCGGCTTCGCTGGCGACCTTGTCGATGCTGGCCCCGCCGTACCCGTCCCGCAGAAATACGCGGGTCGCCGCCCGAATGAGGGTCTCGGTCCGCGCCGATTCAGTTCCGCGACGCGGGCGTCCCACTCGGTGCTTGACGGCGGCCTCGGCTAGGGAATCCTTATCCATGGCCTCAAAATGACACGTGTCGTTTTCCATAGTCAAGAACTATTTACGCCCCAGATATTCATTTGCTAAAATATACAACATTCAAATGTTAGCCATCAAATGAATAATACGTCGCTTCAATTTCAAAAGCTCGAAGCGAATCTCGAGCGCCTGCGCGGGCGGATGCCGGACTTACCCACGTCATGCGTGCTGTTGAGCCGGCTGCTCCTGCATTTGGGCCGCGGCATGTCGGCGATGCTGGAGCATGAAATCCGTCCCTTCGGATTGACGGAGGTCGAGTTTCGCGTGCTGACCACGCTGTTCTCGCAGCCCGACGGCGTCGCTCATCCGAGTGAGCTGTGTTCGAAGACCTCGCAGAGGCCGGCCAATATGTCGCGCATCTGCGATGCGCTGGTGAGCCGCGATCTCATCACGCGGCTCTCCAGCCTGCGTGACCGGCGCAAAATGGTTCTGCACATCACCGAGCAGGGCGAGGAGCTGGTGCGGCGTTTGCTGCCGACGCTGTACGGACCATTGCGCGACATGTTCAAGGACTTCTCGGACGAGGATCAGCAGCGCTTGGTGGGGCAGTTGAAGAATCTGATCGCGAAGTTGGAAGTGGCAATGTCGCATCACGTCCCGGAGCGGGACGAATGACGCGATGGCGCACGATGCTGGCGGCGCTGGCGGCGCTGGCGGCAGGCTGCGCGGGTCTGCCGCCCAAACCGCAGTCCGTCCAATTGCCCGCCGAGGCGCCGCTTCAAGACCTCGTGCTCGACGGCGGCGCATGGCCCGCCCAGGATTGGTGGAAACGCTACGCAGATCCCGACCTCGACACGCTCATCGGAATGGCGCTGGAATACTCGCCGACATTGGCCGCGGCGCACGCCCGCCTGGACACGGCGCGGCAGTCGGTGCGCCTCGCGGGCGCCGAGTCGGGGGCCCACGTCGAAGCCGCGGGCGATGGCTCCCGGCAGCGTCTCAGCGACAACGGGCTGTTCCCGCCGGATCTGCTCGGCTTTCACTGGTACGACCAATATGACCTCGGGCTGCAGGCGAGCTACACCTTCGACTGGTGGGGAAAACAGCAGGACGCGGTGGGCGCCGCCATCGATCAAGCGCACGCCGCCCGCGCGGATAAGGCCGCGGCGGCGTTGATGCTCGCGAGTTCGGTGGCCGATACCTACTTCGGTTGGCAGGCGGATCAGAGCCGGCTCAAACTGGCGCGTGAGCACGAGGCGACGATCGTTCGCGAGGACGGTATCGCGTCGGCGCGGATCGGCGCGCAACTCGATGCCGCCGATCAGGCGAATCAGACCGTGTTGAGCCTGGCCGCCGTGCGCGAACAAATTGCCGCACTGGATGGCTCCGCGAAACTTCGCCTCGTCGCGCTCGCGGCATTGGTGGGGCGCTCCAGCGCCGACTTGCCCGCCTTGAGCGCGAAGCCGCTGCCGCCGATCAGCAGCGGCTTGCCGGACGACGTGAGAATCGATTTGATTGCCCGCCGCGCGGACCTGACGGCCAGCCGGTGGCGCGTCGAAGCGGCGGAAAAGAACCGCGAGGAGGCGCGCGCCGAGTTCTATCCCGACATCAGCGTCAATGCGCTGATCGGCCTGCAAAGCCGCGACCTCGGAAAGCTGCTTCTCTACGACAGCCGCGTGCCCGACTTCGGTGCCGCCGTTCATCTGCCGATCTTCGATGCCGGCCGCCTGAAGGCGCGCTACGGCGCCTCCCAGGCCGCCGTCGATGCGGCCGTCGCCGGCTATCAGGATACGCTGGTGGGCGCCGCGCGCGACGTGGCGACGCAGGCGACCTCGCGTGCGCAGATCGCCGCGCAGCGTGCGCAGCGGCTGATCGAGGTCGATGCGGCGGAACGATTGAAACAGAGCGCCGCCGCCCGCGTGCAACAGGGCGTCACCGACTTGCGCACGGAATTGGCGGCCACCGAATCCTGGATCGTGCAGCGCGACGAGTTACTGCAGTTGGACGCGGCCGCCGTGTCGTCGGACATCGGATTGCAACGCGCCCTCGGCGGCGGATATGAAAGGGATCCAACACCACCATGAATGCAGCCACCGACACCGCCCCGGAAGCCCCCAACGGCAAGCGGCGCAGGATTCTGACCATCATCGCGGTGGTGTTCATCGTCATCGGTGCGCTGTGGGGTCTGTTCTGGTTTTTCGTGCTGGCGGAGCGCGAGCGCACCGACGATGCGTACGTGAACGGCAACAAGGTGGTGATCTCCTCCCAGGTGTCGGGAACCGTGGTCGCGGTGCTCACCGACGACACGCAATTCGTGACGGCGGGGCAGGTGCTGGTGCGGCTCGATCCCATCGATGCGCAAACGGCCCTGGCGCGCAGCGCCAGCGCGCTGGCTCAGACGGTGCGCCAGGTCAGGCAGCAAAAGCTGACCGCCGATCAATACGACTCGCTGATTGTGACGCGCCGATTGGAGCTGGCGCGCGCCGAGGCCGACCTCGCGAAGCGCGAGCCGCTGCTGGCCGCCAGCGCCATCGCGCCGGAGGAGGTGCGGCATGCGCGTGAGACCGTGGCGCTGGCCCGCGCCGCGTTGACGCAAGCCGAGCGGCAGGCCACCGCCTCGCATGCCCTGGTCGATGGCGCCAGCGTGCAGGATAACCCCGCGGTGCTGCAGGCAAGGGCCGCGTACCGCGACGCCTGGATCACGGCGCAGCGCAATGCCGTGGTCGCGCCGGTGACGGGCTACGTCGCCGAACGCAGCGTGCAGTTGGGTCAACACGTCCAGGCCGGCCAGGCGCTCATGACGGTGATCCCATTGAATGCCCTGTGGGTGGACGCGAACTTCAAGGAGGTGCAATTGCGCCATTTGCGAATCGGCCAGGCGGCCGAGGTGCGCAGCGACCTGTACGGCGGCTCGTACCTGTATCACGGGCATGTCCAGGGCATGTCGGCCGGCACCGGCGCCGCATTCGCATTGCTTCCCGCACAAAATGCCTCGGGCAACTGGATCAAGGTGGTGCAGCGCGTACCGGTGAGAATCAAAATCGACGACGCCGATCTCGCCAAGTCGCCGTTGCGCGTCGGACTGTCGGCGACGGTCACGGTGGACACCAAGGACCGCACCGGGCCGGTGCTGGCCGGGAAGGCGGCGGACCAGCCGGTGGGCGACACGCAGGTCTATACGCAGGACCTCGACAAGGCAAACGCCGACGCGGACGCCGTGATTCGCGGCAATCTGGGCGCTCAAGAATAACCGCCCGCATCGACCATGGCCGACGCTCAAGAGGCCGCCGCTGCCTACGAGTATCCGCCGTTGCGCGGCGGCAAGCTCCTGTTTCTGACGGCGGCGATCGCCACCGCGTCGTTCATGGAAATTCTCGACATGACCATCGTCAACGTCTCGGTGCCGTCCATCTCGGGGAGCCTCGGCGTCAGCACCTCCGAAGGCACGTGGGCGGTGAGTTCGTATATGCTGGCGGCCGCGGTGATGCAGCCGTTGACCGGCTGGATCGGGCGGCGCTTCGGCGAGGTCAGAACGTTCGTGACCTCGATCTGCCTGTTCATGGTGTTCTCCGCGATTTGCGGACTGGCGACCAGCATGCCCATGTTGGTCGCGGCGCGTCTGATCCAAGGGTTGGTCTCCGGGCCGATGATGTCGGTGGCCCAGGCGATTCTCCTGCGAAACTATCCCCTGGAGCGGCGCGGCATGGCCATCGCCCTGTGGGCCATGGTGATCATCATTGCGCCGATATTCGGACCCATCATCGGCGGCTGGATTACCGACAACCTATCGTGGCCATGGCTGTTCTACATCAATTTGCCCGTGGGCGCGTTCGCGGCAGCGGCGAGTTGGGCGCTGTTGCGGCGCCGTGAATCGAAAATAATCAAGCTGCCCATCGACGTGGTGGGCCTGATGCTCCTCGTCATCGGCGTGGGCTGTCTGCAATTCATGCTCGACAACGGCAACGACAAGGATTGGTTCAATTCGTCCGAGATCCTCGCGGCGGCGGCCATCTCCGTGGTCAGCCTCGCGTTTCTGATTCCGTGGGAATTGACGGACCGGCATCCGGTGGTCGATCTGCATTTGTTCAGCCGGCGAAATTTCCGGGTGGGTACCATCGTGGTCGGGCTGGCGTATTTCGGGCTGTCGGCGGTCAACATCATTTTCCCGCTCTGGCTGCAGACCACGCTGGGCTACACGGCCACGTGGTCGGGGCTCGCGGTGGCGCCGATCGGGTTGCTCGCCATGGTGGCCTCGCCCCTGGTCGGCCGCAACATGAACCGCATGAATCTGCGTCTGGCGGCCAGCTTCGCCTTCTGTGTGTTCGGGATTGCGGTGTTCTGGTGCGCGACCTTGAACGAGCAGGCCAGCTTCTCGCAGTTTGCCACGCCCCGTTTCTTTCAAGGATTGGGATTGGCGTTTTTTTTCCTGCCGCTCAACCAGATTCTGCTGTCGGGAGTTCCGCCCGGCGATCTCGCGTCGGCGTCGGGATTGAGCAATTTCGTGCGCACGATGTCCGGCAGTATCGCCACCGCCGTGACGGTGTGGACCTGGAACCGGCGCACCGATTTTCACCACTCCATCCTGGTCGAACACGTGCGAAATTCGTCCGGCGGCTGGGTGCAGTATCAGGCCGACCTCGGTGCGCACGGCATCGCCGGGGACGGCGCGTTCCAGTACGTGGACCGGCTGATCGGCGGACAGGCAGCGACGCTGGCCGTCAACGATGTGTTCTTCGCTCTCGGCTGCCTGTTCCTGTTGTTGGTTCCCTGCGTTTGGTTCGCCAAACCGCCGTTCACCGGCGGCCGCGCCGGCGCGGCTCGGTGAGGCGCGGCTGCGGCCCGATCGGCATACCGTGTACGATGCGCAACGTGAATTCACCCTATATCGTTGCGGTCGGCGGGACGCTGCGCCCCGGGTCGTCCACCGAAAAAGCGATGCTGCACGTATTGCGGGCCGCGGATCGTGCCGGCGCCCGCACGCGGCTCATCAGCGGTCCGGCGCTGCAGCTTCCCATGTACCAGCCGGAAAACCCCGATCGCAGCGAGGCCGCGCGCGACCTGGTGGCGCAACTCGCGCTGGCCGATGGAATCATCCTGGGGTCACCCGGCTATCACGGCAGCATTTCGGGCCTCATCAAGAATGCCCTGGATTACGCCGAGGATCTGCGCACCGACGCACGTCCGTATTTCAGCGGCCGGGCGGTGGGCTGCATTGCCACCGCGGGCGGCTGGCCGGGGGCGGTGAACACGCTGGGCGCGCTGCGCGACATCGTGCATGCGCTGCGCGGCTGGCCGACGCCCTTGGGCGCCGCCATCAATTCCAGCGAGCGCGTGTTCGACGAGCGCGGCGACTGCCTGGTGCCGCGCATCGCGCAAATTCTCGATCTGATCGCCGGCGAGGTCATCGACTTCTTGCGCTAGGATCTGGCTACAATGCCCCATGGACATCGATCCGCAGACGAGTGAAATCCGGCCGGTCGGCATCAAGGATCCCAGGGTCGGGCTGAAGGCCTTGGAATCTGCGTTCAACTGAAGCCTCGTACCGCCGCGCGCGTCCTTGTTCAGCTTCTTCGAGAAACTCGTCTCGCCCTACCCGGACCGGCCGCCGCCGCGGTTGCCGCGCGGCTTTTTCGCGTTCATTTGGACCTGCGCACGGGGGACGCGCCGATTCGTGGCCGCCATGACCTTGTGCACGGCCGTGATCGGGGTATTCGAGGCGGTGCTGTTCGGCATGCTCGGCCACGTGGTCGATTGGCTCGCGAAAGTCGAGCCCGCGCGGTTATGGACCCTGCGGCGAGGCAGTCTTCTGGGGCTGGGAGCGATCCTGTTCGGCAGCACCTTGCTGGTCGGATTGCAGAGCTTGATTAAACAGCAGGGACTCGCCGGAAATTTTGCGATGCGCTTGCGCTGGGATTTTCACCGCAACATGCTCGCGCAAAGCCTCGGCTTCTACCAGGATGAGTTCGCGGGCCGGGTGGCGGCGAAGGTGATGCAGACCGCGCTCGCGGTCCGCGATACGTGGATGATCCTTGCGGACATCGTGGTGTTCGTGGTGATTTATTTCGTCACCATCGTGTTCGTCGCCGGCAGTTTCGATCGATGGCTGCTGTCGCCGTTCCTGGCGTGGCTGGGATTGTACGCGATCGCGGTCTGGTACTTCGTACCGCGGCTGGGGGCCGTCGCCAAGGCCCAAGCGGATGCGCGTTCGCTGATGACGGGGCGCATCACCGATGCGTATACCAATATCACGACGGTCAAATTGTTCTCGCATTCGCAGCGCGAGGCGTTGTACGTGCAGGGCGCGATGTCGGATTTCCTCAAGACCGTGTTTCGCCAGATGCGCATGGTGACGAGCTTCGAGGTGGTCAATCATGCACTCAGCATGGCATTGCTCGCGAGCACGGCGGGCGCCTCGCTGTGGCTGTGGACCCGCGGCCAGGTCGGGGTCGGGGCGGTGGCGGCGGCGACCGCGATGGCGCTCAGACTCAACGGCATCTCGCACTGGATCATGTGGGAAATGGCCTCGCTGTTCGAGCAGATCGGCACCGTGCAGGATGGCATCAATACCCTTGCGCGGCAGCCGACGGTGGTGGACCGCGCCGGCGCCCAGGCGCTGCGGGTCCCGCATGGGGAGATTCGCTTCGAATCGGTGGGCTTCACCTACCCCGGCGCGCCGGCGCGCGTCATCGACAGGCTGAACCTCGACATCCGGCCGGGGCAGAAGATCGGTCTGGTCGGCCGCTCGGGAGCGGGCAAGAGCACCATCGTCAATCTGCTGCTGCGATTCTACGACATCGGCGAGGGCCGGGTGCTCGTCGACCGGCAGGACATCGCGCAGGTGACGCAGGATTCCTTGCGGGCCCGGATCGGAATGGTGACCCAGGACACCTCGCTGCTGCATCGGTCGGTGCGCGACAACATTCTCTACGGCCGGCCGGACGCGAGCGATGCCGAGATGGTGGCGGCGGCACGGCGGGCCGAGGCGCATGAATTCATCGCCACGCTGGTCGATGGCGAGGGCCGCCGCGGCTATGCGGCGCACGTCGGGGAGCGCGGCGTGAAATTGAGCGGCGGCCAGCGGCAGCGCATCGCCATCGCCCGCGTCATGCTGAAAGACGCACCGATTCTGTTGCTCGACGAGGCGACGAGCGCGCTCGACAGCGAGGTCGAGAAGGCCATTCAGGAAAGCCTGTACCGGCTGATGGAAGGCAAGACCGTCGTGGCCATCGCGCACCGGCTGTCGACCATCGCGGCCATGGACCGGCTGATCGTACTCGAGAAGGGCCGCATCGTGGAGGAGGGGGATCACCGGCGCCTGCTCGCCAGGGGCGGACTGTACGCGCGCCTATGGGCCCATCAAAGCGGCGGCTTCCTGGGCGAAGAGGTCGACGACGCCGAACTCGCGGCGGCGCCCGGGAGCCGCTAGCGGCTCACCGCTCGTTGCATATCGGGGATCACGGTCTTGGTCGCCCGATAGGCATGCCATGCCGCCCAAAATCCCGTGGGCGCAAGCACCAGCAAGGCGGCGCGCAGCGACGCCGCATCGGCGCCGTGGCCGCCCGCGAACCAATCGCTCAGCAATCCGATGGCCTGCGGCGCGACGATCAGATTGAAGACATTGCCCACCAACAACGACCAGGCGATGAACATGGAGCGCATGTCGTGCGGTGCAAGATTCTGCAGCAGGCCCATGCACGGACCGATGTAGAAATAGATCGCCGGGATGAAAATCCAAAACATGCACTTCGCCAGCCAGAGCGTGTGCGTCCAATAGGCGAGGAAGGATGGAACGGTCGTGAACGCCACGCCGGCGACCAGCACCCACAGCACGCGGCGGGGGCTGCGCATGCGGGGCCGGGACAAGAGCCACGCCGTGCCCAGCGATGCGAGGATGCCGCCGATGAGGTGAATTGGGCCGGTGATCGCACCGGCTTCGCCCACATCCAGGCCGTAGGTTCGCATCAAGAACGTGGGCGTCCACCAGATAAGCCCCCATCCCCACAGGGTGCACACGCCGGTGGTCATCAGCACATGGATCGCCGCGCGCTGGCTCAATAGAAATCGCAGCGAGTCCAGCATGGTGGGTTTGGGTGCATCAGTTGCGGCATCCAGGCGCCCGCGAAGCGGTTCTCGAATGGTGAGGTAGACGAGGACGCCCATGACCAGGCCGGGCAGACCCAGCGCGACGAAGGCCGCACGCCAGCCGTAGGCATGGGCGACCGCCCCGGCCATGTCGGCGCCCAACCAGGCGCCGATGGGAGCGCCCAGGGCGAGCACCGTGAATGCCATGGGCCGCCGATCGGCCGGGAAACAATCGGACAGAATCGAGGACGAGGGGGGCAGACCACCGGCCTCGCCGACGCCGACGCCGATTCGTCCGAGCAGAAACTGCAAATAAGTTTGGGACCGCCCGCACAACACCGTGAACGCGGACCAGGTCACCAGGGCCAGCGCGAGAATGTTGCGCCGGTTGGAGCGATCGGCGAGCCAGGAGATGGGCAAGCCGAACGTCACGTAAAACAGCGCGAGCGGAAATCCGGTCAGAAACGCCACGCCGCTGTCCGTCAAGTGCAATTCGAGCCGGATGGGCTCGAGCACCGTCGACACAACGTACCGGTCCGCAATGTTGATGGCGTAGATCAGGCAGGTCATGACCAGCACGTACCAACGCTCCACGGAGGAGGGCGCCTCGGATCGCGCCAGGCCGATGACGGTGCTGCTCAAGGGACGGGATCCTCGTCGTGACTTCCTGCGCACCATACAGGGTCCGAGGTCGAATGGCGACGGACCTCAGGAAGTGGGCCGCCGTGCATCTTCGATGATCGACGCCCGCGCCCGCGCCGCGTCCTGCGGGGCGCTGTGCCAGCCTCCGCCCAAGGCCTTCACCAGCAGAACACTGGCGCTCATGCGCCGAATCTGGATGTTCACGTTGGACAGTTGCGCCTGGAGATTTGCGGTTTCGTTGGCTACCACCTCGAGATAGGTCACCAGACCGGCTTTATAACGGTACTGCGACTGTCGCAAGGCGCCGCCGGTGGCCGTTACGGCGCCGGCCTGACTCGAGCTTTCCTCCTGCAGCTGATGCAACGCCGCCAGATTGTCTTCGACTTCCTGATAGGCCGTCAGGACGACGTTTCGATAGTCCGCCACCTGTTCATCGAATGCAGAGCGCGCCTGATCCGACTGAGCGCGATGGCGTCCCGCATCGAACACGGTGAGCACGCCCGCGGGACCGGCCGACCACATGCGGCTCGGCGCGGTGAGCCAATTCGAGGTATGAGTGCTGTCGTATCCGAACGAGGCCGCCAGGCTGAACTGCGGGAAGTAGGCCGCGCGGGCCACGCCCACATTGAAGTTGGCCGCCGCGACCCGGCGTTCCGCGGCGGCCACGTCGGGGCGGCGTTCGAGCAGCGATGAGGGCAGACCCGGGTCTATGGCCGGCGGCGCCGCGTCGCGGGGCAGCGGCTGCGCCTCGAGATGGAAGGCCGACGGATTCTCGCCGATCAATACCGCAATGGCATGTTCGGAGACTGCGCGCTGCAGGCTCGTGTCGGCCGTCTGCGTGCGCGCCGTCTCGAGCTGCGCCCGGGCCTGCTCGACGTCCGCCAACGCGGCGCCGCCGCCCTTGTACAGGTTCTCGGTCAGCTGCAGCGACCTGGAGTAATCCTCGACGGTCCTCTCGAGCAGCACCTGCAGCGCGTCCTGGCCTCGCAGATTGAAATAATCCGTGGCGAGTTCCGCATGCATGGACAGGTCGAGGGTCGCGAGGTCCGCGGCGCTCGCTTGCTGGCTGGCCCTGGCCGAATTCACCGAATTGCGGACGCGGCCCCACACATCGAGCTCATAGGAGAAGTCCGCCTCCAGATCGAAGTTGCCATAGGTCGGTTCGGCGCCGCGCGGGAAGGTCGGGGAGTTCGGGGAGGCGCGTCCGCGGGTGGCGGCGGAGCCGACACTCAATGCCGGAAACAAGGCGGCGCGCTGAATCCGCGTCGCCGCGCGGGCCTGCTGCAAACGCGCCACGGCCGCCTTGATGCCCTGATTGGCGGCGCTCACCTTGGCCTCGAGTTCGTCGAGCCGCGGATCATGGAATATCGTCCACCAATCGCCCCGCGGCTGCGCGTCCATGGGCTTCGCGAGCTGCCAGTCGCCGGCCTCCTGATAGGCGCTCGCCGGCGGCGCGCTGCCGGGCGGCGACGTATACGTGGGCGCGAATGAGCACCCGGCCAGCGCGCCGACCACGAGCGCAGCGGGCGCGCGAGGCTTCACGTAGCCTTGCCCGCGTTTTTCGCCGGCCCGGCCGCCGGAGCGGCGACATGGACCGGCACCCCGTCGGTGATGGAGTCGGGCGGATTCACCACCACGAGGTCGCCGGCGTCGAGTCCGGAGAGAATCTCGATGGTGCTGCCGAAGTCGCGTCCTTGAACGATGCTCTTGAGCTTGATGCGTTGGCTGCCATCGACGGTGGCCACCTGCAGCCCGGCCGCGCGGAACAGCACGGTATTCGCCGGCAATCTCAGCGATTCGGCATCGGCCGCCAGCTTGAAATGCACTTCCGCGTACGCGCCCGGATACACCTCGCGAGCGGCGTTGTCCAACTGCAGCTCCACCTGCAGGGTGCGCAACGTGGGATCGAGCGCATTCGACGTGCGTACGGTGCGCGCGACATATTTCTGGCCGGCTCGTTCGGCGAAGCGCAATTCCGCCGCCAATCCCGGTTGGGTCGCGGCGGCGTAGATCTCGGGCACCTGCACGTAGATGCGCAATTTATCGATATCGGCGACCCGGAACAATTCGCTGCCCGAGCTCTGGCCGGCGTTGATGAGCGCCCCGATGTCGGTGTTGCGCGCGGTGACGATGCCGTCGAACGGCGCCAGCACCCGCTTGAACGATTCGAGTTCGCGCAGCCGCGCGACGTTCGCCGCGGCGGACGCGAGCGCCGCCTTCTTCGCAGCCGCGTCGCCGGCTTTCTCGTCGGCATCCTGCTGGGATACGGATTCTGTGGACAGCAGTCCCTGCCAGCGTTTGTTGGTGCTGTTCGACAAGGTCTCGTTGGCGCGCGCCGTCTCGAGATCCGCCTGCGCCTGGACGTATTGTTGATCCACCTCCGGGGTCTCGATCTCGGCGAGCAGCTGGCCTTTCTTCACCGGCGTGCCGATATCGGTGTACCAGGTGCGCAAATAGCCGCTGGTGCGCGCGTAAATGGGAGCCTCGACGAAAGCCTGTACCGTTCCCGGCAGCACCAGCTCTTCGCCCAGGCTGGCGCGCTGCGCCGTGACGGTGATGACCGTCGGCACCGCATCCCGGGCCGCTCCCTTGCGCAGCGCGTCGCGCGCCATGACGCGGCTGATTTCCCCCCACGCGACCAGCGCCAGCGCGATCACCAGCAGCAGCAGCGCGTAGCGCCGAATGCTGCGGGACAACCTCGGGTCCGGTGCGTGCGCGAATTGCTCAGGCATGTGCAGTCTCCGAGGGGCGGGGCGCGCGCGCCTCCCCACGTCCGTGGATGATGGAAAATACCGTGGGCACGAAGAACACGGTCGCGACGGTGGCGAAAATCAGTCCTCCGATGACGGCGCGGCCGAGGGGCGCATTCTGCTCGCCGCCGTCCCCCAATCCCAACCCCATGGGAATCATGCCGATGATCATCGCCAGGGCGGTCATCACCACGGGGCGCAGCCGGGTGAAGCCCGATTGAAGGGCGGCCTCGAACGCGGTGTCGCCGGCATCCATGCGCTCGCGGGCGAAGCTGATGACCAGCACGCTGTTCGCGGTGGCGACGCCCATGCACATGATCGCGCCCGTGAGGGCCGGAACACTGACCGTGGTGTGCGTGAGAAACAGCATCCACACGATGCCGGCCAAGGCCGCCGGCAGGGCGGTGATGATGATGAAGGGATCGAGCAGCGATTGGAAATTGACCACGATCAGCATGTACACGAGCACGACGGCGCCAAGCAGCCCGATCAGCAGGCCGTTGAACGAGGCCCGCATGGTCTGCACCTGTCCGCGCATGACCACGTTCGAGCCCCTTGGCAGATCCTGCTTCGCTTCGGCGATGATTTTGCTCATCTGCGCCGATACGTAGCCCAGGTCCGTGTCCTGCACCGCGCCGAATATATCGATGACCGGCGTCGCGTTGTAATGACTGACCACCGCGGGCGCCACGCTTCGATGAACGCTGGCCACGCTCGAGAGAATCTGCGACACCCCATTCGGACCGTCGAGCGGCGTGTTGGCGAGGTCATTGAGCGAATCCATCCGATATTGCGGCGTCTGCGCCGCCACCTGATACTGGGTGCCGCTCTTCGGGTCCACCCAGAACGAGGGCGATGTTTGGAAGCTGCCGGACAGCGATACCAGCATATTGGTGGCCACGGACTGCTCGGTCAAGCCCATGAGCTGCGCCTTGCTGCGGTCCACGTCCACGTTGAATTGCGGGTAATCGCCGGTCTGATGAACGTGCAAATCGACGGCGCCGGCGACGGAGCGGAGCTTTTGCAGCAGATCGTTGGCGAATCTGCGGTTGCCCTCCACATCGAATCCGGTGATCTGGACGTCGATCGGCGAGGGCAATCCGAAATTCAGGATCTGCCCGATCATGTCGGCCGGCAGGAACGAAAAGGTGGCCGACGGAAACGCAGCCCTGAGCTTGATCCGCAGCGTGCGGACGTAATCCGCGGTGGGCTCGTGCTTCTCCGACAGATTCACGTAGATGTCCGCGTCACCCGGCCCGACGGGGGCGGACGTGCTGTAGGCGAGGTTGATGCCGCTGTAGGGCAGCCCTATGTTGTCGACGATGTTGACGAGCTGCTCGGCCGGGATGATCCCGCGAATAGCCGACTCCACCGCGTCGCACAGCGCCGCGGTCTCCTCGATGCGCGTGCCCGTGCGGGCGCGCATGTGCAGTTTGATCTGGCCGCCGTCGACGCTCGGGAAGAAGTCCTGGCCGAGTCCGGGCAACGGCCCCAGGGGAAAGGCGAGCAGCGCGGTGGCGGCCATGCAGCCGAGGAAGATCGCGGCAAATCGCGGGCCGCTCTGCAGGGCGACCAGCAGCAGGCTGCGGTAGCCGTCGCGCATCCTGGCGAAGCCGCGCTCGAAGCGTTCCTGAAACCGGACGAACGCATTGCCACCGGTCCGGTTCGAGTGAAGCACGTGTTTCTTCAGCCAGAACTTGGCGAGAGTGGGCACCAGCGTGCGCGACAGGACATACGAGGCCAGCATGGCGAATACCACGGCCTCGGCCAACGGTATGAACAGGAATTTCGCGATTCCGGCGAGCAGGAACATGGGAACGAAGACGATGCAGATGGAAAGAGTCGAGACGAGCGCGGGCAGCGCGATCTGGTGCGCGCCGTCGAGAATCGCCGTCTCGACTTCCTTGCCCTGTTCGAGGTGATAGTTGATGTTCTCGATGGTGACCGTCGCGTCGTCCACCAGGATGCCCACGGCAAGCGCCAATCCGCCGAGCGTCATGATGTTGATGGTCTCTCCCAGCGCCGAAAGACAGGCGATCGACGCCAGTATCGACAGCGGGATGGAAATGGTGATGATGAGCGTGCTGCGCCAGCTGCCCAAGAACAGGAGGATCAGCAGGCCGGTCAAGGCGCCGGCGATGGCCGCTTCGCGGATGACGCCGGAGATTGCGGCGCGGACGAACACGGACTGATCGCTGATCGGCTTTATGGAGAGCGCGCTCGGCAAGGAGGCCCGGATCTGGGGCAGCTTCTTGTTGATGCTGTCGATGATGTCGATGGTCGACGCCTTGCCGGTTTTGAGCACGCTCATCAACACGGCCCGGCGGCCGTCCAGCCGGACCATGCTGGTCTGCGGGGAATATCCGTCGCGTACGTGAGCCACGTCGCGAATGTAGGTGAGTGCGCCGTTGTGGGTGCGAATCGGCAGGTTGTTCAGGTCCTCGATCTGCCCCGGGCTCGAGTTGAGCTTGATGAAATACTCGAGTTCGCCGATCTTCTCGGTGCCGGCGGGCAGAATGAGGTTCTGGGCGCCGATGGCATTGACCACGTCGTTGGCCGACAGACCGTTCGCGCGCAGTGCCCGCGGGTCGAGGTCGACCTGGACCTGCCGCTGTTTGCCGCCGAATGGGTACGGGATCGAGGCGCCGGCGACCGTGGCGAGCTGCGTGCGCAGAAGCGTGTTGCTCAAATCGTAGATCTGCGCCTCCGGCAGCGACTCGCTCGACAACGCCAATTGCAGGATGGGAACGCTCGAGGCGCTGTACGACAGGACGAACGGTGGCGTCGTCCCGGGGGGCGATGTGGCCAACTGCGCTTGAGATACGGCGGTGATCTGGGCGAAGGAGAGGTCCGGGTCGGCGTCGGGCTGGAAAAAATACTTGACCACCGCGGTGCCGTTGACCGACTGCGATTCCGTATGTTCGACGTCGTTGACCGTCGTTTGCGCGACGCGCTCGGAGAACAGAACGATGCGGGTCGCGATCTCCTCCGGCAATATGCCGTTGTAGCGCCAGATCACCGCGGCGATCGGAATCTTGATGTTGGGGAAGATGTCGGTGGCGGTGTTGACGATGGCGTAGCCGCCCATCAGCACGATCAGCAGCGCCAGCATGATGAAGGTGTACGGCCGCTGGAGGGCTACTCTAACGATCCACATGGAGTGCTCCGGCCGCGCCGCGGCGCGCACGCCGCAATGGACTCGGTTCGCTGG
>JBEKYO010000107.1:0-15359 GCA_049510875.1 Steroidobacteraceae bacterium
CCGCATCGGATCCTCGATGCCACGAGCCTGGTGGCATTGATCGGGGATTTGCGCGAGGTTCGCGCGCGGCTCGGCGGACGTCCGGACCAATGGCGGGTCCGCGAGGTCGGCGACGGCAATCTCAATCTGGTGTTCATCGTGGAGGGACCGGAGGGGTCGGTCTGCGTCAAGCAGGCTCTTCCCTACGTGCGCGCCGCCGGGCCGTCATGGCCAATGTCGCTCGATCGGGCGTTCTTCGAAAATTCCTATTACCGGACCGTCGGCCCGTTTGTCGCCGGGCTGATTCCCGAAATCTACCATTACGATGCGGATCTCTATTGCACAGTCATGGAGCGGCTCTCCCCGCACATCATCTTGAGGCGCGGTTTGATCGCGGGGAGCCGCTACCCGAATCTTGCCGGAAACATGGGCGAATATGTCGCCCGCGCTTGTTTTTTCACATCCGATTTCGCGTGGCCGTTCGAGCGAAAAATGGACGGCATTGCGCTGTTCGCCGGGAACAAGGCGCTGGTGCGCATCTCCGTGGATCTCATCTTCGCGGATCCGTACCTCGCAAGCGTCCGCAATCGCCACACCTCGCCGCAACTCGATGAAATCGCATCGCGCCTGCGCCGCGACGGGCCGCTCAAGGCGGCGGTCGCGGGATTCGGCCACAAGTTTCTCAGTCAGTCCCAGGCGCTTTTGCACGGCGACCTGCATTCAGGCTCAGTGATGGTCACGCAAACCGATACCCGCGTGATCGATCCGGAATTCGCCTTCTACGGGCCGATCGGTTTCGACCTGGGCGCGTTTTTCGGCAATCTCTTGTTGAGCTGGTACTCGCAACCCGGGCATGCGACCCCGAACGACGACCGGGTCGCGTATCGGGAATGGCTGATCGAGCAGGCTGGAATATTCTGGTCGACATTCCGCAGGAGCTTCCTTGCGCTGTGCGCCGAGCATGCCAACGGCGATTCCTACCCGGCCGCCATGTTCACCACGGCCGGCGATGCCCCGGCGCTCGAGTCCGCGCGCAACGCGTTCCTGGATTCGCTGTTCGCCGACATGCTCGGCTTCGGCGCGTGCAAAATGATCCGCCGAATCCTGGGATTCGCCCACGTGATCGATTTCGACTCGATATCGGATCCGGCGCTGCGCGCCGGGTGCGAAGCCGGCGCGTTGTCCCTGGCGCAACTGCTGCTGACGCATCCCGAACAGTTTCACTCGGTCGACGATGTGGCCGACGCGGTACCGCGCATGATGCGGGGGATCATTTAGAGGTATCGCGAAGCGCTCAACCGAGGCGGCAATGCAGCGGTCGGCCATCCGGGATCAATCGAGTGGTTTGGTGGCCTTCAGATGGCCCGGGCGCAATTCGCCCCGGTCGAGCACGACGACCAGTTGGCGCCAGTTGTCCAGGAAATGCTGGGTTCTCGCCGCGCCGATGCGCGCCAGGATGGTGGGCTTCAAGGTCTGTTCCATGGCCTCGAGTTCACGCCGTGCAAGCGCCGAGTACCACGCGTGACGGTCATTCACCTCGACGTCGACGAAACCGGCGTCCCGCAACGCAGCGGCGCTCTGTTCGAGCGTGGCCATGTTGTAGGCGATGCCCTCGAGACGGAAATACTCCATCATTTCGGGGGAATATTCACCCGTGCCGCCGCGCAGCCAGTCGCCGGCGATGAAGCGGCCGCCCGGCCTCAGTACCCGCAGGATTTCGGCGAAAATCGCGGGTTTATCCGGGATCTGAACCAGCGAGTCTTTCGAAAAGACCACATCGAAACCGGCCGCTGCGAACGGCAGCGGACCCGGTTCGACCTTGACGCCGCGAATTCGCGCGCCCAAGTTCGCGCGCTCGATCCGAGTCTTCATGCCCTCGAGCAATGCCGGATCGATGTCGATGCCGACCACCGACGCGGCGCCGTAGTGGGTCACGAGCAATTCGTCGATCGCGCCGAGGCCGCAGCCGATGTCGAGTATCCGGCAGCCCGCGATGTCGCTGCCCGCGAGAATGCGCGCGAGCTCGTCGGCCCCGCCGGGGGACAGAAATCCGTCGCCCCAGATGATTTGAAGCAGCGCCAACATGCCCTCGTCATATTCGCCGGGCTCGCTCGGCTGACCGATCTTCACGGATTCCGGTGGATTCATGGCTCACTCATCTCCGCGAGCAGTGATTTCGCGCCGTACACCTTGTCGAGGGCCTCGCGAATGATGGCCGGATGCAACGCGATCGCGCGGTTCTTGGCTGCGTCGAACCAATAGTCGCCGGATATGGAGTGAATATTGCCATCGAACATAACGCCGACGATACGGCCCTGAGCGTCGATCAAGGGGCTGCCGGAATTTCCACCCACAATATCGCTGGAGGTGGAAATACAAAAGGGGGTGCGCGGGTCGAGATCGGCCTTCCTCTTCATCCAGCTGTCCGGGATCAGAAACGGCGACTCTCCGGTCGCCCGTTCGAAGGCGCCGTCCAGATAGGTGAACGGTTGCACGGGGACGCCATTCTCCGCCCACCCCTGTATCGTCCCGTAGTTCAAGCGCAGCGTAAAGGTGGCATCCGGGTAGACATGGGTCCCATAGGCTTTGAAGCGAGCAGCGGCAATGCGTTGCGACGCCGCGGCGACGGGTGCCTCCACCTCGTCCTCGAACTGACTGCGGATCGAGCGCGCATCCGCATCCAGGAAACGGGCGAGTTCGATCATGGGATCGAGGGAAGCGTCAACGGCCGCTTTACCGCCATCCCAGAGCAGTTTGCGGACCGCGGGATCATCGAGTTTAGTCTCCGCCACGAGACGGGTGGCCAGGGTTTCGGGCGAGTCCTTGATCATCAGCTTGCGCACGATGGGTTGATCGGGGCCGAGAAGCTCGCGCATTTGTTGCAGAGAGAACGACAGGGTGAGTGCTTCCACTTCGCCGTAGATCGGTATCCGGGCGTAAAGCTGCTGTTCAATCCGCGGCAGCGCCGCGTCCGTATACTCGCGCAGCCTCGCGGTGTTGGGTTTGGTCCGTTCGTCGGCGCCGCGCAGGAGCAGCCGCGCATAACGGAACAGAATGCTGTTGAATCCAGCGCCCCCTTCGATGAATGTCGCCGGCAGATACAGCGCGCGCTCGCGCTGCGTCGCCGCCTCGATCTGTTGCCAGGGGTCGGTCCCCGGCAGTGGCGAAATCGCACGCAGGTTCTTTTCATCCTCGCTCTTGCGCGCCATCAGCGCGTCGTCGTGCAATGCGTCCAGCAGTTTACGGCGCACCTTGAGCGAGTTCTCGAGGCCGTTGAGCGGTGCTTCGACCAATTGCGCATTGGCGGGCGAGCTTCGGCTGAATTGAATGTAGCCGCCGCGCAGTTCCGCCAAGCGCAACAGCGCATTCGGCAGCGATGTGTCGCGCTCGAATTCCAACTGGGCGCGCGTTTCCAACCGCTGGGTCGTGCCCGGATGCCCGGCGACGAACACCAATTCGTTGACCTGCGGTCCCGCGAAATCGATCTGCAGATGATTCGGGGTCTTGGCGGGCTTGCCCTTTTCATAGGCGCGCAGCATCGAGAAGTCGAGCGACCAGCGCGGAAATTGAAAATTATCCGGGTCGCCGCCGAATGCCGCGATACCGGCTTCCGGCGCGAATACCAGCCGCACGTCGTCGTAGCGCTGGTATTTGTAGATGAAGTACTGTCCCCCTTCGTACAACGTCACGGCCTGGCACTTGAGCTTGCCCAGCTTCGTCTTGGCATTCGCTTGTTCGCAGGCTTGCTCGAGTTCGGTGAGCTTTTTCTTGCGCGCCTCGTTGGCGGCACTGTCGTCGAGCCCTTGCAACGCTTTGGTCACCGCGGCCGTGACATCCTCCGTGCCCACCAGCACATCGGCAAGCTGTGTGGAACAGCGGCGTTCGTCGCCGCGCTTTGACGCCGCAAATCCGCGATCGAGCAGGCTGTTGTCCTTGGAGGAAAGTTCGGCAAGGCAGGATTCGATGCAATGGTGATTCGTCAGCATCAAGCCGTCGGGCGACACGAAGGACGCGGTGCAGTTCGTCAAGCGGATCGTCGACAGCCGCACATGATCCAGCCATGCTGTGGTCACTTGGGCGCCATAGGTGCTGTCGACCGCACCGGCGGGAAAGCCATCGAACGTCCACATACCCTCGTCCGCCGCGGCCGGAAGGGATGCGGCGAGTGCCACAATGAGCAGTATTAATCGCATGCCAGCCTCGTACCTGTAGTCGGATCCCCACGCGGCAAGGCGGCGATTCTACGTGAAAATCAAATGCGACCGGCAAGCACGCGACGGTGTCCCGCGTTGCGCCGGGCGATGCGCTACAATCCTTGGGAAACCACCCCATCGAGATGCGAAGCCAATTGAACGCCGTCAGTAGCCCCGCGCCGGCACCCGCCGCCCTGCATCAGGCCTTTTCCTCCTTATCGAACCGCGACTTCCGGATCTACTTCTTCTTCGCCACGGCGGCGATGATGGCCGACAATGTCGAGCACGTCATCAGTTACTGGATGATTTTCCAGAAATTCCAATCGCCCGCGCTCCTCGGTTTCGCCGTGGTTTCGCATTGGGTGCCATTTCTGTTCTTTGCCGGCGTAAGCGGCGGATTGGCGGACCGCATCGACATCCGCAGGCTGATTCAGATCGGCATGCTGTTGCTGCTTGGCGTGTCGGTGTGCTGGGGCATCATGTTCTTGACGGCCTCCGTCGCGCTGTGGAAGGCCATGCTGCTGCTCGTGATCCACGGATTCGCCGGTGTGATCTGGCTGCCCGCATCGCAGGTTTTGATCCATCAGATCGTCAGGGCGGACCAACTGCCGAGCGCCGTAAGACTGGGCGCGACCGGCCGATATCTGGGATTCCTCGTTGGCCCCGCCGTCGGAGGCGGGCTGCTGATGCTTTTGGGTCCCGCCTACGGCATCTTCGTGAACGCCGCGATCTACCTGCCCCTGATCGTATGGATGATCCGAGCGCCTTACGGCAAAGCCGCCGCGAATTGGCACCCGGCGCGGCCGGCGTTGAACGGCATTGCGGATGTGTGGGCCACCATGAAAGTGGTCGCGCGCAACCGCGTATTGCTCGCGATGACCGTGCTCATCGGCGCGTCCTCATTCTTCGTCGGCAATGCGTATCAAGCTCAAATGCCGGCATTTGCACGGGATCTCGGGCATGGCCGCGCCGACGACTTGTCCTATAGCCTGCTGCTCGCGGCCGACGCCGGAGGCGGGCTCCTGGGCGGGCTGCTGCTGGAGAGTCGGGCCATGCTCCCGCCGCGCTCGCGCACGGCGTTCATCCTCGCGATGATCTGGTGCGTCGCGCTGGTCGGATTCGCGCGTGCCGATGCGTATGCGTTGGCCGTCTGCCTGTTGTTCGTTGCGGGATTCGTGGAACTCGCATTCAACTCGATGGCACAGGCCCTGGTGCAGATGCACGCGCCCGACGACATGCGCGGACGGGTCATCGGCGTGTTTTCCATGTCCGCGATGGGCATGCGCACGTTCAGCGGGCTGAGCGTCGGACTGTTGGGCGCCAGCGTGGGAATTCACAATTCGTTGGCGCTGAGCGCGGCCGTCCTGTTCGCCGTGGTCGCGGCCTTGTTCATCGGCCGCAGGCTGCGCGGTCCCGAAGGGAAGTCCGTTTGAGCGGCGGCGCTTCCGACGTCGATTTCATGCGCCGTGCCCTGGACCTCGCAAGGCGCGCGGGCGAGCTCCAGGAAGTGCCGGTGGGCGCCCTCGTGGTGCGGGAAGGGGTGGTGATCGGGGAGGGCTGGAACCGCCCGATCTCGGACCGGGACCCTACGGCCCATGCGGAAATCGTCGCATTGCGCGCCGCGGCCATGCAGAGGCAGAACTATCGGCTCACGGGCGCAACGCTGTACGCCACCTTGGAGCCCTGCGCCATGTGCATCGGCGCGGTGCAGAATGCGCGCGTCGCACGTGTGGTTTTCGCGGCGTGGGATCCGAAGGCCGGCGCCTGCGGCAGCGTGTTCGACTTGACGCGCGACCACCGGATGACGCATCGAATCGACGTATTCGGCGGGGTCTGCAGCGAAGAAAGCAGCGACCTGCTGCGGCGCTTCTTCGAGGCGCGGCGCTAGGAGCCTGCAGGCTCCTAGTTGAGCGTTATGGCGCCGGTGCTGCCCCAGGCCCATTCCAGCATGTCGCGATAGTCGCGCACGTTGTCGACGTAGTGCACCGGCTCCCACCCGCGCGCATAGCCGTTTTCGGTCCGCGTGTACCACTGTTCCTGCTCGAGGAGGGGCAGGAATTCACGCACATCCTGCCAGGAGTCGGGATCGCGGCCGGCCCTTTGAGCGAGCACGCGCGCGTCCTCGACATGTCCGTACCCGATATTGTAGGCAGCCAGGGCGAACCATGTCCGATCCGGCTCGGGGACGTGCGAAGGGATCTTTGCGTAGACCTGCCGGAAGTAGCGCGCGCCGCCGAAGATGCTCTGGCGCGCATCGGCAGGGTCCGTCACCTTCGCCGCCGTCGCGGTGTCGGACGTGAGCTGCATCAGGCCCCTAGCGCCGGAGGCCGACGCCGCGCCGGGATTCCACTTCGATTCTTGATAGCCGATCGCGGCCAGCAGGCGCCAGTCCTGGCTGCTTTGAGCGGCCGCTTCCTCGAACCATTTCTTGTACAACGGCAATCGGCTCTGCAGATGCCGCATGAAGCTCGGATCGTTCGCGAATTCCAGGTCTTCCGACCTCGCGTAGTAACGCTTGACGATGGCGGCTAGCTGGCCGTTCGCATCAAGGCGCGAAAAATAGCTGGTCACGTAACGCAAGAAGTCCGGGTCACGCGCGCTGGCGGCCCACGCCAGGGACTGGCTGCCGGGAAAATCGAACGCAATGCGCAGGTCCGGATGCACGTCATGCGCCAGGGCAAACTCGGTCGAGTCGGCAATTGTGTAGTCGATGCCGCCGTCGGCGACGCCGTCCAGCAGCACCTGCGAATCCGTGCTGGCGTTCTCAACCCATGCCAGCCCCGGCAGCGAATCGCGCGCCGCGCGCAGGCTTTTCGCATATGAGCTGCCAGCCGCGATTTCCAAGTCACGATCACCGATCTGTGCAAGCGAACTTGGCCGCGATGCGCCGCGCTGATAGACCAGATGCTCTCGCACGCGCTGATACACTGGGCCGAATTCCACGTTCGGAATCGGCTTCGCAGGCACCTTCAAAGCGGCCGCGGCCAAATGGGCGCGGCCCGATGCCAGCGCGGCGAAAATTTCCGCATAACTGTGGACGGGCGTGATCGTGAGCTTGACGCCGAGTTCGTCGGCAAAGCGGCGGGCAAGTTCGTACTCCGGCCCCGCCGGTGTGCCGTCGGCGGCGCGGTAGTAGGCGAGCGGACTGTTGCGCGTGACCACGCGCAGTTCGCCGAGGATCCTGATCTGATCGATGACGCTCGGCAGCGGGGTGCAGGTGCCCAGCATCAGCGAGGCCGATACCGCCACGCCAATCGTTGACCACCTCGCCCAGGGAATTGATGCTTTTGAGTTACGCACGGTCGTTAAGCTATGCAGGTCCCGTGTTGCGGGGCATGCCTGAACATGAGGCATGCCTGTTGCCGATGCGCTAGAATAATCCTTTATCGACCTCAATGGACCCTTGACAAATGCGTTTTTAATCTATCCGCATATCGCGTCACATAGGCCCAGCAGCTTAAGTTAACGCGCGGCGATCATAAGTTAACGGAGAGGTACCGAAGTGGTCATAACGGCGCCGACTCGAAATCGGATGGTCGGGTAATTCCGGCACGTGGGTTCGAATCCCACCCTCTCCGCCAAAATAAAAAAGGGCCTGTCTGCAGGCCTTTTTTTATTTTGGGGGTGCAGGGTGTGTGGACGAACCCACTGGTTCGACAAAAATCGCGGAGCGATTTTTGGACGACGCGGCTCGGCCGCGGCGGTCCGGAGCGAAGCGCAGGACGAGCGGGCGTCCCCGGCCGCGAGCAATCCCACCCTCTCCGCCACTTAATTTTCGCGCTCGCTCATCGACTTAGCTCACCAGAGCGTTTGCGTACTGGCAAATCGACTGACAAATCCGCGCGAGGCCCAAAAAGCGCGGCAATCTACTGACAGCGGCGCGCAGTGGTCCCGAGAAGCTCACCTTTTTCGTTCGAGTCGTGTTGTCCGCAGCGGATGTCTCGGTACTCGTGGACGAAGTTCTCTCCATTGATTCCTTGATGAGTGCCACGTCGGATTCGAGAGCGCCATCCATCCATGCCGAGTAGGTGCGCCACATGGTCTCAACGCTGTGGCCGTGCTGCCTCGACACGTAGAGAGGATTTTTTCCCGCGATGAGGTTCCAGCTCACCGAGGTATGGCGCGCGCAATAGGGCCTTCGATAGCGAACGGGCAGGCGCCTCAAGGTCGAGCGCCAGCGCTCGCCGGTGGAGAGCAGGCTTTCTATTGGATCGCCCGAGGCAGCGAAGAATAGGTAGTTATGCCGAATGGCCCCCTCCGAGCGGAGCCGGGAGCAGAGCGCGAGCTGACGCTTCGCCACGGCCAGAGCGCGAGGGCAGAGCCGAATCAGACGGTCTTGCCGCGTCTTAGTCGAGTCTCGCTCCACGCCATGGACTTTCGATTTGCTGACCCAAAGCGTCCCCTGCTCCACGTCCAAATCCTGAGTCGTGAGTGCGATCTGTTCAGAGGGGCGCATCCCGGTGAAGAAACGAAACTCATCGTAGTTGCCCTGTGCTTCGCCCCAATCCTTATGAATCGCCGCGATCAAGGTTTCCGCATCTTGGATGCGGAAAGGATCGATGCGCGGTCGGTCGCAATAGGTAAGGCGCGCTCCTCGGAGCCCACTCGCAGGATTCGCTTGGTAGGGGTAATCTCGGTAGCCAAAGGCAAACGCGCGTCGCAGCACGCTCACCGCGTTGTTGTAAGTCTTCTTGCTCCAGTTCTTCTGCGCGTCGGCAATCCGGACGAGTTCCGAGTATCGAACCTTCAAGAAGGTCACTTCACCCAAGCGAGGACGCCAGAACCGATCGACAGCCTTTCGATATCCACGAAGCGTTGCTTCCGAGAGGTCGTGCTTCGCGCGCCGTGCCTCGCAGTGCGCGAGGAACTCATCGAACACTCTATTGCAGGTCCGGAGCTCGTTGGAATCGACGACCTTCCGTAGATATCGATAGTCTGGAAACTCATCAGCGAACGAGAACGTGCCGGCGGCGATACGCGCCTTGATGCGTCGAAGATTCTCGCGAGCACGGCGCAAATTCAAGGCTGTTGGCGTCATCAGCAAGGTGGGACGAAAGCGACGCCCCTCGAATTGAAATTCGAATTGGATTCGGTCTTGGCCGAAGGCGAGCACGCCTCCGGTCGTTGAATGTCGTCCCATGTTACCTCCTGCCTGAGACTGGAATGTTGTGCAAGAATTGGATTTGACTGGTCCACTGCTTCGTCACCGTCACGGTCGCACCGCTTCCAGAGTGCGGTAACTACGCGCGCGGGAACGCCGGAGGTGTTGAGGTATAGAAATGTGGATGCGTTGAGCTCCCACCACTGCATGGCCGTTGTCGGCGGCGAGACGGCGAGACGGCGCGGACGGTCGACGCATAGTTCTTGAGCTCGCGCGCGAAGATGCGAGGTTCTCTTTTAACCGTCCTCCTTGAAGCGAATGCCGCGCCCTCATCGGGCTCGACCGTGGAGTCGTTAACTTAAGTATTGCACGATAACATTAATAGTGTTACGGTGCTAAATAAATGTTAAATAACCCGGTTGCAACCCCAGTATTGGCTGCTGATGTCCAAGCATACTTGCACGAGACACTTGGCACGGACACGCCGGTCCGCCTATGGAGTGGAGCGAAAAGCCTCCCTTACTTCCTGCAGGATGCGTTCGACATCCACGAGCTCCAGTTGCGCGACAAGGATATTCTGCTGGTCAGCGCGCGCAAGGAGCGACTGCCGGCCTTGCGTACGCTGCGCACCCAGCTGAACAAGCTGGCACATATCGCGGATCGACCCGTGGTGTTTGCCATGGCCAGCCTCGCGTCCTACGAGCGGCGGCGGCTGGTAGAGCAAAAAATCCCGTTCGTCGTCCCAGGCAATCAGCTCTATCTACCCGACCTTGGCATCGACTTTCGGGAGTATTTCCGCCGCCCGCAAGGAGAGGTTACCGGCTTTACACCAGCGACGCAGGCGCTCTTCATTGCGGCCTTACTTCGCAGAGAATGGCATGGAATATGGCAGCCCGCCGACTTGACAACGGCGCTGGGCTACACGGCCATGACCTTGACTCGCGCGATCCGTGAGCTCAGCGGCGCCGGGCTGGTTACCGCTCGTCAGCAAGGGAAAGGGCGGCGCTTGCAGGTGAATCATGCTCCCGCCCAGGCTTGGAAGCTGGCCGCCCCTTATCTGCGGACGCCAGTCCGGCGAACGGAATGGGTGGATGGCCAACTCGTTAAGCATTTTAATGCGCCCGTAGCGGGTCTCAGTGCATTGGCGCTCTATTCGATGTTGACGGAACCTCCGCAGCCCATCCACGCCGCCAGCGTCACGCAATGGAAGCGCGCCCAGGAGGCGGGCGCTCGACACGAACTGGTGCCGGCGCCAAGGGCCGTGCAGTGGCAGATATGGAGCTACCCGCCGAACCTCTTGCACGACAGCGAAGTAGTCGATCCCCTATCGCTGACTCTAAGCCTGAAGGAAGAAACGGACGATCGAATCCAGCAGGCTCTCGATGCGCTTCGGGGCAGATTCCCATGGTAAAGGGGCTCGACGTTTTTCGGGAGCACTTCGCTGGGCTTGAAGATCAGTACGTCCTGATTGGCGGGACCGCGGCGACACTGGCCATGGCCGAGGCCGGGCTCGAATTTCGGGCCACTAAGGACCTTGACATCGTACTTCACATGGAAGCACTCACTCCGGCCTTTGGAGCGGCCGTTTGGGCGTTCGTGGACCGGGGCGGCTACGAGATCCGTCAGGCCAGCGAGACAGGGAAGCCCGTTCTGTATCGGTTCCAGAAGCCGGCATCCGCGGGGTTTCCGGCAATGATCGAGCTATTCTGCCGTGCACCGGAAGGGATACAAATAGCTCCTGGCGCGCATCTGGCGCCGATTTCCTTTGCCGAGGTGGTCGCTAGTCTTTCCGCCATTCTCTTGGACAACGAGTACTACGGGTTCATCATGAATGGTCGCCGGAACGTCGATGGCTTGCCTTGGATCGGGGCCGAGCAACTGATCCCTTTGAAAGGGCATGCCTGGCTGGACCTGGTGGCACGCAGAGCGGCCGGCGAGGAAGTGGACACGAGAAATATCCGCAAGCATGGAAACGACGTAATCCGGCTCGCGCAGCTGCTCGCTCCGGACGTGCACGTTCCCGTCGCCCCGAGAATCGCAAACGATCTCGACAGGTTCCTGACGGATCTGGCACATGATGGAACTTACGACCCCAGGCAGATCGAGGTCGACCTGCCTCTTGCAGAAATCCTGGATCGGCTCCGACGTACCTATCGTCGTTCGGTAAATAGTCGATGAAAAGCAACCGTAGACGTACATAGACTGCCACCATTAAATGTAACGTGGACCACGAAACCCTCGATCGCCTGCGCCAAACCCACCCCGCCTGGCGGATTCTGCTGGCGGACCACGCGCCCCTAGTTTTGAGCTTCCTCAACCTAGCTTTCATCCAGCCCAATCGCAGAGCGATTCTCGCTCCGGAGCTCACTGCCCACCTTGACGCCTACCTTGACCAATTGCGCGAGACCTATCCCGACCGCTACCCTCGGTCGGCGCGCGTCTATCTTGAGGACTGGGCTGCGCCCGATCGAGCCTACCTGCGCAAGTACTACCCCAAGTCCGGATCGGAGGCCGAGTTTGACCTGACCCCTGCCACAGAGAAGGCCATCGAGTGGCTGAAGGCGCTGGCACCGCAGCCATTCGTCGGGACCGAATCGCGTCTGCTCACATTACTACAGCTCTTGCGCGATCTAGCAGCCGGCGCTCAGGACGACCCAACAGCGCGCGTCCGCGAGCTTACTCGTCGGCGTGACGAGATCGAGCGCGAGATCGAGCGCGTGCGAGAAGGACGGACCGGTCCGCTCGATTCCACCCAGGTCAAAGAGCGCTATGCTCAGATTGCGGACACCGCCCGTCGCCTGCTCGCTGATTTCCGGCAGGTCGAGGAGAACTTCCGGATGCTGGATGGCGAGATGCGCGAGCGCATCGCGACGAGCACGCGGCCCAAGGGAGCGCTCCTCGAAGAGATCTTCGGCGAAACTGACCACATCCACCGGTCGGATCAGGGCAAAAGCTTCAGCGCCTTCTGGGAGTTCCTTATGTCACCATCCCGCCAGGATGAACTGCGGGAGCGGCTGCGCGCCGTCCATGCCCTCGAGGCCATTCGGGAACTGCCCCGAGAAGACTTCGTTCGCAACATACCGCCCATGCTCCTTGATGCGGGTGAGAAGGTGCACGGGACCGTAGCGCAGTTGGTCGAGCAGCTACGCCGCTTCGTCGATGACCACGCCCACCTTGAGAACCGACGCATTCTGGATCTCGTTCACGAGATCGAGGCCCACGCGGTAGCCTTAAAAGGGATCGCACCCACGGTAACGGACTTTGCAACAGTTGACGGCCTAGCTCCCGAGTTGATTCTTCCGATGTGCAGGTCGATGTACAGGCCGCCCAACAACCCCATTCTAGACGGCGCTCCGATCGAGGAGGGTACGGCGGAACTGAATCTCGTGGCGCTTTTCAAGCAAGCCTCCGTCGATGAGAAGCGCCTACGCGCCCACATCGCCGATCTCCTGAGAAACCGATCGCAGGTTACCTTGGCGGACATCGCGCAAGCGTACCCGCCCGAGCAAGGTATTGCCGAGGTCGTAACGTACCTGAGAATCGCCGCCCATGAGGGAGCTCCGGTGGACGATGACATTACGGAAACGATCGTCCTGCCCGCTGCCGACAGCCGCCCGGAGAGGCAAGTCCGGATTCCCCGAGTGATTTTCACGCGATAGATGGACACGACGGCACACAATGGGCTCTCCGATGTCCTCATCGCTCTTCTCAAGGGCGTACTCTACAGCGACCGCTCATCGCAGCTTTGGCGCGACCTCTTGAATCTGCAGGGCGGCGCCCGCGATCACCTGCGCCTCCTGGGCCTCGAGCTCGTTATTGATGAGGCCGAAGGTTATGCCTATCTTCGCCAGTCGCAGGTCGAAGATCCGGACGCTTCCGAGGCGCCCCGGCGGCTGATCCCTCGCCGACCACTGAGCTATCCGGTCAGCCTGCTCCTCGTGCTATTGCGCAAACGCCTCGCTCAACACGACGCTCAAGGCGGTGACACGAAGCTCGTCCTCACGCGCGAACAGATCATTGAAATGCTCCGAGTGTTCCTCGCGCAGGGATCCAATGAGGCAAAGTTGGAAGATCAGATTGAACGACATATTGACCGAGTCGTAGAGCTCGGTTTTCTGCGTGAGATTCAGGAGGGGAACTCGGCTTTGTTTGAAGTGCGCCGCATTCTGAGGGCATTCGTGAACGCTGACTGGCTGGCCGAGCTCGAATTCACGTATCGCGACTATGCACAGCATCTCCGATAACCTTTCTCTGCACTTGGCGCGTCCCGGCTTTAGGCTCTCGCGATTTGAGGTCTTGAACTGGGGCACCTTCAATGCGCGTATTTGGAAAATCGAGCCAGGGGGCGAGAATGCTTTGCTGACGGGGGATATCGGCTCCGGCAAGTCCACCCTTGTCGATGCCATGACCACGCTTCTGGTGCCGCCACGAAAAATTACTTACAACCGCGCCGCTGGTGCGGAGGCACGCGAGCGCTCCCCGTATTCCTACGTACGCGGCGAGTACCGCAGTGTCTCAAATGAATTGACCGGCAGCTCGCAGGCGCAGGCACTGCGAAGTGAGAATACCTACAGCGTCATTCTCGGAGTGTTTGTTGATGCGGCGGCCGAGCGCGAAGTGTCCCTTGCCCTCGTCCTGTGGACAAAGCCAGGCGAGCGGACGCCTGAACGCTTCTACCTCGTGGCAACCACCGGCCTGACGATCGAACGGGACTTCGCCGATTTCGGATCGGATATCCAGGCTCTCCGGAAACGACTTCGAGCCGACAAGCGCCTCAAGCCACCTTTCGAGAGCTTCGAAGAATATTCCGCCCAGTTGCGGCGCGAGCTGGGAATCCCGCACTCCCAGGCCCTGGAACTGTTCTATCAGACCGTGTCGATGAAATCCGTCGGCAATTTGACCGAATTCGTTCGCCATCACATGCTCGAGCCGGACGATACTGATGATCGGATCCGCTCGCTCACTGGTAATTTCGAGAACCTGAACCACGCTCATGACGCTGTAGTTCGCGCCCGCAGCCCGATCGAGGCGCTGGATCCGCGGGTCGCCGATGGCGAGAGACTCGACGCACTGGAGGTGGAGCTGGCACTGAGACGCCAAGCCCGCGACGTGCTCGCTGCCTGGTTTGCCGGCCATCGCATCCGTTTCATCGATGACCGCATCCACGACCTTCGCTTCGAAGAGAGCAAGGCGAAGCAACAGCTCGAGGTACACAAGGCCCAGGTGGAAGCTCTCTCGCGAGAGCGCGCCGAGATTCAAGTCGCGATCGAACGGCAGGGCGGGGGCCGTATCAGAGAACTGGAAGCGGACATCCGCGCGAGGACTACCGAACGCGAGCGACAAAGACACGATGATGAGCAGTATCGACGGTTATGCACGAATCTCAACGTCCGTCCCGGCACCACTCTAGAGACCTTTTTGGGATCGATTCAGTCTGCGCAGACCCGGTACTCCGAGCTCGATGCCGAAAAGCAGCGCCTCGATCGCGCGGCAGTCGAGAAGGGTGTGGAGTTCGTGAACAACAGCGACCGCGACAAACAGCTGACCGACGAGATCCGCTCCCTGGAAGGCCGCGCCAACAACTTGCCCATCGACAGCATCCGGATCCGCGAAAACCTCGCCTCGGCACTCGGCGTCGATTCCGAAGAACTCCCTTTCGCCGGTGAGCTCCTGCAGGTAAGGCCGGAGGAGGGTGGCTGGGAGGGCGCCATAGAGCGCCTCCTGCACGGCTTTGCCCTCAGTCTCCTGGTGCCGGATTCCCTGTCCGCGCAGGTCAGTCATTATGTGGACCGCACGCACCTGCGCGGCCGTCTAGTCTACTTGCGAATTCGTGAAAGCTCCGTGCGATCAGCACCCCGCTCCGCTTCGCCGCAATCCGTTGTGCGCAAGGTCGAAATCCGCCCAGATGGCGCTTTCTATCCATTCCTCGAGCGTGAGCTAACCGAAAACTTCGACTACGCCTGTTGCGATTCGATCGAACAATTCAACCGGCTCCCGCGCGCACTGACGCGCTCTGGCCAGATTAAGGCGAATGAGCGGCGTCATGAGAAGGACGATCGTCGTCTACTCGACGATCGCACTCGTTA
>JBEKYO010000108.1:0-15257 GCA_049510875.1 Steroidobacteraceae bacterium
TTCGAGCCGGAGTGCTTGACCACATTACGGAGCAGTTCGCGGATCAGCTTGAAGGCCAGGATCCGCAGCTCCAGATCCAGCGCCTTGTCATCGACGCTGATCTGCAGGTCGACCTGCAGGGCGTCGCGGCCCCGCATGTAGACGCTGAGCCATTGCAGCGCCGCTTCCAGACCCAGGTCGTACAGGCCCGGCGGACTCAGATCGGCGATGACCCGCTGCGTCATGGCGTGGATTTGGCGCACCGTGTGAGTCGCTTCACTCAGCAACAGGCGAACTTCGGGCGGCGCGTGGCCAGCCGCGGCATCAAGCGACAACGCGAGTCCGGTCAATTGCTGCCCGATGCCGTCGTGCAGATCCACGGCCGTCGCGCGCCGCGCGCGCTCCTCGGCGCTCGCCAATTGGCGCGCGTACATTTGCACCCGGGCCTGCTTCTGCCGCAGCGAGTCGTTGAGTTCGATGAGCTGGGTGATGTCGCGCGCAACGCCCCAAATACGCAGCAGCTTGCCGTCCTCGATGACCCCTGCGAAGCCGGTGAGGTAGGTCTTGCGGCCGCCGCCCGACCCGACCGAAAACTGCAGGCCATCGATCGAGTAGGCTTGCCGCGCCGCCTGCTCGAGGTGTTCGAGGTAGACCGCTGACCATGGCGTATCGGCGCGCCATGCGTGTGACTCCCCGTGGGCGAGTCCCTGGTTCTCCGCCAGCTGCCGATAGGCCAGATTGCATTCATCGACGTAGGCATGTCTGCCCAACCACCCGATTTGCGCGTCCAATTCCAGACCGAGCGCCATCGGTACGGCAAGTTCGACCTGCCACACCGCCTCGGAGCTCTTCTCCACGAAATTCCGGTAGCGTTGTTCGCTTCGACGCAGCAGCCGCACGGTGTTGCGGATCTCAAACAACACGATGACCAGCATGTAGTTGATGACGATCAGCGCGGCCAAACTCAGCTGAACTTTACTAATGCGGGTGAAAGGATCCGAATCGTTCGCATACGGTCCCCAGTGCCGGCTGGAGTAGTAGGCGGCGATGAGCACGCTGAGCGCGGTCAGGGCGGTGGACCAGCGCGGCGGCATGCGAAACGCGGCAAGGACGGCGAGCGCCAGCACCAGCACCGGCGATTGGAAAATGGAGGAAAACGCCCCGGGCGGCGAGGAAAACGTCCAATACGTGATGCCGAGCAGCGCGCCGCCCGTCAACACCAGGTCGAGCGGTGCCGGCGGCCCGGCCGCCCTCTGCGGCAAACGCAAACGCACCGCCCACGACAACACCACCGGCGCGACGAACAGCGATCCGAGCCACGTACCGGCCCACCACAGTTGCCATTGCCGCAGAAAATGCGCTCCTACCGACGTATGGATCGAGGCGTAGGCGCCGATCAATGCCCCGGCGGCCGAACCGATCGCGATGGCCGCCAGGAGCTTCAGGACCCGGCGGACCTCGGCCGTCGCCGGTGCGTTGATGAGCCGCCGGGCCGCGATGGCCCCGACCACGCCGTCGACGGAGTTGGCAACCGCAAACACGGGACCCCATTGCCAGGCGAGGCGATCCGCGTAGCCCAGGTAGATTCCGATCTGCACGATCAATTGAACCGCGACGATCCAGGGCCAGTTGCGCCCCGGCGCCACCCACAGTGCCATGAACAGCAACCCTGAGGCCGGCCAGATGATGGTGAGCAACTCGGACTGATCGCGCAGACCGTAGCCCTGCATGATGAGCAGGCCGAGCACGAGGCCGAAGCCGCCCAGCTCGAGGCACCGCCGCAGGAATCCATGGCGCATGAAGTCCCACTGAAGCTCGGGAGTCGTCATCTCGCCTAGAATGTTTGCGACCGGCACGTTGGCAACCTCCGTGATTGCATCGCTCGCCGCGAGCTCCCGGGGTAATGCCCTATTGTTTCATATCCCGCGTGGTTTCTCAGATTGCGCGCGACCGGCGTGCGGCGCACGCCACGCGCCGGCACCCGCCGCCACCGTGTGTTCGGCCATCAAAAACGCCGCCGCGTTCCATGACTGCCCGGGCATGCCGCGCGGCGCAAGGGTTTTGCCGTGCAGCCATTCGGTGAACCCCCAGTTTCGCAGCGCACACACCCGCGCCAACTTGACCAGCTCCGATCTTGCCTGCGCGGCACGGCCGGCCGCCACCAGCGCCGTTACCCAGAATCCGCCGACCATCGGCCAAATGCCCCCGTTATGGTACTGCCAGACGTGGTTCTGCCCATGCCGCGCCATGTACGGCCGCCACAGCGAACTCGTTTCCTTGATGGGCCGGGTGACCGCGCGCACCGGGTACGGATCGCTCACCCGGGCCATCGTGAGCGCGTCCAGCGTTCGCCGGGCCGCGCGCGCATCCGCGAGCCCGAGCAGCACGGCCAACACGTTGCCGAACACATCGCCCTCCTCGCCGCAGAACGAGAAATTGACGAAACTGAGGTATAAATGCCGATCGCGCGCCTGCCGAAGCGCGTAGTCGTTGAGGAGCTGCGCCCGGCGATACTCGGCGATAGCCGCCGAGAACGGATGAAAGAGGCCGTTGAAGTTTTCATGCGTTTGCCGTGCGTGCGCGACGCGGTACAGCTGCTTCACGAAGAACCACAGCGCGTTCGTGTACAGCACGAAACCCGAGCGCGGCATGATGTCGGCCCAATCGCTGGCTTCGTTTTGTTGCAGCAGAAAAAAACGCTGATGTTCCTGCGCGAGCAGCCATTGGATCGCGAGCTTGATGCGCCTCGCGTAGCGTCGCCGCAGCCCGCCGGCAGGGCGGCGCCCGTCGAGGAATGCCAGCGCAATCAGCCACCACAATTTGGAATCGATGCACCCCAGATACCAAAAGTCCGCCTCGCGCCGCCCCAGGTCGACGAACTTCGCTATCTGCCCGTTCGGCGCCTGATGCCTGGCCAGGGTGTGCAGCCCCGCGGCGGCCGCGCGCTCGAGGACTTTGTCGCCGGAGAGCGCCATGCCGATGGCGCACACGGCAGCGTCCCGCCCGAAGATTGCCGCATACCCGCGTTTGCTCGCCCGCACGCCGGGGGTGGCCGCCAGCACACCGCCCGGCACCAAGTTTCGCTTCAAGAGCTCGATGGCCCGCGCGTGGCAGGTATCGAGCAGGGATTCGTCGGGACTCACGGGGCGGGATCAGTCGGCCAGCGGGGAGGGGCGAAGTTGAAAATGAACCACCACGGGCTTGGTGCCCTTGCCCCCTTCCTTGTGCCACGGCGTCCGATCGCCGCTGGTGATCCACAGGCCGCGCCCCTTCCAACCTGCCTCGGCGTCATCGATACGCCCGTCAAGCCCCTTGGCATAAAACCCCAGTGGATAGGGGATGCGCAGCGTCACAAACTTGCCGTGGACGAGCGCGTGCACACCGTCGAACAGATTGCCCGTCGCGATCGGCACGTTGGCGCCCAGCCCCAGCGTGTCGTGCTGATCCACCCAGGTGTAATAGCTCGACTCGACGCTCATTTGCGGCACGTTGACGAAGCCGGGTCCCGGCAAGCGATGGAAGGTCCAGCCTTCCGGGCAATGATCGCCCGTCGCGGTGCGGCCGTTGAGCGGGCCCCGGCATTTGCGCCGGTCGAACTCTCCCAGATGACCGCTCGCCAGCGACACCCACACCACGCCGTTGCGGTCGATGTCGGCGCCGCGCACGCCGAAACCGGGCGCTGGAACATTGTAGATCTCGCTCAGCCGGGTTCGCGGGTCGAATCGAACGATGGCGCCGGGATACCGAAACGCCACCGAGCCCCAGATGGATCCATCCGCGGGATTCGGCATGACTGCATACAGGCTGACCGCCAGGCGCTGGTCATGTGCCGGGGTGGCGGGCTGACCCGGTTCGTCCCAGGGGTCGAGCTTGCCGTTGCCGTTGGCGTCGAGCACCAACGGCGCCCAGCCTTCAGCGTCGGCGGCGTTGCCGGTCGCATCGAATTTCTTGGTGTCGAGCCAGCCAATCACTTCACGGCCGCCGCTGGTCCACAGGGTATCGCTCGCATCCTCGGCAAATTGCAGATGGTGGGTGCTGAAGCAGGTGTCCACGAACGTATATTTGCCGCTCTTCGGATCATACACGGCGAGCTGGCGGTCCGACGCGTCGATGGGGAAGACTTGCGCGGACGGATGCGGCGAGTTTTTTTTGCAAAATGGCGGATTGTCGGCCGCCCGGATCCTGGCGGTGTACCAAACGCGGCCGGAGCCGTCCAGCATCGGGTTGTGCGCAACCGCCCGGCTGTCCCAGATGCGCTCATCGCCCCAGTACGGCGAGGCTTGGAGCACGGGGTCATCATGGGTGGTCGGGGTATTTGCGTCGCGCACCGGCGCCTTGAACGAAGTGGCCACGTTGCGCAGCGGATCGAGTACGGGGAAATTGTCGGTGCTGAGTTCCGGAGCGCCGTACAGCAACCCGTTGCCATTCACCGTCGGATGCCGCCGATCGGTGCCCGACAAATCGTGGAGATACGCCTTGCCGTCTCCCCAGTCCCACACGGTCGCAACGACATTGCGCTCGATGCCGCTCGGACGGGCGGGCGTCGCGGCCGGCAACTCGCCTGCCGCGATGCGGTCGGTCCAATCCGCGAGATAGTGAATCGGAATTCCCTTGAGGGTGCCTTGCACGATGTTGATCATTTGGCTGCCGGCCTGACCCGACTGTAGCCGCCGCAGCCAGGCCTCCTCGGATGACTTGGGCGGACCCCCGAGTGCCGGAAGGGTGCGCGTCGCCAGGTTCCCCAGCTGGTGGCAGCCGATGCAGCCCATGTTCTTCATCCACATGAGATACGCATTGCGGCCGCCAGTCAGTGCGGCGAGCTGCGCGTCATCGGGAATCCTCATCATGGCGTACCAATAGGCGGCGGGATAGGTCCTCGCCGCCGCCGCGGCGTCGGGTGCGACGATCGCGGTCAGGTCGAGCGAATGGCCGGGGGCGGCGTCCACCTTGGGCGAGTCCGCAAGGCCGTAGCCGCGCACCCAAACGCTGTAGTTCGCCTTGGGAAGCACCGGCAGGAGAAAACGGCCGGCCTCGTCGGTCACGACGATCTTCGCGAACCGGGTTTGAAAATCCCGGGTTTCGGCGATCACCCAAACACCTGCTTCCGGGCCGTGCGCGCTGCTCACCCTGCCGCCGATGGCGTCGGCCGCCAACCCGCTCGCGCCGCGGGCCGGCGGCAGGGCGAGCAGGCCCGCAACCAGCGCCATGGCAACCGATGTCCCCGTGATTCCTGTGCATCGCTTGGTCGACTTCATGTGTTGTCGGGTGTGCCCCACCGGCCGTCCATCGGGGGGTCGCCGCGCCGCTCCTATTCGTGGGACAGGGTGGCCCTCAATGTACAAGCCCGGCGTCGAAATGGGTACTTTGCCGCGCCGCATCGGCTCCGCCTGGCGGGTTGTAAATCGGCATTCGGGAACCACCATGCCTGGGGTAGTATTACGGCATATCACTTGAGGAGCAGAGGATGGCGACGGGGTGGGCGGCCGAGGGTGCCGTACAGGATCAAATCGACGCGACGGTGAAGGACGGGATCAATCGAGCCAAGAGCCGATTGCCTCAAGGACCGGGCCTGACCCATTGCGCCGAATGCGGAGGCGAAATTCCGGAGGCGCGGCGCACCGCGATCAGCGGCGTTCGCCTATGCCTCGCCTGTCAGGACGCCGAGGATCGTGACCGTGCGCGGTTCACCGGGTACAACCGGCGCGGGAGCAAGGATAGTCAGCTGCGCTGAGGTCTCGAGCGCGCGGCCACGTCCGCGGAGTCGGTACTGAATGACCACGGTGTTTCCCTCAAAGGTCGATCGCGCGCTAGGGGCAGTCGGTTTCGCGATGCCTTGCGTGGCGCTCGTCGCCATCATCACGAGCCCGCGGCTCCCGACACTCCTGCTGTGGATACCGCTCCTGGCCCTGGCGGGCGCCGCCGTGCTCATCGTTTGGGTGGTCCTGTCGACCTACTATGAGTTCAAGGGCGAGGCACTGATCGCCCATTGCGGCCCGTTCTTCTGGCACATCCCGCTGCAAGAGATCTCCGATGTGCGCGAATCGCGCAGCGTGCGATCGGGGCCGGCCCTGTCGATGGACCGCCTGGCCATCACGTTCGGCGGCGGGCGCATCATTCTGGTGTCGCCGCAAGACAAGGCCGGCTTCCTCGCGGCGCTGCGCCGGACCGCACCGCGCCTCACGGGCTGGGCCGATGGCTGACCACATTCTCGTGTTTTACGGATCCTACCGCTCCGATCGGGCCGGCATCCGTCTTGCCGACTTCATCGTGGCGGGACTTCGCGCGCGCGGGGAACTCGCCGAGCTTGTCGATGCGAAAAGCATCGCACTGCCGATGCTCGATCGCATGTACAAGGAATACGCGGCGGGTGCGGCACCGCCTGCCATGGAGGCGCTGGCTGCCAGGATACGGGCCGCGGACGCATTCGTTTTCGTCGTTGGCGAATACAACTGGGGGATGCAGCCCGGGCTTAAGAACCTCACGGACCATTTTCTCGAGGAATGGTTTTGGCGTCCCGCCGCGGTCGCCAGTTACTCCGCGGGGCGCTTCGCGGGCGCCCGATCCGGGCTTGTCTGGCACGGGACGCTCTCGGAGATGGGCATGGTGGTGATATCCAGCACGCTCGCGGTCGGACCCATATCGCAGACCCTGAGCGCGGGCGGCGAGCCCACCGGCGCCGCCGGGCAGGCGCTGCAAAAGGCATTTCCCCGCTTCGCCGAGGATCTGGCGTGGTGGACCGAGGCCGCCCGATGTCAGCGCGCCCGCAAGGCGCCTCCCTACTGAGGAGCGGCCGAGCGTTCGGCGCCGGCGGCGCCGCTGCACGGGCCTGCGCGGGCGCCGGCGGCATGATCGGGGTATAGCGCGGCGAGCTTGCGCGTCACGCCGTTGGTCCAGCCGAAGCCATCCTGCAGCGGATACTCGCCGCCGCCGCCCGGGCGGCCGGTGCGGATCACGTCGTATTTCTCGACCAATTTGCCGCTTTCGTCATAGACGCCGTTCACGTCGCGCAGCCAGCGGCATGCAATGCCATCGGCCAGCGCCGCTTGACCGTATTGCCGCAACCCGGATATGGCGATCCACTGCAGCGGCGCCCAACCGTTGGGCGCGTCCCACTGTTCACCCGTCTCCAGCGGCGTGGCGACGATGCCCCCCGGCTTCAGAAGTTGCGACTCCGTGGTGCGCGCCACCGCGTCCGCCTGAGGCTTCGATGCGAGGCCGACGAACAACGGATACAGCGTTGCCGCCGAAACCCGCTCGATGCGCGCGCGGCGCGTCCAGCGGTAATCGAGGTAGGCGCCCCGGGCGGCATCCCACAAGTAGCCATCGATGGCGGCATGCCGTGCGGCCGCCCGCGCGCTGAACTCCTGCACGCAGGGGGCATCCTTTTGCCGCTCGCAGCCCGCGCGAATCGCGTTCTCCAGTCCGAACAGCAGGCTATTGAGATCCGCGGGGACGAGCTCGGTGGTATCGATGGTCGTGCGGTCGCGGGCGTCCGCGAACCAACGCGAACTGAAATCCCAACCGCTCTCGGCGGCGGCGCGGATCTCGCGGAATAGCTCGCGCGCGGGACGGCCGCTGGCGCGCGCCAGCTCCATGTCCTGCGCGTAGGATTCATCGCGCGGACTGTCGCGATCGTCCCAATAGCGGTTGAGGATGGACCCGTCGGGCATGGCGACGGCGCGTCGACGCGCGGTTCCGGCCTTGAGCCCGCGCGAGCCCGCCATCCAAAACGCGTATTCCCGCTTGAGCTGCGGCAGGTAGCGCGCAAAGCCTCCCGCCGGATCGTCCTTCGAGGACAGTTCGACCATCCGGAAGAAGAACGGCGGCTGCGAGCGGCTGAGGTAGTAGGTGCGAGTGCCGTTCGGCACATGGCCGTAGGCATCGATGAGATAGGCAAAGTCACGCACCATGTCCTGCAGCAGATCATCGCGGCCGCTTTGCGCCAGACCCAGCATGGTGAAGTACGAGTCCCAGTAGTAGATCTCGCGAAACCGGCCGCCCGGGACGACGTAGGGGTACGGAAGCGGCAGCAGGGACGAATAGCGCGGCGCGGTGGTGGAGCTGCGGGTCAATGCGTCCCACAACCGGTCGATATGCGCGCCGATGGGCGCGTGCTCCGCGGGAGGCGCCGGGCCCGGCGCCGCGGGCAGCGTGAAGTGCGCGTCGGTGAAGCGCCTGAGCGCCTCCGGCGATTGCGGGCGCAACGCGTGATATTGGGCGAGGAGGCCGGCCGGCGCGGCATTCGGCGTCGCGTCCGCGAATGTCTTGCCGTCCGGGTAGATCGCCGCGCTTTGCACCGCGACGAACAGATCCTTGAACAGTACTTGCGGCGGGTCCGGGTACGCCGCGGCCGGCGCCGGCTGCGACGTCGCGATCGGCAGCAGCGCCAAGACGAGCGCCGCCGCCGGTCCGCGCCGCCGAACCGCGGCAGGGCCGCCGCTGGCGGACCGCTGCCGCGGTTGTTCACGTACGCTCAACGTTAAAGTTTGTATTTAAACCTCAGCGTCCAAGGCGGTGGAGCCCCGCCGCCTGTTTCAGGGCGGCTTCCGCCACCGGCCGCATGAGGGCGTAGCCTTCCTCGGTCGGATGCACGCCGTCGGAGGCCAGGCCGCGGCGCATGCCGCCCTCGCCGTCCGCCAGGACCGCAAAATAATTCGCGTAGGTCGCGTGCACCCGCCTGGCGTGGTCCTGCAGCCATTCGTTGAGGGCAGCGATGGGCGTTCTGGTGTCGAGTCCTGGACGCCAGGGAAAATCATGCGCCGGGGGGATCGATGCGAAGATCAGGTGCACGTGATTGGCCATTGCAATGTCGGTCATGCCCAGATAATTATCCTGGACCATCTGCAGCGTCGACGGACCGGTGTTGCCCGCAATGTCGTTGGTGCCGCCCATGATGTGCACCATGGCCGGGCGTAGGTCGATCACGTCCTGTCGAAATCGCAACAGCATCTGCGGTGTCGTCTGGCCGCCGATGCCGCGGCAAACGCGCCCCGGCGTGAAGAACGCGGGCGCCTTGGACAACCAACCTTCCGTGATCGAATCGCCCAGGAAGACGGCATCGACGGGCGTGCCGCCGGCTCGCAGCGCCGCGTTCTCGTCGGCATACCGGCGCAGGAACGGCCAGTCCGTATGCAGCCGCTGCTCGTCCGCCGAGTCGGCGGCGCCCGCCGGCGCAAGCGCGGCGCTGCCCAGTCCCGCACACATGCCCGCGAGGACGGATCTGCGCCTGCGGGACATCTTCGTGGTCATTGCGATGCCAGGGACATTGCGGACAGAAATCCATTCACGTGGACGAACTCGGGCCGCGTCGAGCGTACGCCGTGGTCCGTCGATTTCAACAGGGCAATGTAGTAGTCCTTCGCTTTCGCCTTGTCGCCCGCCGCTTCGGCGGCCAAGCCCGCCTGGTACAGGCCGTTGAACCGGTTGGGACTCAGCGTGAGCGCCTGCTCGTATTCATGCAGCGCCTCGCGCGCCTCGCCGGACTCGAGCAACATGTCGGCCAGCATCTCGCGGGCGGGAATATCGACCTCGCCCTGCCCGACCTTGTCCTGCAAATCCGCGGCATCGCGCATGTCCTTCAGGCCGTCCGCCGCCCGGCCTTCCGCACATGCGATCCATGCCCGCATCTCGCCGCGTTGAATCCGTGCTCCGGTCGAGTCGGCGTAGTAGGCATGCCGTCCCTGCTTCACCTTGTCCATCGTCGATTCGTAGTCGGCAAGGGCCGCCCGCGCCATGTCCGGCCGGCGCAGCCGTCCCGCGGCCACGGCGCGCGCCCAATGGGTCAACAACTGCGTCTCCGGAGGCGCACCGCTGATCGGTTGCAGCGCGGCCGCCGACTTCCAATCGCGCATCTCGAGGTCGAAGAAGATCGGCAACTTGGTGCGGTAGTACGGGAGCATCCCCGTCATGAAGCGATCGCCCATCGGCGGCATCGATTCGAAGCGCGCGAGCGCGCTCGCCGCATCGCCGAGCACTTGCTTGGCGCGCGCGTCCTGGGCGCTTTGCAAATAGGCGTAGAGCAGGAAATCCTCGGAGTGGAACTGGTGCATGGCGCCGCTCTGATGCCGCGCTTCGGCCGCGCGCGACGCGGCCACCGAGGCTGCGTTGGCATCGATATCGGCCTCCCACATGCCCAGGCGCGCAAAAATGTGTCCCGGCATGTGGACCGCGTGAGGCGCGGACGCCGCGAGTTCGCCGTAGCGCCGGGCCGCGGCCAGTCCGTCCTTCGCGAGCGAGGGGGTGTCGCACGCGTGAATGATGTAGTGCACGACGCCCGGATGATCGGGGTACTTGGCGAACAGCGGATCGAGCACCGACAGCGCCTTGTGCTGCTGCGCGAGGCTGGTGTCATCCGGAGCTTCCGCGGCCAGGAGCGACAGCGCGTAGAACGCCGCCGCATCCACGTCGAGCGGATTATGCCGGTGCAGCACCTCCATGGCCGCGGCATACGCATCGATGCGGGTCGCGAAATCGCGCGGGTCCTGGCGGAAAAAAACATCGAGCGCAGCGATGTATTCGCGCTCGCGAACGGTTTTCGCCGGTTGCGCCCTCGCCCGCTCCAGCTCCTTGCGGCCGAGTGCCAGCGCCGCTTCGTCCGGCCTATCCCAGATCTGGTGGAATACGCTCATTGCGACGCCCCAATGGGCCATCGCGCAGGCGGGATCGGCCTTCACGATCCGCTCGAACTGACGTTGCGCCTCCTCGTACCAAAAGTCGTGCAGCAACGCCACCCCGCGGTTGAACTCGGCCTGGACCGCGGGCGCACACGAGACCGGGAACGACACCTTGCCGAGTCGTTCGACCGCGGAAGGAAGGGCGCCGGCCGCGGTCGGCAACGCGCTCCAGGCGATCAACCAGAAAATCGATAGCTTCATGTTCGGGCCATCGCTGATGGATACGATTATACGGTCAAAGGCGGCCCGCGGAACACCGCCTAGCTGCCGAGGTTGCTGTTGCGGCGGATGAACGCCGCGACGTTGTCATGCAAGGATTTCAGGGCGGCGTCCTTGGCGTACACCATGTGGCCGGAGTCGTAGAACTTGTATTCGATGTTGGTTTGCAGATTCGCCGGCACGGCCAAATGATGCATTTCATAGATGCCTTCATAGAAGGGGGTCGCCAGATCGAAATAGCCCGCGTTCAACTGCACCTTCAGATTCGGATTGATCTTCATGGCATTCGCGAGATCCGGCATGACGTTGCAGCCCTGCTCGGATGAGGCCGGCGGCTGGGACTGGCCCGGCAGCTGGTGCAGGTTGCTCCATTGGCGATAGATCGGGATGCTGGGCTTGAAACTCCTGCCCTCGCCGTAATGCAGCTCGCGGCGCGCATAATCGTTGAAGGCGGAGACGTACGCGGAACTGAGCGCCGCCGACTGCGGATCATAGTTCGCCCGCTGGCTCAAGGGATCGATGTCGGGCCCGGAGAAGCGCGTGTCCAGGCGTCCGGTGGTCATGCTCGCGTCGCCCTGCAGGGTTTGCCGGAATTCGCCGCTGTCGATGCGCAGATCGGCCTTGACGATGTACTCGACGGGCAACCCCGTGTACTCATGCAGTTTTTCCGCCACGGCGCTGCGTTCCGCCGGGCTCAATTCCGAGCCCGCGGCAAGGGCGTGTGCGTAATCGCCCATCGCAAACCGTTCGACCTCGGCGAGCAGCGAATCGAGGTCCTTGTGCTCGCCCGGCAGCTTGTGGTGATACCACGCCGTGGCGCTGTAGGTGGGCAGCGCGATCTGGTACGGAAGATCGATGCCGGGATTTTCGGTGGGCTGGTCGGGGCTGAGATCGAAATTGAGGATCTGGGACAGCAGCACGATGCCATTGAAGTCGATCTTGCGCTCCGACTCCAGCTGATTCACCAGCACGGCGGAGCGCGTGGTCCCGTAACTTTCGCCGAACAGATATTTGGGGGAATTCCAGCGGTCGTATTTGGACAGGAACTGGGAGATGAATTCGGCGAACGCATAGGCGTCCGGATCGACGCCATAGAAGGCTTTCTCCTTGTCCTTCCCGGCAATGCGGCTGAAGCCCGTACCCGGCGCGTCGATGAATACGAGATCGGTCGCATCGAGCAGGCTCGAGGTGTTATTGACGATCGAATAGGGCGCGGCCGGCGTGTGTGCGTCGGCCGCAGTGAGAATGCGCCGGGGCCCGAATGCGCCGAGGTGCAGCCATAGGGTCGAGGAGCCGGGTCCGCCGTTGTAGAAAAACGTGATCGGCCGCGCGGCGCCGCCGTTCCTGAAATACGCGACATAGAACATCGATGCTTCGGCGGTGGGATTTTTCGGCTCGCCCTCGCCCGGCGTCGAGCCTTCTTTTTCCAGTTTCGGATCGTGCGGCACGTCATCCCATCCCTTGGGGTGCACGACCAGAGTGCCGGCGATCGCTTGATAGGCAATCGTCTGACCGCCGACCGTCACCGTGCCGGTGCTGGCCTTACTCTCGGCTTTGAACGGTTCGAACTTGTCCGCTGCCGGCTTGTCGGCATCGGCGTCCGGGGCCGCCGCCCAGGCCACGGGCAGTGCCCATCCACACGCCGTCAGCAGCGTCCCCAAGGCGATTATTTTCATGGTCTTCCTTGTGAATGGCGCAGTCTACAACGGACGCCCGCGGGGCGCGATATGCCGGCCCGGACGCCCACCGGCGGCGGCCTCGGCGCGCCGCCGACGCCGTGGGACTCTGCATCGGGCGCAGCAACGCGGCCTAAGGTCAGGCGCTACGCGCGCGCAGCCTGTTCGCCTCGACGACCGTGATCGCGGTCATGTTGACGATGCGGCGCACCGTGGCGGCGGCGGTCATGATGTGCGCCGGGGCAGCGCACCCCAGCAGGATGGGGCCGATGGCGACATTTTGTCCCGCGGCGGCCTTGAGCAAATTGTAGGCAATATTCGCGCTGTCGAGATCCGGGCATGCCAACAGGTTGGCGCTGCCCTCAAGCGTGCTGTCCTCCAGGATGGCCCGGCGCGCCGACTCGTCCAACGCGCAGTCGCCGTGCATCTCCCCGTCCACCTCGAGATCCGGCTGGCGCGCGCGCAGCAGCGCCAGCGTCTCGCGCATTTTCAGCGCCGACGGCGCCTTGCTGCTCCCGAAATTCGAATGCGACAGCAGCGCGACCTTCGGCGCCAGGCCGAATGCATGCAACTGGTCGGCCGCCAACCGGATGATCTCCACCAGCTCTTGCGCGCTCGGATCGAGATTGACGTGGGTGTCCACGATGAACACCTGGCGGCCGGGGAGTATGAGTCCGCTCATGGCCCCGTAGACGTGGACCCCGGCGCGGCGGCCGATCACCTGATCGATGTAATGCAGATGGCGCGCCGTGGTGCTGATGGTGCCGCAGATCAAGCCGTCCGCTTCGCCCTTTTTCAGCAACATGGCGGCAATCAACGTGGTGCGGCGGCGCATCTCCAATTTCGCGTATTGAGCGGTCACACCCTCGCGCGCCGTGAGTTGATGGTAGGCCTGCCAGTACTCGCGGTATCGCTCGTCGTAGTCGGGATTGACCACGCTGAAATTCTCGCCCATGCGAATCCGCAGGCCGTGCCGCTTGATGCCCCGCTCGATCACGCCCGGCCGCCCGACCAGGATGGGGGTCGCCAGCTTTTCGTCCACGGCGATCTGCACCGCGCGCAGCACGCGTTCATCCTCGCCCTCCGCGTATACGATGCGGTTGCGCTCCGGCGTCGATTGCCGTGCGGCGGCGAAGATCGGCTGCATAAGCGTGCCGCTGTGGTACACGAAATGCTGCAGCTGTTGCGCGTAGGCATCGAGGTCGGCAAGCGGTCGGGTGGCCACGCCCGACTCCATGGCGGCTTTGGCCACGGCCGGCGCGATGGTCACGATCAAGCGCGGATCGAACGGCTTCGGAATCACGTATTCCGGGCCGAATGCAAAATCCTCGATTCCGCCGTAGGCCGCGGTCACGATCTCGCTCTGCTCCCGGCGCGCAAGCTCGGCGAGCGCGTGCACCGCCGCGATTTCCATGGGCCGCGTTATGGTCGTGGCGCCGACGTCCAGGGCGCCGCGAAAAATGAACGGAAAGCACAGCACGTTGTTGACCTGATTGGGATAATCGCTGCGGCCGGTGGCGATGACCGCGTCGCCGCGCACGGCTCTGACCTCCTCCGGCAGGATTTCCGGCGTGGGATTGGCGAGGGCGAAAATCAACGGCCGCGCCGCCATTTTCTTCACCATGTCCGGTTTGAGCACCCCGCCCGCGGACAACCCCAGGAACACGTCCGCATCGCCGATGATGTCGCCGAGGGTGCGGGCGTCAGTGGGCTGCGCGAATCGGCTTTTTTCCGGATCCATCAATTCTTGCCGGCCGGCGTACACCACGCCCACGAGATCGCTCAGCCAGACGTTTGCGCGGGCCAGGCCCAGATCGAGCAGCAGGTCGACACAGGCCAACGCCGCGGCGCCGGCGCCGCTGACCACGAGTTTGATGACCCCGATATCCTTGCCGACGACCTGAAGGCCGTTCAAGAATGCGGCCGCAACGATGATCGCGGTACCGTGCTGATCGTCGTGGAAGACCGGGATCTTCATGCGCTTGCGCAGTTCGCGCTCCACCAGGAAGCATTCCGGGGCTTTGATGTCCTCGAGATTGATTGCGCCGAAGGTGGGTTCGAGCGCAACGATCACCTCCACCAGCTTTTGCGGATCGCGCTGATCGATCTCGATGTCGAATACGTCGATGCCGGCAAATTTCTTGAAGAGTACCGCCTTGCCCTCCATCACGGGCTTGGCCGCCAGCGGCCCGATGGCGCCCAATCCCAACACCGCGGTTCCATTGCTGATGACGCCGACCAGGTTTCCGCGGGCCGTGAAGCGGAAGGCATTGAGCGGGTCGTCGACGATGGCGCGGCAGGCGGCGGCCACGCCGGGCGAATACGCCAAGGCCAGGTCGCTCTGGTTGCTCAGCTGTTTGGTGGGCGCGATCGACACCTTCCCGGGCGTGGGAAACTCATGGTAATCGAGCGCCGCCTGGTCGCGGTCCTCGTTCAAGTGCTTGGTGCTCATCCAGGATGTCTCCGCTGATTTGTTTATGTCAGTCATCCGCCGCAAGCCGCTCGAACTCGCGCGTCAATGCGTCGATCCGCGCGAGGTAGGCGCGGGGGTCGTGTTCGCCGCACCGCTCGCCCGGGGCGAATCGAAACCCGCGCCGAGCGTACGCATCGCCCGCCCCGGCACCGCAGAGATGGATCGTGGCGGCAAGATGCTGCGTCTGCCGCGGCGATGCGGCGGCGATGCGGCGGCGCCCGAGGGTATCGGCCACAT
>JBEKYO010000109.1:0-25117 GCA_049510875.1 Steroidobacteraceae bacterium
ATTCAAACGTGTTGTTGAGGCACGAATGAACACTGGTCGTTCGGAAACTCATCATCAATTGCACCAAAGGCAAGTGACGCGAGTCCCCACACAAGTTACCTGTTCGAATTTTTAAAGAATAGCCCGCGACGACAAAGGTCCGGGGAAAGACTTTCAAGTATAGCCGAGTTTCGGTACCCGTCAACGTCCGGGAAGTCTCGAAAAAACGCCTTTCTCTTGGAAGGGCGCGCAGTATAGCCGGGGGTTCGGGCCTGTCAACCATTGTCGTCATTCTTTCAAAAGGAGACCGCCAGCAGCGCTTGCGGCCTATAAAAAGCGGCCTCTGCGCGCCGCGCGAGCGCGGGTGAATTGCTTCGGTGCGCACCGCGCATGCAGCGCGCACGCAGCGCGCGCGCCCCTGGGCGCGGCATCGCCGACTGCAAATCCAACGCGCGGATGTGCTGCCGCGAGCGGGGCTGCCGATTAAGGTTTTCGCCGATGCGAAAAGAAGCCATTGGTTCCATTGGGTCTTTCCGGCCTTTCCCGAGTCTTCCGTCGAGTCCTCCACCGGGTCGTCCACCGGGTCGTCCGTCGGTCCTCCATCGGCGTCTCTTCACTTCGGGGGCCCCTCTCGGGGGTCCTCCATCGGGGTCCTCCATCGGGGTCCTCCATCGGGGTCTCCTCACATCGGGGGTCCTCCAGCGGGTTCCTGCACGGGTCTGAGCTTGGATCGAGCCTTGGTCTTAGGCCTGGTGGCGCCATGGCTCGAGCCGGGTGATATATTGCGGTGCAGCAATGGTCCTACGCCCATATCAGACTTCGGCCCACGTCGCTTTCTGGCGCGCTCCTAATTGACCGGGTAGTGGGCGGCCGCTAGCCTGGCCTGCCGTATCGACCGAGGAATGATGGTGAGCCGCAAGATCATTGGGACCTCCGCAGCTCGCCGTTTCCACGCGATCATGGCCCGCGTGGCGCCCTATGCCGCCGCGGCAAGCGCCGCCCTGATTCTTTGGCATGCCGCGCGCGATACGCCCGTCTCCACCGTCAACGTGGCCGCACCCCTGGTCTATCCTCACCCGATCGCGGTCGAATCGCGGCCGGCAGCGGCACCGAGCCGCCCAGCCGCGGGCATCGATGCGCCCTCCCCCGCCCAGCAGGCCGGAGTTGCCTCGACCATCGAGGTAGTCGTCGGCAGGAACGACACCATGGACGCCATTTTTCACCGGATGGCGTTGGATAAGGCGGATCTCGCGGCAATTCGCAACTTGCCGGGCATTCGCCAGAGCCTGGACTTCCTGAAACCGGGCGATGCGATCAAAGTCACCCATTTGAACCACGGCGAAATCAAAGAGTTATCGCGCAAGGTGAGCGAGACGCAGACCCTCGATGTGGTGCGCAAGGACGACGGTTTCGCCGCGCAGATGATCAGTAACCCGGTCGAAACGCGGGTCCGCACGGCCACCGCCAACATCGACACCTCGCTGTTTCAGGCGGCCGAGGCCGCCGCCATTTCGGAAATCGTGGCGACGAAGCTCGCCAACGTGTTCGCGTGGGACATCGATTTCGTGCTCGACATCCGCGCAGGCGACCGCTTCACCGCCGTCTATGAGCAGATCTATCAGGACGGCAAGTATTTGCGCGACGGCGAGGTGTTGGCGGCGGAGTTCGTCAACGACGGCCGGGTTTACCGCGCCGTTCGCTTTGCCGCGGACGACGGCACGGTCGGCTACTACACGCCGGAGGGCAAGCCCATGCGCAAGGCTTTCTTGCGCGCGCCGGTGGACTTTACGCGCGTCAGTTCGGCGTTCAATCCGGCCCGGCGTCACCCCATATTGAATTTGATCCGCGGGCATATGGGGACCGACTACGCGGCGCCCATCGGCACGCCCGTGCATGCGGCGGGGGACGGCAGGGTAAGTTTCAAAGGCAGCCGCGGCGGGTATGGCAATGCCATCGTGCTCCTGCACAGCAACAGCGTGTCGACCCTCTATGGGCACATGTCGCGGTTTGCAAAGAATCTCCGGGTCGGCGCGCATGTGAATCAGGGCGACATCATCGGCTATGTCGGCATGACCGGGCTCGCCACGGGACCGCATCTGCATTACGAGTTTCTGCTGAATGGGGTCCACATGAACCCGCAAACCGTGCGCTTGCCCGGTGCCGAACCCCTGCACGCGGACTCCTTGACCAAGTTCTTGAGCGGCGCGACCCCGCTGCTCGCCGACCTGACGGCGGCGGACGCTACCGCGCCCCCGGCCGAGGTCGCCCGCGCAACGGCCGTCGGACCCGCAACCGCGGCGGCCGAGCGGCCCCCGGCCAACTCGAGCGGCTCGCCATCGACACCGTCGGTCAATTAGCCCGCCGCGCCCAGCGGCTGGTTTGAAGCTTCCGGCATGGCGCCGTACTTGGGCATGATGTCGGTGCTCGAGTTTACCGCCGCGAGCGTCGCCGCGGCCGTGCGCCAATACTGCCCCGGCGCCTCCCTGTACGTATGCATCGGCGGGACCCGCAATCCGCTGCTGCTGGACGCCATCGGCCGTCTGGTCGCGCCCAACCCGGTCTCGAGCACCCCGGCACTCGGACTCGACCCCGATTACGTCGAGGCGGTCGCATTCGCCTGGTTCGCGCACCGTACCCTCGCCGGCCTGACGTCGAGCGCCGCCAGCGTGACGGGCGCGTGCGGCGCGCGCATTCTAGGCGGCGTCTACCGCTACGCCTGAGGGTCCCGGTCTCAAGATGGCTTCATCGGCAAGCGGCGGGATTCATTACATTGAAACCTATCTACCCTCACACTTAAACGCATGAATGACACCGACCTGCAGACACCCCAGCTCTACATCAACCGCGAGCTTTCTTTCCTCGAGTTCAACCAACGCGTGCTGGAACAGGCGAAAGACGTCACCATTCCGCTTCTGGAGCGGGTGAAATTCCTGTGCATTTCATGTGCGAATCTGGACGAATTTTTCGAGATCCGAGTGGCCGGCCTCAAGGAGCTGCTCGACGCCGGAGCGGTGCAGGGAGCCCCCGACGGATTGTCGGTGCCCGAACAACTGACGGCGATCCGCACCCGTGCGGTGCACCTCGTCGAGGAGCAATACGAACTGCTCAACGGCGGCCTGCTGCCGGAACTAGCGAAGAACGGAGTGGTGTTCGTGGAGCCGGACACGTGGACGGAAGCGCAGGCGGCGTGGTTGGCGGCGTACTTCGAGCGCGAAGTCGAGCCCGTCTTGAGTCCACTGGCGCTGGATCCCGCCCGGCCTTTTCCGAAGATTCTGAACAAGAGCCTGAATTTCGCCATCGTCGTCGAGGGCGAGGACGGCTTCGGCCGCAATAGCGGCCTCGCGGTGGTCCAGGCTCCCCGTTCGCTGCCCCGTCTCATTCGACTGCCGGACGAACTCGGCAGCCGTCACTTCGTGTTCTTGAGCACCATCGTCGAGGCCTTCGTGTCCAGGCTGTTCGGCGGCATGCGCATGCGCGGCTGCTACCAGTTCAGGGTGACACGCAACAGCGATCTGTTCGTCGAGCAGGAGGAGGTCGACGACTTGCTGCGCGCCGTGCAGGGCGAATTGGCCTCGCGCCGCTACGGCGATGCCGTGCGCCTGGAGACGGCGCACGATTGTCCGGACGGGATACTCGCGTACTTGCTCGAGCAATTCGGTTTGAGCGCGGACGATCTCTACAAGGTCTCCGGTCCCGTCAATCTCAACCGCTTGATGGCGCTCTACGACCTGGTCGACCGCACCGAGCTCAAGTACGCCTCGTTCACCCCCAGCGTTCCCGAACGATTGCGGATGGGCAGCGACATATTCGCGACCCTGCGCGCCGGCGATGTGCTGCTGCATCACCCGTTTCAGGGTTTCGGCCCGGTCATGGACTTCATCAAACAGGCCGCCGGGGACCCTCAGGTCCTCGCCATCAAGCAGACCTTGTATCGCGCCGGCACGGACTCGGCCATCGTCGGCGCGCTGGCGGAAGCCGCGCAGGCGGGCAAGGACGTCACCGTCATCATCGAGCTGCGCGCGCGCTTCGATGAGGAGGCCAACATCGAGCTCGCCAACCAGCTGCAAGAGGCCGGAGCGCACGTGATGTACGGCGTCTTCGGCTACAAGACCCACGCGAAATTGGTCATGGTGGTACGGCGCGACGAAAAGGGCCTGCGCCGCTACTGTCACCTGGGCACCGGCAACTACCACGCGAAGACCGCACGGCTGTACACGGATTACGGCCTGATGACTGCCGACGAATCGATCGGCGAGGACATCCACGAAATTTTCCTGCAGCTCACGGGACTGACCCAGGTGCCGCGGCTGCGCAAGCTGCTGCACGCGCCGTTCAGCCTGCACAGCGCCCTGCTCGCGAAGATCGAGCGCGAAGCCGAGCACGCGCGCATCGGCAAGCCGGCGCGGATCATCGCCAAACTCAATGCACTGACCGAACCGGCCGTGATTCAAGCGCTGTATCGCGCCTCGCGCGCCGGCGTCGACGTTGATTTGATCGTTCGCGGCGTGTGCTGCCTGCGGCCCGGAGTGCCCGGCGTGTCCGAGCGGATCAAGGTGCGCTCGATCGTCGGCCGGTTCCTCGAGCATTCCCGCGTCTATTACTTCGAGAACGCCGGCGCGCGCGACATTTACTGCGGCAGCGCGGATTGGATGGACCGCAATCTGTTCCGCCGGATCGAAGTGGCGTTTCCGGTCTCGCCGGAACTGCAGGCCCGGGTCATGGACGATTTGCAGCTGTATCTCGCCGATGACTGCCAAGCGTGGGAGTTGTCGCCCGACGGCGCGTACTCTCCGGCCCGGTCCGCCGGCCAGACCAGCGCCCAAGCCCGTCTGCTCAGTTTGTACGATGATCGGACCGCGCTCACGGAAGCCTAGAAGCAGCCTAGAAGCCTGTCTGAGTAATCTGCGCGAACCGCGTCGGCAGGCCGACACGCGGGGCATTCTGACGTGTGGCCGGATGCAAGGCGCGTACAGTGCCTCGCCCCGGGGGCTCCGGTCATGCGGTGCTGAGACGGAATCCGGCCTCTTTCAGGTAGCCGCGCTCCTGCTCCAGGTCCTCGAGAGTCAGGGGGTGTTCCTTCATCCAACGCTGGGGCAGTTCCAAAGTCAGACTGCGGCCCTTCACGCGCAAGTTCACTTCCGGCAACGGCTGCGGACTGCGCCCGCGATGCAGCAGCACCGCCAGGCGCAGCAGAACCGTGAGAAATTCCGCGTGGCGATCCCAGGGCGGCAACAGATCCTCCAGCGGTTCGAGCGACAACTGCCGGCGGTGGCCGCCGACCAAGGCCGACAACAACGACTGCTCCTCTCGCGGAAATCCCGGCATATCGGCGTGCTGCAACAGATAGGCGCTGTGCCGATGGTATTTCGAATGCGCGATATCGAGGCCGGTCTCGTGCAAGCGCGCCGCCCAGCGCAGCACCGACTCCGCGAGAGCGTCCTCGAGTCCCCAGTCGGATTCGACTTGTTCGAGCAGCGCCACGGCGGTTGCCTCGACGCGATCGGCCTGCAGCGAGTCGACGTGGTAGCGCTTCTCCATGGCCCGCACGCTGCGCACGCGCGCGTCCTCGTCGGTGAAACGGCCCATGAGGTCGTACAGCAACCCCTCGCGCATCGCGCCCTCGGCGACCCGGATTCGCTCGATGCCGAGGTTCTCGACGATTTCCAGCATGATGGCGAGGCCGCTGGGAAACACGGGCGCGCGCTCCGCGTCGACTTCCGGCAACTCGAGATCGTCGACGTGGCCGGCGGCGATGACCCGGTCGGCAAGACTGCGCAGATTGTCCAGGGTGACGTGGGGCGATTCGGGATTCAGGCGGCGCACGACGTCGGCAATCACCCGCACGGTGCCCGAACTGCCGAACACGTCCAGCCAACCCAATTTCTTGTAGGACTCCTGGATGGGTTCGAGCTCCAAGCGCACCGCCGTGCGCGCGCGGTCGAAGCGCTTCTCGGAGATTCTTCCGTCGTCGAAGCAACTCGCGCTCAAGCCGACGCAGCCCACGGACAAGCTTTCGAGCAGCAACGGCGCAAACCCCTCGCCGATCACGACCTCGGTGGAGCCGCCGCCGATATCGATGACCAGGCGCTTGTCCGGACTCAACGGACTGGTGTGCACCACTCCCGAATAAATCAGCCGCGCCTCCTCCAGGCCGGAGATGATCTCAATCGGGTGTCCCAGCGCGGCGCGCGCGCGCTCGAGAAACCATCGCTTGCGTCGCGCACGGCGCAGGGCATTGGTGCCCACGACCCGCACGCTGTCGGCGTGCATGGCCCGCAGCCTCTGGCCGAAACGCTCCAGGCAGCGCAGGGCGCGGTCCGTGGCGGCATCATCGAGCCGGCCGCTGTCGCTCAAGCCCCCGGCCAAGCGGACCATTTCCCGCAATCGATCGAGGATGACCAGCTGGCCGTGCGAATGGCGCGCGACCACCATGTGAAAGCTGTTGGAGCCGAGGTCGACGGCGGCGAGTACGTCGGGCACGACACGACTGCCGCTCCCTACGGTCATTCAATCTACGCTGAGAAAGAAGAGCCGCACCCGCAGGTGGTCTTGGCGTTCGGATTACGAATGACGAATTGAGCGCCTTGCAGATCTTCCTTGTAGTCGATTTCCGCGCCCATCAGGTATTGCGCGCTCATCGGATCCACGAGCAGTTGCACGCCCGCATTTTCGACGCAGAAGTCGCCCTCTTCCACCTTCTCGTCGAACGTAAACCCGTATTGAAAGCCGGAGCAGCCGCCGCCCGACACGAACACGCGCAATTTCAAGTTGGGGTTCGCCTCTTCGCGGATCAGTTCGCCCACCTTTCCGGCCGCGGCGTCCGTGAATACCAACACGTCGGGGGGCGGAGGGGCAAGTTCCGGCTGAAGGGCGGATTTCGAGGTAGTGTCCATGCTGCTAGTGTACTCGCCGGTCAGTGGCCAATCAAAGTTGAGCGGCGGCGGCGGGCTCGGCATCACCCTCGCCGTCCGCCCGGCTCGCCCTATGGATCAACTTACCGTTGATTTGGGCGCCAACCGCGCTTTCAATGACCGAGTAGCGCACATTGCCCATTACCCGCGCCTTCGCGCCGAGCTCCACCCGGTGCGTGGCGTCGATATCACCCTTGACGACGCCATTGAGGACAACATTGGGCACGGTCACCGACCCCTCGATTCCGCCCCGCTCGCCGACGGACAAGCTCGCCCCCTCGAGTTCGCTGCTCACGTTGCCGTTGATGTAGCCGTCGAGATGAAGGCCACCCGAAAACTCAACGTCCCCGTTGATGCGCGTCTTGGCGCCGATCAGCGTGTCGATGGTGAGGTTTTTACTCGGTTTCCGTTTGAACATCAGCTCCACCCTTGGGCCGGGCCTCCAAATTCGTGGGATCTCCGGCCGCCTCTGTTTCCATCGACATGCCCTGCGCTTTCCACACGAACGCCTGGCGAAAGCCATGGATGGCGTCTCTGCCCGAGTGGATCTCGATCCCGATGCGGGTCGGCTCGAATCCAAGCGGCAACTGCACAGGCTCGTCATAGTCCTGAAAATAGCGAAAAGCGTAGGCGAGGCCGTTGCGATGGGTGTTCGACACCTGGGTGAAAGTCAACATCGTCGGTTTGCCCCGCAGTAATCCGTCGATCACGAGGGCGGCGTTGCCCGCCACGATGTTGTCCGGCTTGCCCGTCTGCATCAGCACGAACTTCAGCCGATACTGGCCCGGCGCCGGCTCGGGTACGATCTGCATCTGCTGTACTTTGACGTGCACCAGAGAATCCGGCTGCACCAAGCCGCGATAGAACGACAAATCCTGCGTCAGCCGCGCGATTTGACTCTGCATGTCGCCAAGACTCCGCTCCACTTGCTTGTACCCCTCGCGATCGACGCGGCGTGCCACATCGGCCGCCGCCAACTGCTCTCGCTGCCGTTCGACCTCGGCATCCAACGCCCGGATTCGCGCACTCGCCGACAACGCGCCGCGGACCGAGTCCACGACTCGAAAGCCCGCATCGTACCGGCCGAGCTCAAAGGCGCCGTAGAGCACCACGGCGGCGAGCAGCGCCGCCGCAGTGAGCAGCGCACCACGCCGCTTGGGCGCATAAGACCGGACCACCAGTTTGCCGAACAAGTCCGCCATGAAGTGTGACTCATGCCTTAACTTCGCGAGGGTAGGAGACATTACACGAAGCGGGGGCCCGCGCGGTATGATCCAGAGCCCTGCGGTGCTCTGGGAAACGGACCTTGATCTGGCTTAAGGCTTTTCACGTGGCGGCGATGGTGACTTGGTTCGCGGGGCTGTTTTACCTGCCGCGCCTGTTCGTCTATCACGCGGACGCCGCTGACTGGATCAGCGTGCAGCGCTTCCGAATCATGGAACGCCGTCTGTTCATGATCATGAGCGTCGGCGCCATATTCACCGTGGCGCTGGGAATCGCGATGATCGTGGCCGCCCCGGCCTACCTGCATGCGGGATGGCTGCGCGTCAAGCTGACGCTGGTCCTGCTGCTCATCGTCTACCACCTGATGTGTTTCAAGTTTCAGCGCGATTTCGCCCATGACCGCCACACCCACAGCGCCAAATGGTTTCGGGCGTTCAACGAGGTGCCCTCGCTGCTGTTGATCGGCATCGTGGTGCTGGCCGTCGTCAAGCCTGGTTGAGCGCTTCGCGCGGTATATACGGGGTCGAAGCGACCCCGACCTACAGGCGCGCTGCGCGCGTTGGAGATCGAGCAGGGCGCCGCGCGCTACATTTAACGGTCGAAGCGACCCCGACCGAAAGGCACCTCAGTTCTCCGCGCCGCGCTCGTTGCTTACTTCCTGCCACCACTCCGGATAGGGCGGCAGCCCCTCGGGGAACAACAGCTGGCCCAACTCATGCAGCGCGCGGATGTAAACCCGGCGCTTGAAATACACGACCTCTCGGACCGGAGTCCAAAAATCGGTCCATCGCCACCGATCGAATTCGGGCTGGTTGGTGCTGTCGAAGCGCAGCTTTGCCTCGTCAGCGGTGAGTTTCAGCAGAAACCAACGCTGTTTCTGGCCGATGCAGCGGTCTCTTACATATTGCCGGGGCAACCGGTAGCGCAGCCACCCGCGGGTCGATCCCAAAAGCTGGACATCCGGGCGTTCCAGGCCGATTTCTTCCTTCAATTCGCGGTACAGCGCATCTTCCACCTGTTCGCCCCGGTTGACGCCGCCCTGCGGAAACTGCCAGCCTCGGCCCCCGACACGGCCGCCCAAGAACACTTGGCCCGCCCCTCGGGTCAGGACGATGCCTACATTCGCACGGAAACCGTCCTTGTCTATGTAATCGATGGCGGGAGCAGCGGACATTGGGCAATTGTTCCATATCGCCGGGCGATTGTGCTCGCCTCACGGCTCAGCCTGTGACTGCGATACCCTCCCGCCGGTACCGCTGGCCGCATCCGGCTTGTAGCGATTGCGCGTGGTCCGTATGGTACCTGCCCCATGAAAGCCAGCCGACTGCTCCTGTCATTGACGTTCCTCGCGATATCGAGCCTCACGTTGGCCGTATCCGTCGGCAGCACGAATTACAGCGTGGGGACCATCCTGTCGGGGCTTCTCGGCCACAGTGTCCACGGCGGGGCCGGCGTGGGCGCCGACGCCACGCCCGGCAACAGCGGGCCCGCCCCGGGCGCCGCCGGCGAAAGCCGCAAACTCGTCCGGGAGGTCATCCTCGAGCTGCGGTTGCCGCGGGCGCTGAACGCCTTTACCACGGGCGGTCTGTTGGCGCTCGCCGGCGTTCTGATGCAGGTATTGCTGCGAAATCCGCTGGCAGACCCGTATGTGCTCGGGATCTCGGGCGGTGCCGCCGTGGCGGCACTGGGCGCCATGTTGCTGGGATTCGGCGGTCTATTGATCGATTGGTCGGCCGGTCTGGGAGCCTTGGGCGCCACCCTGCTGGTGTTTGCGCTGGCGCACGCCCGCGGAGGCTGGACGCCGCAGCGTTTGCTGCTCAACGGCGTGGTGGTCGCCTCGGGCTGCACCGCGGCCTGTTTGCGCTGGCCGGCGCGCGCAGCCTCAACGTGCTGGCGCGCGGCGAAATCGAATCGCAGTCCCTGGGCCTGGCGCTTCGCCCGGCCCGCATGGCGCTGTTCTGCGCGACCGCGGTGCTCACCGCCACCGCGGTCACCACCGCGGGTGGAATCGGGTTTATCGGCTTGGTCACGCCGCACTTGGTACGCCTGGTAGCCGGCAGCAACCACCGTATCGTGGTGCCTGCCTCCATCCTGCTGGGAGGCAGCTTGTTGACGGTTGCAGATACGCTCGCCCGTATTGCCGCGGCGCCCCGTGAGCTGCCCGTGGGCGCCCTGACCGCGCTCATCGGCGTGCCGTTGTTCTTGATTCTGCTGCGCCGCGAGCGGCGCATCACGTTCTGATCGTGACCCGCGCGGCCAAGGAGCCTGCCTGAGTAATCTTCGTGGCTGCGAGCGCGTCGGATTACTCAGACACGGCTCCTGGCGGAGCCGGTCAACCGGCGTCGGTTTGCACGCGGTTGCGGCCGAGCGCCTTCGCTCGATACAGCGCCGCATCGGCATCCGCGAGCAATCGATCCGCAAGCGTCTTCAGATCCTTGTCGTCCCGTCCGGGCAGGACGGATGCGACGCCCACGGACACCGTCAAACTGCGCTTGATCTGCGGCGTGAGTGAAAACGGTTTGGAGGCGATGGCTTTGCGGATGCGCTCGGCCAACTTGGCCGCATCGGGCGAGCTGGCCTCGGGTAACAGGATCGCCAACTCATCGCCGCCGAAACGCGCGGCCGTGTCCATGTTGCGAATTTGCTCCTCGACGCGCATCGCAATCTCCTTCAAGGCCTTATCCCCGGCAAGGTGCCCGTAGCCGTCGTTGATGCCCTTGAAATGATCGACGTCGATCATCAGGCAGGCGATGCTGGCGCCGCGCCGCTGAGCCCGCGCCAACTCTTCTTTCAAGCGCTGCTGCAGATAGCGCCGGTTGTGCCAGCCGGTCAAGAAGTCGGTAATTCCGGCGCGCAGCAGCCGCGAGCGGTTCATGGCGTTCTCGATGCAAACTGCGGCCACTGCGCCCAAATGAGCGAGAAAATCCGTTCCATGGTGGCGCGTGAAGCGGGTGGGGTCGCCGCTGCCGAAGCACAATGCGCCGATGGGCCGGTCCATGCGCGGCAGCGGCACGAGGGCGGCGCTCTTTAAATTGGCGCTTGCGGGGAACAGCAGGTGATGATCCGCACCGATGAAGGGTCCCAACCAGGGCTTGTGCAAGGCCGCGAGCTGCGGCGCCAGGCCGACCAGCGTATCGACGAAGAATATTTGCTGGAATTCGTCGGGACGATCGCCGCCGGCGATGAGTAAATGGCGGATCTCGTGCTGCGGATCGAGGAGCACGACGCTGACCGCGTCGAGCGCGTACGACTCGCGCAGCCCCTCGACCATGGTTCGCAGCAGTTGCGAGAGCGTGTCGGCGCGCAGCAAGGTCAATTCGCGCGCCTGGGTGCGTTTCAAGATGGATTCGTTGTTGGCCGCCTCCGCGGTCATCTCCTTCAAGCGCTGCTTGAGGTCTTCGTTCTCTTGAATCGTGTCATCCATTGTCGAAGTCCTCGGCTGGAAATTTAGCCGGCGCGGGCGGCCGCCCGCACGTCCAGATACGCTCGACCCCGCAGCATGAGGGCCGTGAACGCCCGGGCGTCCTTGGTTTTCACGGCGCGCACCAACCGCTCCACCGCCTGCGAGAGCGCCAGCAGCGACTCGCCGCCATAGTCATTCAGGCTTTGAATCTCGAAGTACAGCTCCGGGCTCTCGGCGGCCACGCGGCTGGCCACGTCGAGCTGCGAATCGAACGTCGTGCTCGAAAGTCTCGCCAGACGCATCGCCGCCTCGCCGCTGTCCGCAAGAGCGGTGAAGAATGCGATGTTGAGCGCATGGGAGAGCCCGAGCACGTAGGCGATCAGGCGATCGTGCTCGTCCAGGCCCATGACCACGCGCTCGGCCATGGTCGGCGCGAACAGATCCTGCGCCTCCTGCAAGGCCGCGGCGTTGCCCAAATCGATGAAAATGACATGGCGGCCGGAAAGCAAGTCCGTATCCGGGCCGAACATGGGATGCAGCGATGTGACGCGGCAACCCGCCTTGACCAAGGCGTCGAGGCCGGCGCGCACAGGCGTCTTGAGTGAGCCCAGATCGAAGATCAGGCCGCGCGGGGCACGGTCGGCCAGGGCCAGCAGCAGGTCCGTGGTGGCGCTCAAGGGAGTTGCCAGCACGATGAGATCGAAGTCGAGCGCATCGTTTTCCCAGTCGGCCAGCCGCTCGAAGCCCGGAAGCGCGCCCGACGGGTCGGCGATCGTCACCCTGAAGCCCTGCGAAGCCAGAAACTCCGAGAACCACCCGCCCATCTTGCCGCAGCCTCCGATCACCAACGCACGTTTGCCGCTGCCGTGTGCGTGCGCCGCGACGCGCGCCTGCTCCTGTGTCGCCAACGACGACTGAATCAACTGCCGCAGCAGCGATTCGGCGAGGTCGGGCGAAACCCCGAGCGCATCGGCCGTGACTCGGCCGCGCAAAATGACCTCCCGCTCCCGGCCGAAGTCGCGCGTGGCGCGTCCGGTCGAGCGCTTTACGGACGCCACCTGCTCGCTGAGCGCCTGGCGGCGCGCGACGAGGCCAATCAGCTGCTCATCGAGTTCGGTCAACGCGGTTCGCAATTCATCCAGGGTCATGTAATTAAGGTTCCCATTGTGGTGCCGGCTCCCCTTCTACCCAAGGCTATCGCAAGCGCGATGGCACGGATACCATTCGCACGTGAGCGCGAATACGACGACGGTTTGGACCGAAACCCTGCCTGAGCCGCTGCCGGCCAACCCCATGCAGGTGGCGGCCGACTGGCTGGCACAGGCGCGGGCGGATGCCGCGCAGCCGAATCCAAACTCCATGGTACTGGCCACTGTCGATGCCGGCGGTCAGCCGTCGGCGCGGGTACTGCTCTGCAAGGATATCGCCGCCGACGCCGGGTTCATCACCTTTTACACCAATTATGATTCGCGCAAGGGCCGCGAACTGACCGCCAATCCTCGGGCCGCCGCCGTGTTTCATTGGGATCACCGCCATCGGCAGATTCGCTTCGAGGGCCGCGTCGAACGGCTGCCGGCCCTCGACAGCGATGCATACTTTCGCAGCCGCCCGTGGCAGAGCCGGCTCGGCGCCTGGGCCAGCCGCCAAAGCGAGCCGGTGGAATCGCGGGGTGTCCTTGAGAGTGCGATCGCCGCGGCGGCGCGCCGTTTTGGCGTCCCCTACAACGGCCCGGGCTCTCCGGAACCCGAATCGGTAACGGCCGAGATCACGCGGCCACCCCACTGGGGTGGTTTCCGGCTTGTGGTGGACGCCGTGGAATTGTGGGTAGAGGGTGAATTTCGCATCCACGACCGGGCGCGATGGACCCGTTTGCCGGGACGCGCGGGCGGCGCCGGGACGCCGGTGGCCTGGTCCGCTACCCGCCTGCAGCCTTGATCCTTAAGGCCCCGATCCGCACGCAACGGCGCTTCCCGGCCTATTCCAGGCAGACGACCAACTTGGCCGAATGAGTGCGCCAATTGATGGGGATGACGTAGGCGCGCGCATGCGGCGCGGTCACTTTGTCCGGTTCGTGCGCGATGACGGTCGGAATCGAAATCAGAAAATTCTTCCCGAAGTCGCGGCGCGCGTTGCCGGAGATGGTGTTGGCGATTTCGCCCACCAGATCCATCATGATTTCGTCGCTGGAATCGGTTTCCTGCATGCGCATCAGCAATACCGTGAGCATGCCGCGCGGCGCCGTAAAGTAGACGATCCCCTTGCGTGCGCCGGAAATGCCGATCACCCCCGTGTACTCATAGGCGCCGGGCTTGCCGTCGGTCACGAGGTAGGGAGATCCGACGGTGGCCGCCTGCTGCGCCGACGTTTCGAAGTAATTGGTCGTGCCGTCGATAAAAGTGCGAAGCTCCGTTTCCCTTAACATCTCATGCCTCCGACAACAGCTCTTCCAACGCCTCGTTGAGCTGCCGATCGCTGAAGGGTTTGCATAAGAATCCGTTGGCACCCTTCTCGATGGCTTCCACGGCGGTCGCCTTGTCGGCAAGCGCGGAGACGACCAATATCAGCACGCCGGGATTCAGCGCGACCAGTTCTCCCACGCATTCGATGCCGTCCATTTCGGGCATGGTCAGGTCCATGGTCACCACGTCGGGCTGGGTGCGGCGAAACAATTCCACGGCCTCGCGTCCGTTGGCGGCCGCGCCCACTACCTGGAGCCGGGCGATCTGCTGCGAGCGCTCGATGCGGCGTCGGATGATGTTCGAATCATCCACGATCATCAGTTTCAGGGTCTTCGGCGCGACATTCCCCATCACGCCACCGCCGCGTCGTCCACACGCTTGGCTGCAGGAACGGGCAACGTGACCGTGAGCCGCGTAAATCGTCCGCGCGCCGTGGCCACCCCGACCCGCCCTCCGGCCTGCTGCACGAGATCCGCGACCAGATTCATTCCCACGCCGCGTCCCGCATCCTTCGTCGGGTGCTCGACCGTGGAGAATCCGGACTTGAACAGCAGCGTATAGGTCTGCTTGGCATCCAAGGTCTCGGCTTGCTGCGCGGTGATGAATCCCTTTTGAATCGCGACCTCCTTGATTCGCTCGATTGCGAGGCCCTGTCCGTCGTCCTCCACGGTCAGCTTGTAGCCGGCATCGCCGACCGGTTGAAATGCGAGCCGCACTTGCCCCTGCGGCAATTTGCCGGATGCCGATCTGGCCGCTGCCGGTTCGATGCCGTGAACGATTGCGTTGCGCACGGCTTGGATCGCAATGTCCTTGACGACGCGTCGATAATCCGCGGGCACGAGGTCAAAGCCCACGCATTGCAGAGCCACCTCTTTCTTGTCGTCCGACGCCACGCGCCCGGCGAGGTGCTGCAGCGCCGCCGTCAGGCCGAAGTCGGATTTCTCGCCTTCCGCGGCGCCAGCAATGACGTCCGTGCGCGCGTGGGACGCTTCGGCCGGCGCCGGCTGAAAGCGCGACAGGCGCGACACCAATTCCCCGACGGATTGCAAATGAGTCAACAGGTCATCGAGCTTGATGACGAGCGGGAGAAAATCGTTGCCGGACAGGTCCGGCTTTTCCTTCAGCGACTTGAGGTCCTCCTCGAAGGAATGAGCGCGGCTCTCGATCGACGACAAGCCGAGCGCAGCGGCCTCTCCCTTGACCGCATGCGCCTGCCGGAACAGGGTATCGAGCTTCTTGCGAAATACCGATTCCTCCCTGGCCGGCTCCCGCAGCACCGCGTTGATCATTTTCATCGCGGCGTTGGAGTCGCTCAAGAAGGATCCGAGCTGCACGGGATCGATGTGCAAAATCCCGAGCAGCGTATCGACCTGCGCCTGGGCCTGGCTTTGCGAGGCCTGCAGCTCACGGGCGAGATCGACGCGCGCGCTGACATCGGAGACGGAAACCAACACATGGGTGACCCTGCCGTCCATGCGCACCCGGTGGAAGTCGAACTCCAGGTAGCGGGTCTCGAATCGGCCGTGGCCCACGTCGAGGTGAACTTCGACTTCGCCCAGAGGGTTGATCGTCTTCACGAGTTTTTCGTTGGTGCGTTCCGCCCAGAGTACCTTGACGAACTTCAAGGCGGTGGCCAGTGTCTTTTCCGAAACGATGCCCTTGAGCAGGTCCCCGAACGCGAGCCCGGCGATGTCGGTTCGCTGGAACAGCGATTCCATCGCGGCGGAGTGTGCCGTGCCGATCGCCAAATCACGATCGAGCAGGAACAGGCCGTCCTTGACGGTGCGCAGAATGTCAGTGGTCTGCTGGCGCGCGAGCCGCAGACTTTCCTCCTGTCGCTGGCGGGCCACGATCAACACCGTCAGCAACAACACCAGCACGCCGGCAATCGCCAGTCCGCCCAGCATGACGAGCCGCAGCTGGCTGGCGGCCTGCTCGTTCTTCGATTGCAGCTCCGCGGCTATCGCCGTGAGTTCCGAGTCCAGCTGGGGCAGGGTGCGGCGGCTCGCGTGAATCGCGGCGGCCAAGTCCCGCTCCAGCTGTTGTCCGCTTTCGTTCAACGCGGTTGCCGTCGATTCGCTGTCGAGGTAGGGCACGCCGCCGTAGGAGAGCAGCGGCTTCAAGGCCTCCCGCTCGCGCACCCACAGCTTTTCGAGTTCCGCCGCGTGCCGGCCGGCGATCGATTCGGCGACGGCGCCCGTATCGCCGGTATAGGCCAGCCAATTGGCCGGCCGCGGCGCACTCATCACCGGCAGCGCGGCATCCAGTTTCTTGACGGACTCGCGCAGCTGGTCCGTGGACTCCTGAAGATACGCCCGCGCGATCAGCCGGTCGTGCAGGGAATCGAGCGCGGCATGGATGATCGTCGGATAGCGCTGCTGTTGGGAGACGAATTTCAGCGCCGCCGAGCTGTCCACCAGTTCACCGGACAGCTCGAGGCCCGGAATCAGCACCGTCGCCAGGAAGCTGAACCCGAGAATCACGACGAACACCACCAGACCGCCCTGGGTCAATTGTGGAAATCGAAATTTCGCGGCACGAGAACTCATGATTCAATTGCTCCCTGGGAATTTGCGGGGTATGGCGGCGGACCAGCCCTGTTCAGCTGCATCGCCCCGCCCAGCGCGCTGATGAACTCGCCCGCCGAGGCAAACCGATGCGCCGGGTCCTTCGCCAGAAGGCGATTCACGACGCCTTGATAGCGGCTTCGGTGGGCGGGCAGCGCGGGTATGTCCGCGAGACGGTGGGCGGCGAAAATGTCCGCGAGAGTCTTTCCCGCAAACGGCGGAGCTCCGGCCAGCATCTCGAAGAGAATCACGCCCAGACTGTAGAGGTCGCTGCGCCCGTCGGGCTCGCGCCCAAGGATCTGCTCGGGGGACACATAGTAGGGAGTGCCGGTGCTCACGTCCGAGCGCGACAAGTCGGTGGGCAGGAGCTGGCTGCGGGCCGACCCGAAATCGATGAGCACGATGCGGTTGTCATTCGTCAGCATGATGTTCGACGGCTTCAAATCGCAGTGCACGACATGCGCCGCGTGAACGATCTCCAGTGCGTGACCGATCTGAAACGTGTAGTTGATCGCGTCGGCCTCGCTGAGCGGATTCCTCATTCGTTCCCGCAGGCTGCCGCACGGGAAGTACTCCATGGCCAGAAACAGGTATTCGTCGGTGATTCCGAAATCGAGCACATCGGCAATCGAGCGGTGGTTCAGGCCGGACAGGATTTCGCACTCGCGCGCGAATCGTTGACGGCCGGCATCGGCTCCAATCCGCAATCCGCCGTGTGCGTGCACCTTGAGTGCGACGGGTTGCGCCAAATCGTCGTTTTGCGCGAGGTACACGCTGGCTCCGGCGGTATGCGCGATTTTTTTCGTCAACCGGTAGCCCGCGATCTCCGGTTGGCGCCGCGGCTCGGCCGGCTTGCGCGTTGCGGCGGCGGCGCCCGGCGCTTCGATCAGCGGCAGCAATGCCGCCCGCAGCTCATCGAGCTTCACGGCGTGAATCGGCCAGTAGTCCGCCGCGCCGCATTTGATCGCGCGCGCCGCGCTACGCTCATCGCCGCCGCGGGCGAACACGATGGCCGGGGTGCGCGGCGCACGGTCCCGCATTCGGGCGACGTTCGCGAGCGGATCGCCCGCGTCGGCATGGCCGGCGAATTCGACGATGAACATGACCGCCGCGTATTTCGCGATGCGCTCGCCGCTCATCGCGGCGAACGCCGATTGATCGACGCTGTCCGCGGCAAGCGCAGGCAAGGCTCGGCGCATCAGGGCGGCCGCCTGCAGGCGCATCGCCAGGTCGTCGTGCACGATGAGGCACAGGCCGGGCGCGCGGCTGGCGCCCGCGTCGCAGCTCTGATCCCGGCCATCGGCTTTCGACAAGGATTTGCTCATCGGCGAATTCATCCGGCGGACATTCGAAAGGTTACGCGGACCCTGGTGGCGACCGCGATCGCCTTTCCGTCGCGCTGCACCGGCTGGTAGCGCACCCGCAAAACCGCCGCCCAGGCGGCCGCTTCGAACACGCCCACCGGATCGGCATTCAACGTCTTGACGTCGACGACCTTCCCGGCGGCGGTGACGGTGTAGCCGAGTTCCACCCATCCCTCGACGCCCCTGGTCAGCGCCTCGGCGGGATATTGCGGCTTCAGCGGACTGACACGGACCAGCAGGTTCTCGGACATTTCCGGCATGGCGCCGGCAGCGGCGGCGGACTTTGCATCCGCATCGGCGGCCTGCGCCGGCGCCACGCGCTCGTCGGGCGCCCTCGCTTGCGCCGGCGGTCCCGCACTGTCCGCCGGCGGCGGGAGTGTCTGATCGAGCTTTGCATGCGCGGGTTGGCCGCGCGCGTTATCGAGGCTTTTCTGCAGGGCCGCCGTCGTGGTGCCCGGCGCGCCGCTGTTGCGCAGTTCGGCGAGCAGCCGGTCCGCGTCGGCAAAGCGGCGTTGCTCGACGGCGCCGCGCACCGCCTGCGATACGCGATCCACGAATTCCTGATACTTGAATTCCAGCGCCGGCGAGGTGACGCCTTCCTGGCGGGCCTGGCGCAAATAAGCGGCGGCGCTGTCGTTCGGCGGGTCGGTCAATCGGTCCTGCTGCAGGCGGGCGCCTACGAGCGCCGCATAATGCCCCGCTGCGAATTGCCCACGCTGCAGGCGGACCTCGTCCCGCAGTTGATTGAGCTTTGCGCCGCTCAGCAGTTTCGCAGTCGCGGCCTCGTCGATGAGTTCGGTGGCGTGATCGAAATTCTGAGCGTTGATGGCGGCCTGGATCTGCGCGGGACCGAATTCGATCCGAACCGCGGCAATGCGCGCATCGAGGGCCGCCAGTTGAGGATCGTCGGGGCTGATGCTGCGCGCGGTCTCGAGCGCCTGCAGCGCCGCATCGAACTTGCGCTCGTCCAATGCGGTTTGTACCCGGGCGAACAGAACCTGTGCCAGACGCGCGAGGCCCTGGCGGGCCTCGCCGTTGGATGGATCGAGAATCAGCGCTCCCCGGTAGAGCACCAACGCGCTGCCTTCCGCCGGATCGATATAGTGCCGATCCGCCATGGCCTGTTCGCCCCGCTCGATGAGAATGTCCATCGTGTCGGCTACGGCGCCGCTGGTTTTGTCGAGCGCCGGCTGCTCGCGCGCAGCGCCGAGCTCGGGTTTGGCCGGGACCGGACGGTCGGCGTGCCGCAGCAGCAGCACGGCTGCGGCCAGTGCGCCGAGAGCGGCGACCGCGATGGCGGTCGCGGCCCAAGGGAATCGGCGCCCGGGGGGCGGTGGACTCGGCGCGGTCGCGGTCGCGGTCGCGCTCGCGCCGGCGCTCGCTTCACCCAGCAGGGCCACGCGAGCGTGGATTTCCTCGAGGCCGCGCGTGAGCGCCTCGGTGAGTTGCCGGGGATCGATGGGCACCGACAGTGTCGCGACAACCTGCCGTTGTTGGAGGGGCAGGGTCCAGGCGCCTACATCCGCCGGAACGTCGAGCGCAACGATCGCAAAGCGATCCGAATGCAATTGGATGCGCGAGAGGATGTCCGCCTGCTGCGGACAGCCGCGCGCATCCCACAAGATGATCCCCGACTGACCCGGTTGGGTCTCGGCAACCAGATCATCGATGCTGTCCAGCTGCTTCACGATCCAGTCGTTGCCGATGCCGCCAATTTGCACCCACAACGAGTCATCGGGCGTGACGAGAAACGCCGCCTGCTTTTGCCGGTGCGGGTTCGACGCCGAGACGGGCTCCGATGAGACCCCGGAGGTCGGCTCGTGCATCATCGCTGCCTTCGGCACCTTGTTGCACTCCCGTTGTGTTAACTCGATTGGCCCGCGCATGTCGACCTCGCTTCTCGGTCGCGCGCGATCAGGCGAGTATCCTTAGGGAATTGGCATTCAATCGAGACGGCATGCATCACAGTTGCGCAGTTTCGTCGCCGCAATGCGCCTGGAACTTCGTGCAAAGGACGAATAATGCGAACCATTTCGCATATTGCGGCGCCGCTGCGGTGCAACCAGGCGTCCGGCCGCAGCGTCGGCGCAAGTTCATTCCTGCTATCCTTGCGCAGCCGGCACACTCCCAGACCGGAGGAGAATTTCCTCGCGATGCAGCTTCTGCAAGGCCATGACGCGACCTGCCCGCACTGCTCGGAAACCATCAATCTGACCCTGGATCTGTCGGTTCCCGAACAGTCGTACATCGAGGACTGTCCGGTGTGCTGCAAACCCATGCTCGTCTCCTACTCCTCCACCGACGGTGAGGTCGACGCACTCAGCGTGGACGCGTCCGATTGAGCCGGGGCGCCCACGCCCCGCCCTACCGCGTACGCTGGTTCAAAACGCTGCGCGTGGCGGCCCTGCTGCTCATTCTGCTGGTGGTGGCAACGACCACGTGGCTGGATCATTACCACAGCACCCGCTGGCGCCTGCCGCTGTTCGTGGCCATTTACCCGATCGCGGCGGACTCGAGTCCGGTGACGCGCAGTTATGTGGACTCGCTCGAGGGCGGGAACTTCAAGGCCATCGACCTGTTTTTCGCCCGCGAGGGTGCGCGCTATCATTTGCCGGCGAGCGAGCCCGTCAGATCGCGCTTGCAGCCCGAACTGAATGCCATGCCGCCGCAGCGCGACCCGCGGGCCGGCGTCTTGTCGACGGTCATCTGGAGCTTGAAACTGCGTTACTGGGCCTGGAACGTCAGCCGCCATGCGCACGAACCCGAGGACGTGCGCATGTTCGTGCTGTTCCACGATCCGGCGCTGACCCCCACGGTGCCGCATTCGCTCGGGCTCGCCAAGGGGATGATCGGAGTGGTCTATGCCTTCGCTGATCCCGCGATGACGGCTGCCAACGACGTGGTCATCGCCCATGAATTGCTGCATACCGTCGGCGCCACCGACAAATACGACCCGCAGGACGACGCCCCCCGCTTCCCGGACGGCTATGGCGATCCCCGGCAGGTTCCGCTGTTTCCGCAGAAGTACGCGGAGTTGATGGCCGGGCGGCGCGTGCTGGCTCCGAACCGATGGCAGCAAGCGTCGAGCCTCGATGAGGTCGTGGTCGGCCCTGCGACGGCCCTCGAAATACGCTGGCCGCACAATGCCGATTGACGGCGGCCGCTCGCTTTTCGAATGCCGCAATGTGGACATCGGCATCGAGTCGCGCACGCTGGTGCGTGGCTTGAATTTGCAGGTTCCCGCAGGCTCCATGCTCGTCGTGCTCGGGCCCAATGGCTGCGGCAAAAGCCTGTCGCTGCACACCTTCGCCGGGCTGCGCGCGCCGCGGGCGGGCGAAGTATTCATCGCGGGCCTGCCCATCCGCGCGTGGACGCGACGCAAGCTCGCACGCGAGCTTGCCCTTCTGCCGCAGAACGTCGAGGATCCCTTCCCCGCGAACGTGCTCGAAACGGTGCTTCTCGGGCGCCACCCCCACATCGGCCACTGGCAGTGGGAGTCGGCGGCCGACATCGCCATCGCGGCGCAGGCGCTCGCCTCGGTGGGGCTCGCCGGATACGAGGACCGCGACATATTCACGCTGTCGGGCGGCGAACGGCGTCGCGCAGCGCTGGCCGCCGTCCTCGCGCAGGACCCGCGGCTGTTCTTGTTGGACGAGCCGACGAATCAGCTCGATCCCAACCACCAACTCGAGGCATTGCAGCTGCTGCGCGCCCGCGCCGACGCGGGCGGCGCCGTGGTGGTGACGCTGCATGATCCGAATCTCGCCGTGCGCTTCGCGGATCACGCCTTGCTGATCGGCAGATCCGGCGCCTGGCGCTGGGGCAGCGCGGCCGAAATCCTCACGTCGGCCAATCTTTCGGAACTCTACGACACACGCTTCGACGACCTGAACGTCGCCGGGCGCCGGGTGTTCTATCAGGCTTAGGAGCCGGTCTGGGTTCCGCGCGTGAGCCGCCCTCGCCGCGGCGGCGCATCACGCCAGGGCCGCCAGCACCGCCGTGTGCAGCGGGCCGTTGGTCGCCAGCACCGAACGCGACTCGAGCGTGATCGGCGCTCCGCCAAGCTCCGTGAAGCATCCCCCCGCCTCCGACACGATGGCCACGCACGCGGCAATGTCCAGGATATTCACGTCGCTTTCGATCACCACGTCGATCTTGCCGGCAGCCAGCAGGTGGTAGTGCAGGAAATCGCCGTAGCCGCGGATGCGGTCGACGCGCGCCACCAAATCACCATAGCGGCCCCACCGGGCGCCGCCGGCCAGGCTCTTGAGGTTTCCGGCCGACAGCGCCGCAGATTCCAGTGCGGCGATCCGGCTCACCGCAAGCCGTTCGCCGTTGAGATACGCGCCGCGTCCGCGTTCCGCGAAGGCCACTTCGCCGTACACGGGCGCGCTCGAGACCCCGAGCACGATTTCGCCGCGCCGCATGAGTGCGATCTGCGTGGAGAACATCGGATACTCGCGCACGAACGCCTTGGTGCCGTCGATGGGATCGACCAACCACAGATGCTCCGCATCCATGCCGCGCGCAGCCGTCTCCTCGCCGAAGAAACCGTAGTCCGGGAAGCGCGCCTCGAGTATCGCGCGGATCGCCGTCTCACAGCGGATATCAGCCTCGGTGACCGGCGACTTGTCGGCCTTGATCCGCACCTCGAGATTGCCCTGGTACATCGAGCGCGCTATCGAGGCGGCTTGGCTCGCCGCGTCCAACGCCGCCTGCAGTTCCGGCGAATGCCGCATGGGTACTCCACTCTGGGAGGCGCCACCTTAGCAAACCTTGTGCTACCGTCGCATCCCAACCAGGAGATTCCGCGGCATGGGCAACCGGCTCACCAAAATCTACACGCGCACCGGGGACGACGGCAGCACCGGCCTCGGCGACGGCGCGCGGGTGGCGAAGGAAAGCGCGCGAGTCGAGGCCTACGGCACGGTCGATGAGGCGAATAGCGCGCTCGGCGTGGTGCTCGCCTGCCCCATGCTGCCCGCGGCGGTGAGCGGGTGCCTGACCGAGGTGCAGCACGACCTGTTCGACCTCGGCGGAGAATTGTGCATTCCCGGACATCGCATCATCACCCCCGGCCACGTGGAGCGCCTGGAGGCGAGCCTCGACGGGTTCAATGACAACCTGCCGCCGCTCAAGGACTTCATTCTTCCCGGCGGCGGTCCCGCCGCGGCCGCCTGTCACGTGGCGCGCGCCGTCTGCCGGCGGGCCGAGCGGCGCTGCTGGTCGTTGGCGCGGATCGAAGCGGTCTCGCCCGATGCCCTGAAGTATTTGAACCGCCTCTCCGACCTGTTGTTCGTGCTCGCGCGAGTGCTCGCGCGCCACGAACAGGGCACCGAGACCATCTGGCGGCGAACGCGTTAGAAGCCGGATTCCCGCCCGGTCGCGCGGATCCATGGGGCCGGGGCCACGCGAGCGGCTGCGCACTGCCGTAGGCCCCAGCCAACGCGGCTCACGCAGATTACTCAGCGGCTGCGCACTGCCGTAGCCCGCAGCCAACGCGGCTCACGCAGATTACTCAGACAGGCTCCTCGCCCGCATTTCTCACCGCCTTCCGGGCTAGGCCGCTCCTAGGCAACCGACGGCGTACGCAGCTGGTTGGAATGCAGCCGCTCGCTATGCCAGATTTCCAGTTCCGCGATCGGCAGCGGACGGCAGAACAGGAACCCCTGCACCTGATTCGCCTCGCGATTCCGCAGATACTGCCATTGAGCTTCGGTTTCCACGCCTTCCGCGCAGGTCGCGAGGCCCAGGCTTTTGGCCATGGCGATGATGGCGTCCACCAGCGGCGCGTTGCCGCCGCTCTTCGAACCGATGTCACGTACGAAGCTGCGGTCGATTTTCAGCGTATCGATGGGAAAGTGCCGCAGGTAGGACATGGAACTGTAGCCGGTGCCGAAATCGTCCAGCGCCGTCGCCACGCCCAAGTCCTTCAGCCCCTTGACGGCCTTGCCGACCGCGCTCGAATACTCGATCAGGGCGCCTTCCGTGAATTCCAACTCGATCATGCGCGAATCGATGCCCGCCGCATCGATGGCGTTCGAAACCCGGCGCACCAGGCTGCCGTCCCGGAATTGAACACCGGAGACGTTCACGGCGACCTGCCACGCCTCGGCGCCCGCATCGCGCCACCGGCGCGCCTGCGCGCAGGCCTCGCGCAGCACCCAATCGCCGATCTCGACGATCAGGCCGCTCTGCTCGGCGAGCGGGATGAACTCGTCGGGCGGCACGACACCGCGCTGCGGGTGCGACCAGCGCAACAAGGCCTCCACCGCTTCGACCCGCAGATCCAGAAGCGACAGCCGTGGCTGGTAGTTGAGCGTAAATTCCTGGCGCTCCAATGCCCTGCGCAGATCGGCTTCCAGGGACAGATGCCGGGCTGCCCGCGTGCTGATCGATTTTTGGAAGATTTCCGCCCCCCCTTGGCCGATCCTCTTGGCATGATGCATGGCGGCGTCGGCATTCTTGACCAGCGCCTCGGCGTCGGCCGCGTCCGCGGGAAACAGGCTGATGCCGATGCTGGCCGATAATGAGATCTCCTGCTGTGCGAAGACGAACGTCCGCTGCAACGCCGCTTGAATGCGCCGAGCCACGTCCAGGGCGGCTTCCGGCGTCCCCACGCCCGGCAGCGCCAGCGCGAACTCGTCGGCGCCGATGCGCGCCACCCAATCGGTGATGTCGGTCGCCGCCGCATCGTCGCTGATGGGCTCCCCGACGCTTGGGATTTCGCGCAGGCAGCGCTGCAGTCGGCTGGCGGTTTCCTTCAGCAGCGCGTCGCCCACCGCCTGGCCCTTCGTGTCGTTGATACGCGAGAAATTGTCGAGATCCAGCATCAGCACGCTGAGCCCGCGCTGGCGCAGCACCGCCCAGGCAAGGTGATGATCGAGAATTTGCAGCAGCCGCTGCCGGTTCGGCAAGGACGTGAGCGGGTCGTAGTAGGCGAGATACCGCACGCGCGCTTCGCTCTCACGCAGCCGGTCCTGCGTTTGCTTGGCGCGCACCAAAAATTTGACCCGCTGCGCGAGCAGCATGGGGTTGACGCCCTTGGTCGTGAAATCCGTCGCTCCGGCTTCGTAGGCGCGGGTGATGGACTGCATGTCGTCGAGGCTGGTCTGCATCAATATCGGCACATGCCGGCTCTCGGGCAGCGCCCGCAGCGCGCTGCAGACATCGAACCCGCTCATGCCCGGCATGACCACGTCGAGGATGA